>NZ_JBJGZJ010000009.1:0-162638 GCF_054050435.1 Geodermatophilus sp. SYSU D01036 | reverse complement strand
CTCACGGCGTCAGGGGGGACGGCACCTGGCCGCGTGGCTGCGACCGACGAGCGGGGCCCGGAGGGTCCCCGAGGAGGGACGCGTCCGCCGGGGCTCACGGCGTCAGGGGGGACGGCACCTGGCCGCGTGGCTGCGACCGACGAGCGGGGCCCGGAGGGTCCCCGAGGAGGGACGCGTCCGCCGGGGCTCACGGCGTCAGGGGGGACGGCACCTGGCCGCGGTGCGGTCCGGTAGGACCGCCGTGTCATAGCCGGGCCTGGGCGGCGGCGTAGAGGGCGATGGAGGCCGCGACGCTCACGTTGAGCGACTCGGTGTCGCGGGCGATCGGGATGCGGACGACGACGTCGCAGCGCTCGCGCACCAGCCGGGACAGCCCCGCGCCCTCCGCGCCGACGACCAGCGCCACCGGGTCGGCGAGGCCGTCGTAGTCGGCGATGTCCACGTCGCCGTCGCCGGCCAGGCCGACCGTCTGCAGCCCGGCGTCCTGGTAGGAGGCGAGCGCGCGGGCCAGGTTGACCGCGCGGGCCACCGGCAGCCGGGCGGCGGCGCCGGCGCTGGTGCGCCACGCCGAGGCCGTCATCCCGACGGCGCGCCGCTGCGGCACGACGACGCCGTGGGCGTCGAAGGCGGCCGCCGAGCGGACCACCGCGCCGAGGTTTCGCGGATCGGTGACGCCGTCCATGGCCACGACCAGCGGCGGGCGGCCCGAGTCACGGGCGACGTCGAGCAGGTCGTCGGGGTGCGCGTACTCGTAGGGCGGGACCTGCAGTCCGATGCCCTGGTGCAGCGCGTTGTTCGACATCCGGTCGAACTCGGCCCTGCCCACCTCGAGCAGCGGCAGGCCGCGGTCGGCGGCCAGCTGCACCGCCTCGGTCACCCGCTCGTCGGAGCGGGCGGTGTCCCCGGTGACGACGTACAGCGCCGTGGCCGGGATCTGCGCGCGCAGCGCCTCGACGACGGGGTTGCGGCCGAGCAGCAGCTCCGGCGCCTCCTCGGCGCGCTGCCGGCTGCGGTCGCGCTCGGCGCGGCGGCGGGCGTCGGCCTGCGCCCGGCGCTGCGCCGGGTGACCGGTGCGCTTCTCGGCCGGCGGGGTCGCCCCGCGGCCGGCCAGCGCGCGGCGGTTCTTGCCGCCCGTGCCGGCGGTGGCGCCCTTCTTGCCCGCGCCGCTCGTGCGGCCGCGGCGCTGGCTGTTTCCGGCCATCAGCGGGTCAGCTCCCATCGGGGTCCCTGCGGGGTGTCCTCGACCTGCACGCCGAGGGCGGTGAGCTGGTCGCGCAGCGCGTCGGCCGCCGCGTAGTCCCTGCGCGCGCGGGCGGCCTGCCGCTGCTCCAGCGCCAGCCGGACCAGGCCGTCGGTGACCTCGGCCAGCCGGTCGCCGGTGCCCCCGCCGGCGGCCCAGTGCGGGTCGAGCGGGTCCAGCCCCAGCACCCCCAGCATGCCCCGGACGGCGCCGAGCGCGTCGGCCAGCGCGGCGTCGTCGCCCTCGGCCAGGGCGGTGTTGCCGGTGCGGACGACCTCGTGGACGACCGCGATCGCGGCCGGGGTGCCGAGGTCGTCGTCCATGGCCTCGCGGAACGCCGGCGGCAGGCTCGTCGGGGTGTCCCGGCCGACCCGCTCGGCGGCGCGGTGCACGAACGACTCGACCCGCCGGTAGGCGGCGCCCGCCTCGGCCAGCGCGGCGTCGGTGAACTCGACGGTGGACCGGTAGTGCGGCGCCACCAGGTAGTAGCGCAGCTCGACCGGCCGCACCCGGCGGACGACCTCGTCGACCAGCGCGGTGTTGCCCAGCGACTTGCTCATCTTCTCGCCGCCGAGGGTGACCCAGCCGTTGTGCATCCAGTACCGGGTGAACGGCAGGCCGGCGGCCATCGACTGGGCGCGCTCGTTCTCGTGGTGCGGGAAGCGCAGGTCCAGCCCGCCGCCGTGGATGTCGAACTCCGCGCCGAGGTAGCGCCCCGCCATCGCCGAGCACTCCAGGTGCCAGCCGGGCCGCCCGGCGCCCCAGGGGGTCGGCCAGCTCGCGGTCTCCGGCTCGCCGGGCTTGTGCGCCTTCCACAGCGCGAAGTCGCGGGGGTCGCGCTTGCGCTCGTCGGTGTCGGTGTCGGCCGCGGGCTGCAGGTCGCCCAGCGCCTGCCGGGTCAGCTCGCCGTAACGGGGGAAGCTGCGGACGTCGAAGTAGGCGTCGCCGTCGACGGTGTAGGCGTGCCCGCGCTCCACCAGCCGCTCGACCAGCGCCACCATGTCGGGAACGTGCCCGGTCGCGCGCGGCTCGTAGGTGGGCGGCAGGACGCCGAGGGCGTCGTAGGCGCGGGTGCAGGCCAGCTCGTTGGTGTACGCCCAGGCCCACCACGGGACGCCGTGCTCGGCGGCCTTGGCGAGGATCTTGTCGTCGATGTCGGTGACGTTGCGGACGTAGGTGACCTCGAGCCCGCTCCCGGTCAGCCAGCGGCGCAGCACGTCGAAGGCGACGGCGGCGCGCACGTGCCCGACGTGCGGCGGCCCCTGGACGGTGAGCCCGCAGACGTACACCGAGGCCTCGCCGGGACGCAGGGGCGTGAAGTCCCGGACCGCGCGCGCGGCCGTGTCGTACAGGCGGAGGCTCACTGCGCGAAGTCTACGGAGCGCGGCGTCAGCCCAGCGCGGAGTCCACGGACCCCGTCCGGACGACCATCGCCGTCGCCAGGGCGGCCCGGCCCTCGCCGCGGCCCACCAGCCCCAGCCCGTCGGTGGTGGTGGCGGTGACGCTCACCGGGGCGCCCAGCGCCGCGGACAGCGCCGCCTCGGCCTCGGCGCGGCGCGGGCCGAGCTTCGGCGTGGGCGCCACGAGCTGCACGGCGGCGTTGCCGACCCGCCAGCCGGCGGCGGCCAGGGTCTCCCGCACGTGCTCGAGGACGGCGACGCCGCGGGCGCCGGCCCAGCGCGGGTCGTCGGTGCCGAGCAGCCCGCCGATGTCGCCGAGGCCGGCCGCGGACAGCACCGCGTCGGTCAGGGCGTGCGCGACGACGTCCCCGTCGGAGTGCCCCGCGCAGCCGTCGGCGCCCGGCCACGGCAGCCCGGCCAGCCAGCACTCCCGGCCGGCCTCCACGGGGTGCACGTCGACGCCGAGGCCGACGCGGGGCAGGTCGTCGCTCACCGGGCGGCCTGCAGCGCGGCCAGGTGCAGGTCGTGCGGCACGGTCACCTTCGCGGCGCGCTCGTCGCCGGCCACCGTGCTGACCGGGACGCCGATCGCGCGGACGACGGCCGCGTCGTCGGTCAGCTCCTCGCCGGCCGGCAGGCCGTCGTAGGCCTCGACGAGCACGCGGCGGGAGAAGCCCTGCGGGGTCTGCACGCGGCGGAGCGTGGCGCGGTCGGGGGTCGCGGTGACGGTGCCGGCGGCGTCGACCACCACGGTGGTGTCCACGACCGGCAGCACCGGCACGACGGCGGGCGCGCCGGCGGCCAGCGCGTCGAGCACGCGGGCCACCACGCCCGGCGGGGTCAGCGGACGGGCGGCGTCGTGCACGAGGACGGCGTCGGCGCGGGGGCCGGCGGCCGCCAGCGCGGCGCGGACCGAGGCGGTGCGGGTGGCGCCGCCGTCGACCAGCGCGACGCTGCCCGGCAGGACGGCGGCGAAGGCGTCACGCTCGGCCGCGGGCACCGCGACCACGACCTCGTCGACGCCGCCGGCCAGCAGCGTGTCGACCGCCCAGCAGATCAGCGGGCGGCCGGCCAGCTCGACGAGCGCCTTGGGCCTGCCGGCCCCCAGACGCGAACCACTCCCGGCCGCTGCGACGATGCCGACAGCGGACACGGGAGCGGTCCGGGAGAGCGAGGGTGCGGGGGTCAGCTGGCGAGGACCTCGTCGAGCAGCACCTCGGCCTTGTCCTCGTTGGTCCCCTCGGCGAGCGCGAGCTCGCTGACCAGGATCTGGCGGGCCTTGGACAGCATCCGCTTCTCACCGGCGGAGAGGCCACGGTCCTTGTCACGGCGCCACAGGTCGCGGACGACCTCGGCCACCTTGTTGACGTCGCCGGAGGCCAGCTTCTCGAGGTTGGCCTTGTAGCGGCGCGACCAGTTGGTCGGCTCCTCGGTGTGCGGGGCCCGCAGGACCTCGAACACACGGTTGAGCCCGTCCTGACCGACGACGTCACGGACGCCGACGATCTCTGCGTTGTCGGCCGGCACGCGCACGGTCAGGTCGCCCTGGGCGACCTTCAGCACGAGGTAGGCCTTCTCTTCACCCTTGATGACCCGCGTCTCGATCGCCTCGATCAGAGCGGCACCGTGGTGCGGGTAGACGACGGTCTCGCCGACAGTGAAGCCCATGTGTGTGTGACCCCTTTCGCTGTACCCAGGTTAGCACGGCACACTGACGGCCGGAACGGTCCGCCGATGGATATCCGCAGGTCAGAGGCCTGATGAAGTACCCGGGAGGGGTTGACAGCGCGTGGTCGGTGTGCCTGCACGGGCCTCGCGGGGCGCCTCCGTCCGCGCGCTCGTCCTGGCCACGCACGCGCCGCCGGCGGTCGCGGTCACCGTCGTGGCGACCCTCCTCGCGGTCACCGCGCAGGTGTCGCCGGGGCGCGTGGTGCTCGTGGGACTGGCCGTCCTCGCAGGTCAGGCGTCCATCGGGTGGAGCAACGACTGGCTCGACGCCGACCGCGACCGCGCCGTCGCGCGGGCCGACAAGCCGGTCGTGCAGGGCGCCGTGGCCCCCGCGACGCTGCGCGCGGCGGCCCTCGGCGCGGCCGCCGCGGCCGTCGTCCTGTCCCTGGCGCTGGGCTGGGTGCCCGGGCTGCTGCTGCTGGTGCTGGTGGCCAGCGGTTGGGCCTACAACGCGGGTCTGAAGCGCACGGTGGCCTCCGGGCTCCCCTACGTCACCGGTTTCGGCGCCCTGCCCGCCGGGGTGGTGGCCGCGGCGCCGGGCGTGCCCGTCGCGCCGTGGTGGCTGCCGGCCGCCGGCGCGGCGCTGGGTGCGGCGGCCCACCTGGCCAACGTGGCCCCCGACATCGCCGACGACCTGGCGACCGGGGTGCGCGGGCTGCCGCACCGGCTGGGTCCCCGCGTGTCGGCGGTACTGGGAGCGCTGCTGCTCGGGACGGCGTCGCTCGTGCTCGTGCTCGGCCCGGCCGGCCCGCCCGCGTGGTGGGGCTGGGCGGGGCTGGTGCTGGCGGTGCCCGCCGTCGCCGTCGCCGCCCTGGCCGGGACGGCGCCCTTCCGCCGGCTGGCCTTCCCGGCGGTCCTGCTGCTGACGGTGCTCGACGTGGTGCTGCTGCTGGCGGGGGGGGGGGGGGGGGGGGGGGGGGGGGGGGGGGCGGGGGGGGGGTGGGGGGGGGGGGGGGGGGGGGGGGGGGGGGGGGGGGGGGGGGGCGGCCCCCCCCCCCCGCCCCCCCCCCCCCGCCGTCGGTCACTTCCGGCCGTTGCCGTTGCCGTTGCCGTGGCCGTCGCCACCCCCGTTGCCGCCCCCGTTGCCGTTGCCGTTGCCGCCCCCGTTGCCGTGGCCGTTGCCGCCGGTCGAGGTGGTGGCGACGGGCTCCTCGGGCGCGGGCGCCGGGGCCACGACCTCCTGCTCGTCGGTCGCCGGCTCCTCGATGACGGGCTCGGTGACCGGCTCGGTCACGGTGCCCTGGCGGGCGGCCTCGCGGGCGGCCTGACGGGCCGTGTTGCGCTCGTGCGCCCAGTGGCTGACCTGCGGCCCGACCTGGGCGCCGGACGTCCGGCTGGCCGCCACGATCCCGTGCACGAGACCGCCGAAGGGCGCCCCGTCGAGGACGGCCAGCAGGTCCTCCTCGGGCGTCGTGGGCGCGGTGGCGGGCTCCTCCGCGACCTCCTGGTCGGTGGTCCCGTCGGTGGCGTCGCCCTCGGTGGACCCGTCGGTCGTGTCCGTGTCGTCGGTCGTGTCGCCGGTGGTCCCGTCACCCTCCGTCGGCACGTCGTCGCCGGTGGGGGTGTCGTCGGCGACCGCGTCGTCGCCGGCCTCCACGAGGGCGGGGGTGGTGTCCTCGGGCTGGACGACGGCGGCGGTGGTGCCGGCGGTCAGGGCGACCGCGACCGCGCCACCGGCGACGGCGGCCTTGGCGACCGCGGAGAGCGCGGCGAACTTGGCGGCGAGGGAGGTGATGAACACGTGGGGTCTCTTCCGTGAGGCCCGGGCGGGGTGCCCGGTCGTCCGCGTGGACGGGTCCGACTGGTCGGTGAGCAGACCGGTCGCCAGCAGCTCGGCCAGGGCCGCGTTCGGGCGGCCCGGCGCGGTGGCGGAGGACCGGACCGCGTCGGTGAACGCGGTCAGGTACTGCGCGCCCCCGGGCACGGGGCGGCCGGCGAGGCAGGCCTCGAGGGCCCGCTCGGCGGTCCGGGCGTCGGCTGGCGTGGTCATCTCGCCCCCGTCATCGCCGGACGGACCCGCAGGGGTGCGCGGCCCGTCGTCGTCTCCCTCGTCCGGGTGGTCCCGGCGGGCTCCAGCTCCCCGCGCAGCCGGCGCAGCCCGCGCCGCTGCAGCGCCTTGACCGAGGCCACCGAGCGGCCCGTCACCGCGGCGACCTGCTCGACGGTGAGGTCGGCCAGGACCCGCAGCAGCAGGACCGAGCGCTGGTCCTCCGGGAGGCCGGCGCACAGCCGGTGCACCGCCTCGGCGCCCAGCCGGGTCAGGACGTCGTCCTCCACGTCCCCGCCGGCGACCTCGGGCAGCAGGTCCGCGCCCCCGTCGGCCAGCAGCGGGCGGCGGCTGCGCCGGCGCAGGTCGTCGACCAGCCGCCGGTGCGCGATGGTGAACACCCACGACCGCAGCCCCGCCTCGTCGCCGGTGAAGCCCGACAGCCCGCGGAAGACCGCGAGGAACGTCTCGCTGGCCAGGTCGTCGGGGTCCGGGGCGCCGTGCAGCCGCAGGTAGCCGGTGACCACCGGGGACAGGTCCCGGTAGAGCACCTCGAAGGCCCACGCGGCGCCCGTCCGGGCCGCCGCGAGGACGTCGTCGAACGCGGTACCGACCGCCACACCGCACCTCCCGTGCCGTCCCCCGTGCCGGGGGAGGCATCGGCAGGCGGGGCGCGGAACTGGACCGTCCGTCCCCCGATCAGGGGGCGGCGGCGCCCCGGGCGGCCTCCTGCTCGACGACGGCCGGCAGGTCCCCGAGCCGGTCCAGGCCCTGCAGCGGACGGCGCATCCGCTGGTTGCCGGCCAGCCGCTCGCGGTTGCGCTCGAGGAAGGCCCAGGAGCCGGCGGTGTAGGGGCAGGCGTCGTCGCCGAGGCGCCGCCGCGGCCCGTCCTCGCCGACGAAGGAGACCTCCCCGTCGGCCTCCCGGCGGTCGGGGTCGGCGCGCCTGCTCGTCGATCTCGTCCTCGGTGGGCACCACGCTCCGGGGCCGGGGAGCGGCCGTCCCGCGGGGCGGGTTCCGGTTCTCGTGGTCGCGGTTCCACTGCCCGCCCAGCGGCTCCGCGCCGTCCATGACGACGTCGAGGCGGCGGCGGGCGTCGCGGTGGAAGTCCTCCACCAGCAGCCGGCGGCGGCCGCGGCCTAGGCCACCGGGCGAACTCGGCCTGGCTGCTGACGAAGCCGCGCGCGGCGAGCACCTGCGGGCCGGGGCGGCGCAGCACGTGGTCGCGGCTGCTCCAGGCGGTGGGCGCAGACGCCCAGCGGCTCGTCGTACCGGTCCAGGGCCTCGGCGTAGGTGGTGACCCGGTGGAAGTCGGCCTGGTCCCCCGCTCGGCAGCCCGGTGGCGCAGCGCGGAGAGCACCAGGTGGGCCTCCTGCCGGTGGAACCGCCGGCGGGCGAACACCGCCCTCGACTCGACCAGGAGCACCGGCTGGGCGGGCGCGTCGAGGACGTGCGGGCCGAGCTGGTCGGCGAAGGTCCACCGACGCGTACCGGGCGACCGTTCGGGGAAGTCAGCGAGGGCAGGGTCGCTCGGCTCGCCGCCGGCACCGGGTCCTGGGCGCCCCATCGGCCTCACCTCCCGGCGGACACGGTGGGCGGACCGTTAGGCTCGGCGCGACTCGGGCCATCGAGACACACGGTGGCCGGCTGCTGTTTCCCCGTGGAGGTCGACCGCTGTGAACCGCGCGCTGCGCGCCGCCGTGATGGGTGCCCTCGTCCTCAGCCCGGTCGCGCTCGGCGCCTGCAGCGCCGGCCAGGTCTCCCAGACAGGCACCCAGGACCGCGACAAGGTCGGCCCCCAGGCGCAGGTGGAGGACATCCTGCTGCGCCAGGTCCTGCTCGCCCCGCCGGAGAACGGCCGGTACGAGGAGGGCGACGACGCCGAGCTGATCCTCACGATCGTCAACGCCTCCGACGCCGACGACACCCTCACCGGCATCGAGGGCGAGGGCTTCGACGGCGTGCTGGTCTCGGCGACCGGGCCCACCCCCTCGCCGTCGTCGCCCGCCGGCAGCTCCCCCACGGCCACCCCGACGCCGGGCAGCACCGGTGCCACCCCGGGTGCGTCGGCCGGCGGCACGGCGAGCACCCGGCTGTCGCTCGACATCCCGGCCGACACCGCCCTCTACATCGGGCGCGAGGACGGCGCGACGGTCACGCTGCAGGACCTCGGCGAGGAGCTGACGGCCGGGCAGACGGTGACGCTCACCCTGACCTTCGAGCAGGCCGGCGAGATCACCACGCAGGCGCTGGTCGCCGGTCCGGACGAGGAGATCGAGCGGGGCGAGAGCTTCGACTTCGAGGAGGGCCTCGAGGAGGAGAACCCGGAGAGCGAGGAGGACACCCAGGCCGAGTGACGGCCCGGGGTGACCTGCCTCCGGTGACCCGCCCGGCCTCCCCGGGAGTGTCGGCACCCCCACCTACCGTGGCGGCGTGCCCTCCGGAGTGAAGTCCGCCCGTCCCGCCCACCGCTGCACCGAGTGCGGCTTCTCGTCGGCGAAGTGGATGGGCAAGTGCCCGGAGTGCCAGGCCTGGGGCACGCTGCAGGAGGTCGGGCCCGCCGCGCCGGCGCTCCGCTCGGTCGCCGCCGGCCCGGTCACCGCGCCCGCGCGGCCGATCGCCCAGGTCCAGCTCGACGGCGCGCGGGCGGTGCCCACCGGCATCCCCGAGTTCGACCGCGTCCTCGGCGGCGGCCTGGTGCCCGGCGCGGTGGTCCTCGTCGCCGGCGAGCCCGGCGTCGGCAAGTCCACGCTGCTGCTCGAGGTCGCCCACCGGGTCGCGGAGTCCAACGGGCCCACGCTGGTGGTCTCGGGCGAGGAGTCCGCCGCGCAGGTGCGGCTGCGCGCCGAGCGGATCGGCGCCCTGCACGACCGGCTCTACCTGGCCGCCGAGACCGAGCTGTCGGCCGTGCTCGCCCACGTCGAGCAGGTGGCGCCCTCGCTGCTGGTGCTCGACAGCGTGCAGACCGTCCGCTCCTCCGCGGTCGAGGGGACCGACGGCGGCGCCACCCAGGTCCGCTCGGTGGCCACCGCGCTCACCGCCGTCGCCAAGTCCCGCGGGATGACGACGATCCTCGTCGGGCACGTCACCAAGGACGGCGCGATCGCCGGGCCGCGGGCGCTGGAGCACCTGGTCGACGTCGTCGTGTCCTTCGACGGCGAGCGGCACTCCACCCTGCGCCTGGTGCGCGCCACCAAGAACCGGTTCGGCCCGGCCGACGAGATCGGCTGCTTCGAGATCGGCGACGGCGGGGTGGTCGGCGTCCCCGACCCCTCCCACCTGTTCGTCTCGCGCCGCACCGCCTCGGTGCCCGGCAGTTGCGTCACGGTGACCATGGAGGGCAGCCGGCCCCTGTTGGCCGAGGTGCAGGCCCTCGTCGCCACCAACACCGGCGGCGGCTCGCCGCGGCGGGCGGTCAGCGGGCTGGACTCGCAGCGGGTCGCGATGGTCAACGCCGTCGTCGAGCGGCGCGGCGGCGTCCGGCTGGCCGACGCCGACGTGTTCGCCGCCTCCGTCGGCGGCGTGAAGATCGCCGAGCCCGCGGCCGACCTCGCGCTCGCGCTGGCGATCGCCTCGGCGTCGCGGGACACCCCGCTGCCCGAGGGGATGATCGCGCTGGGCGAGGTGGGCCTGTCCGGGGAGATCCGGCGGGTCGGCGGCACCGGCCGGCGGCTGGCCGAGGCCGCCCGCCAGGGCTACCGGCTCGCGCTGGTCCCGCCGGACGCCGGCCAGGCCCCCAAGGGCATCCGGCTCATGGAGGTGCCCGACCTGGGAGCGGCGCTCGCCGGGCTCTTCCCCGGGTGAGCCTGCTCACCACACCCCGGTCCCGACCGGCAGGTCGGCGTGCCACGTAGACTCGGTGGCCGTACCACGACGACGTCAGGAGCGCCCGTGCCCCCCGCTGTGGACTCCGAGGTCGCCCTGCGCGAACTGCTCGGCCGCATCGCCCCGGGGACCGCGTTGCGCGACGGCCTGGAGCGCATCCTGGCCGGCCGCACCGGCGCCCTGATCGTGCTCGGCTACGACCGGGTCGTGGAGTCCATCTGCACCGGCGGGTTCGCCCTGGACGTCGCGCTGTCGGCCACCCGGCTGCGCGAGCTGGCCAAGATGGACGGCGCGGTGATCCTGTCCTCCGACGGGCTGCGCATCGTCCGGGCCGGCGTGCACCTGATGCCCGACCCGACCGTGCCCACCGAGGAGTCGGGCACCCGGCACCGGACCGCCGAGCGGGTGGCCGTGCAGACCGGGTTCCCCGTGATCTCGGTCAGCCAGTCGATGCACATCATCAGCGTCTACGTGGCCGGCCGGCGCTACACGCTCGAGCACCCGACGACGATCCTCGCCCGCGCCAACCAGGCCCTCGCGGCGCTGGAGCGGTACAAGCTGCGCCTCGACGAGGTCGCCAGCACCCTCTCGGCGCTGGAGATCGAGGACCTGGTGACGGTCCGCGACGCGATGAGCGTGAGCCAGCGGCTGGAGATGGTCCGGCGGATCGCCGACGAGATCGAGGGCTTCGTCGTCGAACTCGGCACCGACGGGCGGCTGCTGGCCCTGCAGCTCGACGAGATGCTCGCCGGCGTCGAGGAGGACCGCGCGCTGCTGGTGCGCGACTACCTGCCCGCCGCGGGCACCCGCCGGCCGCGGACCATCGAGGACGTGCTCGCCGAGCTGCGGGCGCTGTCGGCCACCGAGCTGCTGGACCTGTCCGCCGTCTCGCGCTGCTACGGGCTGCCCACCTCGGCCGACGCGCTGGACTCCCCCGTGAGCCCGCGCGGCTACCGGCTGCTGGCCCGGGTGCCGCGGCTGCCCGCGGCGATCATCGACCGGCTGGTCGACCACTTCGGCGGCCTGCAGAAGCTGCTGGCGGCCACCATCGAGGACCTGCTCGCCGTCGAGGGCGTCGGCGAGGCCCGCGCCCGCGGCATCCGCGAGGGCCTGTCCCGGCTGGCCGAGACCTCGATACTCGACCGCTACAGCTGACGGCTCCCGCCCTCGGCCGCGCTCAGGTCACCTGCAGGACGGCGTCCGGGCTGGTCTTGGTGTCCAGCCGGGCGCGCAGCACGTACTGCCCCGGGGCCACCGCCACGCGCTCGGCGGTGCAGGTCGGCTCGCTGGTCAGGCCGCTCCACACCAGCGGGAACACCACCTGCTCGCCGGGCTGCAGCGTGCGGGTGTCGCTGCTGGTCTCGGGCTGGCAGTCGTTGCTGCCCCACAGCCGGGCGCCGGCCGCGTCGAGCAGCACCATCTCCTGCACCTGCTTGTCCAGCACGCGGGTGCACGGCACCGCGGCGGTGTTGGTGACGACGAGCTCGAGCGTCGGCGAGGACCCGGAGGCGACCGTGCCGGGCGTGCGCACCTCCAGCGCGACGACGTCGTCGCCGCACGGGGCGCCGGCCTCCTGCACCGGGGCGGCCGGCGCCGCGGGCGGCGCGGGCGTCGGGGTGGGCGGTGGGGTGGGGGTCTGCACGCTGGCCAGTGACGGGAGGACCCGGTCGAGGGCGGGCGGTTCCTCAGCGGCCGGCGCCGTCGACGCCGCCTCCGAGGTGCCGGCGGCCGTGGTCGAGCCCTCCGGGCCGCCGCCCAGCAGCGCCACCCCCAGCCAGCTCCCGCCGCCGAGGACGGCGACGAGCAGGAGGAGCACGAGCAGCCGCCGTCGCCAGTAGACGGCGGCCGGCAGGGGCCCGACCGGGTGCAGCACGAAGGCGACCGTAGTCGGCGGCTCCCGGCCGCCCCGGCAGGGCACGCCGCCGGTCCGGGCCGGGCACACTGGACCCCCGTGAGCAGCACCGCCGGGCTCGGGGACGCCCTCGTCGACTGGTACGCCACGGCGGCCCGCGACCTGCCGTGGCGCCGGCCCGGCGTGGGCCCGTGGGCGGTGCTGGTCAGCGAGGTGATGCTGCAGCAGACGCCGGTGGCGCGGGTCGAGCCGGTGTGGCAGGCCTGGATGGAGCGCTGGCCCACGCCGGCCGCGCTGGCCGCCGCGTCGCCGGCCGAGGTGATCCGCGCCTGGGGCAAGCTCGGCTACCCGCGGCGGGCGCTGCGGCTGCGGGAGACCGCCGTCGCCCTCACCGAGCGGCACGGGGGCGCCGTTCCGGCCGACGTGGCGGCCCTGGAGGCGCTGCCGGGCATCGGGACGTACACGGCCCGGGCGGTGGCCTGCTTCGGCCACGGGACGCCGCAGCCGGTCGTGGACACCAACGTGCGGCGGGTGGTGGCCCGGCTGGTGCACGGCCGCGCCGAGGCCGGCACCGCGCGCGCCTCCGACCTGACCGACGTCGCGGCGCTGGCGCCGGCGGACCGGGAGCGGGCGTGCCGGTTCTCGGTGGCGGCCATGGAGCTCGGCGCGCTCGTCTGCGTGGCCCGCACCCCGCGGTGCGGCGCCTGCCCGGTGCGCGACCGGTGCGCCTGGCGGCTGGCCGGCTGCCCGGCCGCCGAGGGGCCGCCGCGGCGGGTGCAACGGTTCGCGGGGACCGACCGACAGGTCCGCGGCCGGCTGCTCGACGTCCTGCGCGCCGCCGACGGCCCGGTGCCCGCCCCGGCCCTCGACGCCGCCTGGGACGACGCGGCGCAGCGGTCTCGCTGCCTGGACTCCCTGCTGGCCGACGGACTGGTCGAGCAGACCGACGACGGCCGGTTCGCCCTCCCCGCCTGAGCCCCGCTCAGCGGCGCCGCGGCGGCGTGAGGTCGCGGAAGGTCAGCAGCCACCCCGCCAGCGCCGTCAGTGTGGCCAGGACGAGCAGGAGGCCGCGGACGGCGCCCGGCAGGCCCGCGCCGGCCACCACGACCGGCGTGGCGCCGACCATGGCGAACGCGATCAGCAGCCCGCCGTGGACCGGCGTCCGCCTCGGGTGGTCCCCGCGGGCCGTCGCCCCGCCCCCCTCCCCGCGGACGCGACAGGGGCCGCCTCCCTCGCGGGAGACGGCCCCTGTCGGTGGAGCTACCTGCTCACTCCTTGCGAAGCGACGGGCCCTGGGTGCCGTCCTCGTCGTCGCCGACGGTCAGCGCCACCGGCGGCGTGTCGGGCAGGTCGATCGGCTTGGTCTCGCCGCGGAAGGTGAACTTCGCGTCGGTGCCCTCGCCCTCGACGTCCACCACGACGATCTGACCGGCGGTCAGATCCCCGTAGAGGATCTTCTCCGACAGCGCGTCCTCGATCTCGCGCTGGATGGTCCGGCGCAGCGGCCGGGCGCCCAGCACGGGGTCGAACCCGCGGGCCGCCAGGAGCTTCTTGGCCTCCTGGGTGACCTCGAGCGACATGTCCTTGTTGCTCAGCTGGCTCTCCACGCGGGCGAGCATCAGGTCGACGATCTGGATGATCTCGGCCTCGGTCAGCTGGTGGAACACGACGATGTCGTCGATGCGGTTGAGGAACTCAGGCCGGAAGTGCTGCTTGAGCTCGTCGTGGACCTTCGTCTTCATGCGCTCGTAGTTCGACTGGTCGTCGTTCCCGGCCTGGAAGCCGAGGCCGACCGCCTTGGAGATGTCCCGCGTCCCGAGGTTGGTCGTGAGGATCAGGATCGTGTTCTTGAAGTCCACGATCCGGCCCTGACCGTCGGTGAGGCGGCCGTCCTCCAGCACCTGCAGCAGCGTGTTGAAGACGTCGGCGTGGGCCTTCTCGATCTCGTCGAAGAGGACCACCGAGAACGGCTTGCGCCGCACCTTCTCGGTCAGCTGGCCGCCCTCGTCGTAGCCGACGTAGCCGGGAGGGGCACCGACGAGCCGCGACACGGTGAACCGGTCGTGGAACTCGCCCATGTCGATCTGGATGAGCGCGTCGTCCTCGCCGAACAGGAAGTTCGCGAGCGCCTTGGCGAGCTCGGTCTTACCGACACCCGAGGGGCCGGCGAAGATGAACGAGCCACCGGGGCGACGCGGGTCCTTGAGGCCCGCGCGGGTGCGCCGGATCGCCTGGCTGACGCTCTTGATGGCCTCTTCCTGGCCGATGATCCGCTTGTGGAGCTCGTCCTCCATGCGGAGCAGACGGGTCGTCTCCTCCTCGGTGAGCTTGAAGACGGGGATGCCGGTCCAGTTGGCCAGCACCTCGGCGATCTGCTCGTCGTCGACCTCGGCGACGACGTCCATGTCGCCGGCCTTCCACGCCTTCTCCCGCTCGGCCTTCTCGGCCAGGAGGGTCTTCTCCTTGTCGCGCAGCGACGCGGCCTTCTCGAAGTCCTGCGCGTCGATCGCGGACTCCTTCTCGCGGCGGATGCCGGCGATCCGGTCGTCGAACTCGCGCAGGTCCGGCGGGGCGGTCATCCGCTTGATCCGCATCCGGGCGCCGGCCTCGTCGATCAGGTCGATCGCCTTGTCCGGCAGGAAGCGGTCGGAGATGTACCGGTCGGCCAGCGTGGCGGCGGCGACGAGGGCGCCGTCGGTGATGCTGATCCGGTGGTGCGCCTCGTAGCGGTCGCGCAGGCCCTTGAGGATCTCGATCGTGTGGGTGAGCGTCGGCTCGCCCACCTGGATCGGCTGGAAGCGGCGCTCGAGCGCGGCGTCCTTCTCCAGGTGCTTGCGGTACTCGTCGAGCGTGGTGGCGCCGATGGTCTGCAGCTCACCGCGGGCCAGCATCGGCTTGAGGATGCTGGCGGCGTCGATCGCGCCCTCGGCGGCACCGGCACCGACGAGGGTGTGGATCTCGTCGATGAACAGGATGATGTCGCCGCGGGTGCGGATCTCCTTGAGCACCTTCTTGAGGCGCTCCTCGAAGTCACCGCGGTAGCGCGACCCGGCGACCAGGGCGCCGAGGTCGAGGGTGTAGAGCTGCTTGTCCTTCAGTGTCTCGGGGACCTCGCCCTTGACGATCGCCTGGGCCAGGCCCTCGACGACGGCGGTCTTGCCGACGCCGGGCTCGCCGATGAGGACGGGGTTGTTCTTGGTCCGCCGCGAGAGGACCTGCATGACCCGCTCGATCTCCTTGGCCCGCCCGATGACCGGGTCGAGCTTGGAGTCGCGCGCGGCCTGGGTCAGGTTGCGGCCGAACTGGTCGAGCACCAGCGACGTCGACGGCGTGCCCTCGGAGGGGCCGCCGGCCGAGGCCGGCTCCTTGCCCTGGTAGCCGGAGAGCAGCTGGATGACCTGCTGGCGGACGCGGTTGAGGTCGGCGCCCAGCTTCACGAGGACCTGGGCGGCCACGCCCTCGCCCTCGCGGATCAGGCCGAGCAGGATGTGCTCGGTGCCGATGTAGTTGTGGCCGAGCTGCAGCGCCTCGCGCAGGGACAGCTCGAGCACCTTCTTCGCCCGCGGGGTGAAGGGGATGTGCCCGGACGGGGCCTGCTGGCCCTGGCCGATGATCTCCTCGACCTGCTGGCGGACACCCTCGAGCGAGATGCCGAGCGACTCGAGGGCCTTGGCAGCGACGCCCTCACCCTCGTGGATCAGGCCCAGGAGGATGTGCTCGGTGCCGATGTAGTTGTGGTTGAGCATCCTGGCCTCTTCCTGCGCCAGGACGACCACCCGTCGGGCTCGGTCGGTGAACCGTTCGAACATCTGCTGCTTCTCCTCTGACCGGCTGGTCCGGCACGTCCCTCCCCACGAGCGGGGAGGAGCACCCGACGTCCGTCGGCGCGCTGGGGCACCGGTCATTCCACTGTAGTCACGGACCACGCCGTCCCGTCGGTCGCGACCGGCGGTGCGGTGGGTGGCTTGCCCGGTCCAACCGATGGTGACGGGGCGGTGTTCCGGGAGCGTTACGCCGACAGCGGACGGCGTGTCCCCCGAGGACGCCGGTGGCCCGGTCCCCCTGAGGGACCGGGCCACCGGTGACGTGCTGGGACGACCCCCTCGCAGGGGCCCACCCCGAGCGGAGCGAGGGGTGGGGGGCGAGGGGGTCCTCCGTCTAGTGGGCGGCCTCGTAGGCCTCGACGACGCTGGCCGGGATGCGGCCGCGGTCGCTGACGTTGTGGCCGTTCTTCCGGGCCCAGTCGCGGATCGCGCCGGCCTGCTCGCGGTCCATCCGGCCGCCGCCACCGGTGGCCCGGGACCGGCCGCCGCCGGAGGCCCGGCCGCCGCCGCGGCCGACCTTGCGGGCCGCCTGCACGTACCGGGAGAAGGCGTTGCGCAGTTCCTCGGCGTTCTTCTCGGACAGGTCGATCTCGTAGTTCGTGCCGTCGAGCGAGAAACTCACCGTCTCGTCGGCGGGGAGGTCCTCGTCGAGGTCGTCACTCAGGATCACCTGGACCTTGCGCGCCATTCCGCTTTCCTCGCTCCCTCTCGGCCCCCGTGGCCGGACAATCCACGTCGCCGAATTCGGCGACGTGGACATTCCACCACAGAAGGGAGCTGCCGGACCAATCCCGCGCGGCGGGTCGCCCTTTCGGGGAGGAAATGTCCGGCAGCGGTACGGCGTGTTTCAGGAAATCGGCCGGACCAGTGGGAAGAGGATGGTCTCGCGGATGCCGAGTCCGGTGAGCGTCATCATGAGCCGGTCGATGCCCATGCCGACGCCGCCGCTGGGCGGCATCCCGTACTCGAGGGCCTCGAGGAAGTCCTCGTCGAGCACCATGGCCTCGGGGTCGCCGGCCGCGGCCAGCAGTGCCTGCTGGGTGAACCGCTCGCGCTGCACCACCGGGTCGACCAGCTCGGAGTAGCCGGTGCCGCGCTCGATGCCGGCGATGTAGAGGTCCCACTTCTCCGCCAGGCCCGGCGTCGTGCGGTGCGCGCGGGTCAGCGGCGAGGTGTCGACCGGGTAGTCGACGACGAACGTGGGCGCCTGCAGGGAGTCCTGCACCAGCGCCTCGAACAGCTCCTCGACCACCTTGCCGGGCAGCCACGCCGGGTCGACGCCGACGTCGTGCCGGCCGGCCAGCTCCCGCAGCCGCTCGACCGGCGTCTCCGGGGTGACCTCCTCGCCGACGGCGTCGGAGACCAGGGTGTAGAGCGGTACCTGCGGCCACTCCCCCGACAGGTCGATCTCGGTGCCGTCGTGGTGGCGCGCGACGTGGTCGCCGAACAGCGAGGCGCAGCACTCCTGGACCAGCTCGCGCGTGGTGCGCGCCACGTCCTGGTAGTCGGCGTAGGCCTCGTAGAACTCGAGCATCGCGAACTCCGGCGAGTGCGAGCTGTCGGCGCCCTCGTTGCGGAAGTTGCGGTTGATCTCGAAGACCTTCTCCAGGCCGCCTACGATGCACCGCTTGAGGAACAGCTCGGGCGCGATGCGCAGGTAGAGGTCGAGGTCGAAGGCGTTCATGTGCGTGCGGAACGGCCGGGCCGCGGCGCCGCCGTGCACGGTCTGCAGCATCGGCGTCTCGACCTCGAGGAAGCCGCGGCCGGTGAGCCCGGACCGCAGCGCGGCCATCACCTGCGCGCGCTGCCGGACGGTGCGGCGCGCGTCGTCCCGGACGATGAGGTCCACGTAGCGGCGGCGGACCCGCAGCTCCTCGCTCATCGGCTTGTGCGCCACCGGCAGCGGACGCAGCGCCTTGGCCGCCATGCGCCAGGAGTCGGCGAACACCGACAGCTCGCCGCGCCGCGACGTCCCGATCTCGCCCTCGACGAAGACGTGGTCGCCGAGGTCGACGTCGGCCTTCCAGGCGTCGAGCGCGTCGGCGCCCACCCGGTCGCGGGAGAGCATGACCTGCAGCTCGGCGTCGCCCTCGCGCAGCGTCGCGAAGCACAGCTTGCCGGTGTTGCGGCTGAAGATGACCCGGCCGGTGACGCCGACCCGCTCGCCGGTCATGGTGTCGGGCTCGAGGTCGGGGTGCTTGGCCCGGACGTCGGCCAGCGAGGTCGTGCGCTCCACCGTGACCGGGTACGGGTCGACGCCGGACTCGCGCAGCCGGTCGAGCTTGGCGCGGCGGACCCGGAGCTGTTCGGGGAGCTCGTCGTCCGGCAGGCCCGGGGGTTCGTCGGTCACGTCGTCCGAGCCTACGGCCGTGCGCCGCGCCACCTCCGGCGACGTCCTAGCGGCGGCCGCCGGCCTGGGAGCGCTCGAAGGCCAGCCGCAGGCCGTGCACGGTGAGGTCGGGCTCGCGCTCGCCGATGGTGCGGCAGCTGTCGGCCACCAGCGGCGCCAGGCCCCCGGTGGCGACGACGACCGGAGGGTCGCCGAACTGCGCGACCAGCTCGCCGGCGATCCGGCCGACCAGCCCGTCGACCAGGCCGGCGAAGCCCAGCACCAGCCCGGACTGCAGCGCGGCGACGGTGTTCTTGCCGATCGCCTGCGCCGGCACGGTGAGCTCCACCGACCGCAGCTGCGCCGCGCGGGTGGCCAGCGCCTCCAGGCTGACCTCGACGCCCGGGGCCAGCGCGCCGCCGAGGAACTGCCCGTCGGGGCCGACGGCGTCGACGTTGGTGGAGGTGCCGAAGTCGACCACCACGACCGGGCGGCCGCTGCCGTCGGGCGCCCGGCCGAACAGCTCGTGCGCGGCCAGCGCGGTGACCACTCGGTCGGCACCGACCTCGCGCGGGTTGTCCACGTGCAGCGGGACGCCGGTGCGCACGCCGGGGCCGATGAGCACGACCGGCACCTCGAGGGAGTCCAGCAGCTGCCGCAGCGCGGGCAGCAGCGCCGGCACGGTCGAGCACGCGGCGACGCCGGTGACCTCGGTGTCGCGCAGCAGCCCGCGCCACAGCATCCGGATCTCGTCGGAGGTGGCCCGCGCGTGCGTCGTCACGCGCCAGCACCCGACCCGCCGGGCGCCGTCGAAGGTGGCCAGCACGGTCTGGCTGTTGCCGACGTCGACGGTGAGCAGCACGGGGGTCAGCTCCGCAGGTCGAGCGCGAGGTCGAGGATCGGCGAGGAGTGCGTGAGCGCGCCGACCGACAGGAAGTCCACCCCGGTGGCGGCGACCTCGCGGGCGACGGCGAGGGTGAGCCCGCCGGTGGCCTCGAGCTCCGCGCGGCCGCCGACCAGCGCCACCACCTCGCGCAGCTGCGCGGGCGGCATGTTGTCCAGCAGCAGGAAGTCCGCGCCGGCCTCGACCGCCTCGGCCGCCTGCGCGGGGGTGTCCGCCTCCACCTGCACCGGCACCCGCGGCGCCCGCTCCCGCACCGCCGCGACGGCGGCCGCGACCGAGCCCGCGGCGGCGACGTGGTTGTCCTTGACCATCGCGACGTCGTAGAGGCCCATCCGCTTGTTCGACCCGCCGCCGCAGCGCACCGCGTACTTCTCCAGCGGACGCAGGCCCGGGGTGGTCTTGCGGGTGTCGAGGACGACGGCGCCGGTGCCCTCGACGGCGTCCACCCAGGCGCGGGTGGCGGTGGCGATGCCGCTGGCCCGGCTGGCGATGTTCAGCGCGCTCCGCTCGGCGGCCAGCAGCGCGCGGACCGGCCCGCGGACGGTCAGCAGCACGTCGCCGCGGGTCACCCGGTCGCCGTCGGCCGCACCGGCCGTGAGCGTGGCGCCGGGTGCGAGGCGGGCGAACACGCGGGCGGCGACGGGCAGGCCGGCGACGACGCCGTCGGCGCGGGCGACGAGGTCGGCGGTGCCGTACTGCGCCGGGGGAACGGTGGCGGCGCTGGTGACGTCGAGGGCGACGGCCAGGTCCGGCGCGCTCGGCAGGACGGCCCCGCCGGCGAGGTCCTCGGCCAGCGTGCGCTCGACCAGGTCGTCGACCCAGGCCTCGGCCAGCCCGGTGCCCGCCAGCGACCGCGGGTCGGCGGTCACCACGGCTGCACCACGGGGGTCCCCACCGGCCGGCGGGTCAGGCGCAGCCGGCCGTCGTCGTCGAGGCGGACGTCGAGGTGCACCCGCCAGTCCTCCTCGGTGGCGGGGTGGTCCTCGCGCCAGTGGCAGCCGCGGGTCTCCTCGCGGGCGCCGGCGGCGGCGGTGAGGGCGCTCGCGACGGTGAGCAGGTCGGTGGCCTCCCAGCTCGCCACGCCGGGGGTGGCGCCGGGGCCGGCCGCCAGCCCGGCGGCCAGCGCGGCGAGCACGCCGCTGGCCTCGGCCAGCCCGGCGCCCGAGCGCAGCGCGGCGACCCGTCCGGACATCGTCTCGGTGACCGTGCGCCGCCCGGCCGGGTCCAGCAGGCCCGAGGTCCCGGCGACGGCCGCGCGGGCCGGCTCGGCCGGGGGCAGCGAGCGGGCCAGTTCCGCGCCGATGCGGGCGGCGAACACCAGCCCCTCCAGCAGCGAGTTCGACGCCAGCCGGTTGGCGCCGTGCACGCCGGTGCAGGCGGCCTCGCCGCAGGCGTAGAGCCCGGGGACGGTGGTCCGGCCGGCGAGGTCGGTGACCAGTCCGCCGGAGGCGTAGTGGGCGGCGGGGGTGACCGGCACCAGGTCGGTGACCGGGTCGACGCCGATCGCGCGGCAGCTGGCCACGATGGTCGGGAACCGCTCGGCGAGGCCGGGGACGTGCCGGGCGTCGAGCCACACGTGGTCGACGCCGTCGCGCAGCTGCACGCGGGTGATGGCCTTGGCGACGACGTCGCGCGGCGCGAGCTCGGCCTGCGGGTGGACGCCGAGCATGAACCGCTCCCCCGCCCCGTCGCGGAGCACCGCGCCCTCGCCGCGCAGCGCCTCGCTGACCAGCGGCTGCTGCCCGCGGGCGCCCGGTCCGCGGTACAGCGACGTCGGGTGGAACTGCACGAACTCCAGGTCGGTGGCGACCGCGCCGGCGCGCAGGCCCAGGGCCACGCCGTCGCCGGTGGACACCGGGGGGTTCGTCGTCGCGGCGTAGACCTGGCCCATCCCGCCGGTGGCGAGGACGACGGCCCGCGCGCGGACCGCGCCCACGCCGTCCTCGGTGCCCTCGCCGAGGACGTGCAGGGTGACGCCCGCGGCCCGGCCGCCGGCGTCGGTGAGCAGGTCGAGCACCATCGCGTGCTCGACGAGGGTGATGCCGGGGTCGGCGTGCACGGCCTCGCACAGGGCGCGCATGACCTCGGCGCCGGTCGCGTCGCCGCCGGCGTGCACGATCCGGTCGGCGGTGTGCCCGCCCTCGCGGGTGAGCAGCAGGCGGCCCGACTCGTCGCGGTCGAAGCCGGCGCCCCAGCCGATGAGCTGGTGCAGCCGCGCCGGGCCCTCGGTCACCAGGGTGCGGACGGCGTCGGGCTCGCACAGCCCGACGCCGGCGACCTCGGTGTCGCGGGCGTGGGCCTCGGGGCTGTCGGCCGGGTCGAGCACCGCGGCGATGCCGCCCTGCGCCCAGCGGGTCGACCCGTCGTCGACGCGGACCTTGGTGACGACGGCGACCGACAGCCCGGCGGCCCGGGCGTGCAGCGCGACGCACAGGCCCGCGACGCCGGAGCCGACGACGCAGACGTCGGCCGACAGCTCCCAGCCCGGCGCGGGGGCGGCCAGCCGGGTGGGCAGGCCGCTGACGGTCGGGGCCGCCAGGGTCACCGGACGGGGACGCCGAGGTCGCTGCGCTGCTGGTCGGGCGCGCCCGGCACCGGGGCCGAGGGGTCCCCGCCCAGCTCGACGACGCGGTTGCCGCCGTCGACGTGCACGACCTTCGGGATGTGGCTCTTGGCCTCGGTCTCGTCCATGAGGCCGTAGCTGATGAGGATCACCAGGTCGCCGGGGTGCACGAGGTGCGCGGCGGCGCCGTTGATGCCGATGACGCCGCTGCCCCGCTCGCCGGGGATGACGTAGGTCTCCAGGCGGGCGCCGTTGGTGACGTCCACGATCGCCACCTGCTCGCCCGGGATGAGGTCGGCGGCGTCGAGCAGGTCCTCGTCGACCGTCACCGAGCCGACGTAGTGCAGGTCGGCCTGCGTCACCGTCGCCCGGTGGATCTTGGACTTGAGCATCGTGCGCATCATCGGGGCTCTCCCAGGGTGACGGGGACGTTGTCGAGGAGTCGGGTGGCGCCGGCGCGGGCGGCCAGCAGGAGGCGGGCGGGGCCGGCCGCGGGTGCGGGGCCGAGGTCGGGGTCGGTGAGCTCGAGGTAGTCGGGCACCAGCTCGGGCGCGCCGGCCAGCACCTCGCGGGCGGCGGCGAGGACGGCCGCGGCGCCGCGCGGGCCGGCGTCCGCCCCGGCACGCAGCGCCCTGTTCAACGTCGCGGCCCGGGCGCGCTCTTCCGGCGCCAGGTAGCGGTTGCGGCTGGACAGCGCCATGCCGTCGTCCTCGCGGACGGTCGGCACGCCGACCACCTCCAGCGGCAGCGCCAGCTCGCGGACCATCGCCCGGACCAGCGTCAGCTGCTGGTAGTCCTTCTCGCCGAAGAACGCGAGGTCGGGCCGGGTGAGGCCGAACAGCTTGGCGACGACGGTCAGCACGCCGGCGAAGTGGCCGGGCCGGACCGCGCCCTCGAGGACCGACCCGAGGGGGCCGGGGTCGACGGTGACGCCGAGCGAGCCGGGCGGGTAGACCTCGTCGACCGGCGGGTGGAACACGACGTCGGCGCCCTCGTCGGTGAGCGCGGCGAGGTCGGCGTCCCAGGTGCGCGGGTAGCGGTCGAGGTCCTCGCCGGGGCCGAACTGGGTCGGGTTGACGAACACCGACACGACGACGCTGCCGGCCCGCTCGCGGGCGGCGCGGACGAGCGTGCGGTGCCCCTCGTGCAGGGCCCCCATGGTCGGGACCAACGCCACCGGGCCGGGCAGTCGGGCGATCAGCTCGCGGAGCTCGGCGACCGTCTCCGCGACGGCCGGACGCGTGCTCGTCGTCATCGGGACCCGGCCGGGTCCGCGGCCTCGTACAGCAGGTCCAGCAGCGGCGCGCCCTCGTGCCGCTTGAGCCGGCCGGCGGACAGCGCGCGCTCGGTGGTCCGCTGCGCCATCGCGACGTAGGCGGCCACCGACTCGGGTGCCCGGTCGGTGAGCGTCGCGAGGTGGTCGGCCACCGTGCCGACGTCGCCGCGGCTGACCGGGCCGGTGAGCCCGCGGTCGCCGCGGCGCAGGCCGTTGTCCAGCGCGGCGGTGAGCAGCGGGGTGAGCACCCGGCCCGGGGCGTCGACGCCGGCCTGGCGCAGCAGGTCGGCGGCCTCGGCGACGAGGGTGACGAGGTGGTTGGCGCCGGTGACCAGCGCCGCGTGGTAGAGCCGCCGGTCGTCCTCGGCGACGAAGAACGGCTCGCCGCCCATCTCCAGCACCAGGGTCTCGGCGACCGGCCGGTGCTCGGGGCGGCTGGTGACGCCGAACGGGGCGCCGGCGAGCCGGTCGGCGTCCTCGGGGGCACCGGTGAAGGTCATGGCGGGGTGCAGGGCGAGCGGGAGGACGCCGGCCCGCTCCGCGGGGGCGAGGGCGGCCAGGCCGTGCGCGCCGGAGGTGTGGAAGGCCAGCTGGCCGGCGCGCCACGTGCCGGTCTCGGCGAGGCCCGCGACCAGGCCGGGCAGCGTGTCGTCGGGGACGGCGAGCACCACGAGGTCGGCAGCGGCGACCACCTCGTCGGCGGGCAGCAGCGGGGTGCCGGGCAGCAACCGGGCGGCGCGCTCGGCGGAGGCGGTGGAGACGCCGGAGGCGGCGACCACGTCGTGGCCGGCGGCGGCGAGCGCGGCCCCGAGGACGGCGCCGACGCGGCCGGCGCCGATGACACCGACGCGGAGCCGGGCGGGGGCGCTGTCGGCGGGCTCGAGCCCGGCAGCGCGGGGGGTCCTGCGGGCAGCAGGCATCGGGTCACCTCTCGTTCCAGTCCCTGGCGGGTACCGGACTCGGTGGGCGGACCGTCGTCGTTGGCGGCCCGGGTGGTGCGGGTGCGGTGCGGTGGTGCCGGCGGGCCGTCCGCTGCGACCGGGTGTGTCACGCGGGGGACGCGCCGAAGGCGAGTGTGAGTCGGCCCCGGGGCCCCTGCAACGGAACGGCGGTGTGGGGTGGCTCACGCTCCGCTCGCCGGGGTGGGCGGGGCGCCCGGACGGGGCGGTCCTACGGTTGCGGCGGCACCGGCGCCGACGCGGTCGCCGGCGGACACGAGGGAGTGACGTGGGCACGTTCGAGGGACGCACCGCACTGGTCACCGGCGGCAGCCGCGGCATCGGGCTGGCCATCGCCCGCAGCCTGGTCGACCGGGGGGCGCGCGTGGTGCTCACCGCCCGCAAGCCCGAGGCGCTGGAGGAGGCCGTCGCGTCGCTCGGCGGTCCCGACGTCGCCGTCGGCGTGGCGGGCAACGCCGGGGACGCCGCGCACCGGGCCGAGGCGGTGCGCACCGCGGTCGAGCGGTTCGGCCGCCTCGACCACCTGGTCGGCAACGTCGGGATCAACCCGGTGTACGGCCCGATGGTCGACCTGGACCTCGACGCGTTCCGCAAGATCCTCGACACCAACGTCGTCGGCACGCTCGGCCTGGTGCAGGAGGCCTGGCGGGCGTGGATGTCCGAGCACGGCGGCTCGGTCCTCGTCGTCGCCTCGGTGGCCGGGCTCAAGGCATCGCCGATGATCGGCGGCTACGGCGTCAGCAAGGCGGGGCTGGTCAACCTGGTCACCCAGCTGGCCGTGGAGCTCGGCCCGAAGGTGACGGTCAACGCGGTCGCCCCGGCGGTGGTGAAGACCCGGTTCGCCGGCGCGCTGTACGAGGGGCGCGAGGAGGAGGCCGCCCGCGCCTACCCGGCCGGCCGGCTCGGCGAGCCCGAGGACGTCGGCGAGGCCGCGGCCTACCTGCTCGGCGCCGGCTGGGTCACCGGCCAGACGCTCGTGCTCGACGGCGGCGCGCTCTCCCGCGGCCCGGCGTAGCCGACGCCACTGCCGCGGCCTCAGGCGTCGCGGTAGCGGCGGCGCCGGCCGCCGGGGGTGACCCCGCTCTCGGCGAGGATCTGCGCGAGCCGCGCCGCGCCGGCCTCGTCGTCCGGCGGCACCGGTGCCCCGTGACCGCCGTGCCGCGCGGCGGAGGAGTGCACGGAGGGGCGCTCGAGGGTCAGCTGCTCCTGCGGCGCCGGGGGCAGCAGGCCGGCGGGCAGGTCGGTGTGGCGCCGGCGCGGGACCGGCGGCGGCGTCACCACGCGCGCGACCGGCTCGGGCTCGGGCTCCGGCGCGGGGAGCGGCACGGCGGCCGTGGTCGGCACCCCGGTGCCGGGGCCCTCGGACGGCGCGGGCCAGCCGCCCAGCTCCCGCGGGACGGCGGCGTGCCAGGCCGCGGTCGCCGGCTCCAGCGGCTCGCGGCCGGTCCGCACCGACTGGGTGCGCATGACCACCCGCTCGATGTGCATCTCGCCGGAGTGGTGCAGCTCGCCCGTGTGGGGCAGCTCGCCCGCGGACCGCTCGGTCAGCTCGGCGCGCAGCCGGCCGACGTCGGCGCGCAGGCCGGCCAGCTCGGCCAGGTCGGTCCGCAGGGCGCCGATCGCGGCGACCTCGGCGTGCAGCGCGCCGAGGCCCGAGAGGTCCCCGCGCAGCCCGGCCAGCTCGGCCCGCAGCCCGTCGAGCTCGCGGCGCATCGACGCCTCGGACTCGCCGCGGACCCGCGCCTCCAGCTGCCGCTCCGACTCGCGGTGGGCGGCCGCGTCGCGGTCGCGCTCGGACTCGTGGGCCCGGCGCAGCTGCGCCTCGAGGGCGGCGACGTCGGGACCGCCGGTGGCCGGCTCCGGCCGGCGCCCGGCCACGAAGGCGGCGCCGAGGCAGGCCCAGGCGACGGCGACCACGGCCACCCGCAGGACCTGTGGGTCGTCGCTGAGGAAGACGACGGCGGTCGCGGCGGTGGCGAGCACGCACCCGAGCACCTGCCCGGCGACGCGCAGCCGTCCTCCCGTCCGCATGACCTCAGGGTAACGCTGAGCGAGCCCCCGACTGCGGCACGGAATCGTCCCGTGTGCCGCGGCCGGGGGCCCGCCCGGAGTCGCTAGTCCTGCGCGAGGGCGCCGTCGGAGCTGAAGACCAGGCCCATCGAGACCTCGCCCTGCTGGATGGCGGCCTTGGTCGCCGGGCCGCCGGCGTCGAACTCGCGGAACTCGGCGAACTGCAGGCCGTAGGTCTCCTCGAGGCCCGGCTGGCAGAACGGCCGGGTCGGGCACTCGGCCGGCCCGCCCAGGACGAGCGACCCGTCGCCGCAGGCGTCGGCGAGCTCCGACAGCGTGCTCACGCCCAGCCCTTCTGCGAACTCCTGCGTCACGGCGAAGGCGTTCTGGTCGGCGGCCTCCGACGGCGTGCCGAAGGTCAGCCCGACCTGGTCGGCCAGCGGCTGCAGCGCGTCGCGGGTGGCCTGGGCGTCGCCGCTGGCGATCGGCGTCGGGTTGGGGCCGTTGACCTGGGCGTTGAGCGCCTCGGTGACGGTGGCCAGGTACTCGGGGAAGACCTGCAGGTCGGTGCCCGAGATCAGCGCCGGCAGGTAGAGGTCGCGGTTGCCCACCTCGCGCACGGTGGCGTCGAAGCCCGCGGCCCGCAGGACCCCGGCGTAGACGTTGGCCAGGATCGTCGACTCGGTGAAGTTGCCGGCGCCCACGATCACCGGCCCGCTGCCCTGCTCGAGGCCCTCGGTCACGCCGCTGTCCTCGACCCACTGCGCCGCGACGTCCTCGGCGCTCTGCCGCTCGAGGTCGACGGCGGCGTTCATGTCGATGAGCTGGTCGGTGGTCAGCGCCGCCGAGACCGCGTCGAGGGCCGGCACCAGCGCGGGGTTGGCCGCGGCGGTGGCCGAGGTCACCGCCGGCACGATGTTGTCGGCGTTCTGCAGCTCCTGGTCGTCCTCGAGGACGACCAGCTGGTCGCCGGCCACCGGGGCGCAGGCGTCGCCGCTGGCGGCCGAGCCGCTCGCGGTCGAGCCGCCGGTGCCCGAGGAGCCCGACTCGCCGCAGGCGGCGGTCAGGAGCAGACCGGTGAGCAGGAGAGGAGCCAGGGCGCGCTGCTTGCGCATGGTGTCCCGCCTTCTGTGTCCCGTGCGGCGTGCGGCCGCGACGCGTGTCTGGCGGGGGTCCCCCGCGCGGCCCATGCAACCCGCGGGCCCCGCACACCGACACCGCCCCCGCTGATGTGTTGCGCTCTCGTTACCTGCCCGCGATCAGCCGGAGACGCAGCTCACAGCGGCACTCCGCTGGCGGTGGGTTCCGGCACGGCGCCGTCCCGTGACGGCGTCGTGCGGGCGTGCAGGAACGGCAGCCGGCGCGGGCCCGGGGTGATCGCCCAGGACAGCACCGCGAGGACGAGCTCGGTGAGCAGCGCCAGGCCCGCCACGAGGATCGCGCCGGCGATCATCACGCCGTAGTCCTGCTGGCCGAACCCGAGGTTGATCAGCCGGCCCAGCCCTCCCCCGCCGACCAGCGCGGCCAGCCCCGCCGTCGCCACCACCTGGACCGCCGCGGTGCGGATGCCGGTGGTCACCAGCGGCAGGGCCAGCGGCAGCTCGACCCGGCCGAGCACCTGCGCCCGGCTCATCCCCATCCCGCGGGCCGCCTCCTTCACCTCGGGGTCGACGCCGCGGAAGCCGACGAAGGTGTTCGTGAGGATCGGCGGGACGGCGAACACCGCCAGCGCGATCGTCGTCGCGCGGTTGCCGAAGCCGATGGGGCTGACGGCGAAGAGGGTGAGCAGCGCGAGGGTCGGGACCGCCCGGCTGACGTTGGACAGGACGACGACCAGGCCCGCACCGCGGCGTGCCGTCCCCAGGGCGACGCCGACCGGCAGCGCCACGACCATCGCCGCGAGCACCGCGACGGCGGAGATGCCCAGGTGCTCCAGCGTCAGGTCGACGATGCCGTTGGGGCGGGTCCAGTTGAACGGGTCGTTGAGGTAGACCAGCGCCCGCGAGAAGTCGTTCACGTCCGCACCGCCCGCGTCCACGGGGTGAGCGCCCGCTCGGCGCCGGCCAGCAGGACGTCGGCCAGCAGCGCGAGCAGCACGCACCCGACCGCGCCGGTGACGATCTCGGCGCGGTAGAAGTTCGCCGCGAACCCGCCGGTGATCAGCTGCCCGAGCCCGCCGTGGCCGACCAGGACGCCGACCGTCGTCAGCGCCACCGTGGACACCGTGGCGATCCGCAGCCCCGCCATGAACGCCGGCAGGGCCAGCGGCAGGTCCACCCGCCAGAACGTCTGCGCGGGCGACAGCCCCATCCCCCGGGCCGCCTCGCGGACGTCGGCCGGGACGCCCTGCAGGCCGGCGAGGAAGTTCCGCACCAGGATGACCAGCGAGTAGGCGACCAGGCCGATGAGCACGGTGTTCGACGACAGCCCGGTGAAGGGAACCAGCAGGGCGAACATCGCCAGCGACGGGATCGTGTAGACGACCGTGGACAGGCCCAGCACCGGTGCCGACAGGAACCGGCTGCGCCGGGCGAGCACCGCCAGCGGCAGCGCGATGGCCGCGCCGATCACCACCGCCAGCACGGTCAGCCGGACGTGCTCGCCGGTGTAGGACAGGATGGAGTCCCAGTTCTCCGTCACGTAGGACGGGTCGAACCACGGGTTCGGCGCCTCGTCCACCGCGAGCAGCCCCGGCACCGGGTCGCTCACCGCGTCCAGCAGAGGGCGCGCACCCAGGGAGGTCACCCCGTGGACGCTACTGCCGATGGCGGCCGGGAGAGCAGCGCAGAGGAGATCCGGCTCGAGGGGGTCAGCAAGACCTACCCAGACGGCACGGTCGGCGTGGAGCGGCTGGACCTCACCTTCGCCGCGGGCGAGCTGTCGGTCCTGGTCGGCCCGTCCGGCTGCGGCAAGACCACGACGATGAAGATGATCAACCGGGTCATCGAGCCGACGACGGGGCGGATCCTGCTCGGCGGCGAGGACGTCACCCGCGTCGACGCCGACCGGCTGCGCCGCCGGATCGGCTACGTCATCCAGAACGTGGGCCTCTTCCCGCACCAGACCGTGCGGGACAACGTCGCCACCGTGCCGCGGCTGCTGGGCTGGGACAAGCGGCGCACCCGGGCCCGCGTCGACGAACTGCTGACCACCGTGGGCCTCGACCCCGCCGTCCACGGCGGGCGGTACCCGGCCCAGCTCTCCGGCGGCCAGCGGCAGCGGGCCGGCGTGGCCCGGGCGCTGGCGGCCGACCCCGCCGTCCTGCTGATGGACGAGCCGTTCTCCGCGGTGGACCCGGTGGTCCGCGAGCGGCTGCAGGCGGAGTTCCTCCGGCTGCAGGAGACGGTGCGCAAGACGATCGTGTTCGTCACCCACGACATCGAGGAGGCCGTCCGCCTCGGCGACCGGATCGCGGTCATGAGCACCCGCGGCCACGTCGAGCAGTTCGCGCCGCCCGCGGAGCTGCTCGGCCGGCCGGCCAGCGCCTTCGTCGCCGACTTCGTGGGCGCCGACCGCGGCCTCAAGCGGCTGGCGGTCACCGGCATCGGCCCCGACGACCTGGAGCGGCCGCCGGTCGTGCACGTGGCCGACGGGCTGGCCGACGCCCGCGCGTCGCTGGAGACCGGCGGCGCCCGCTGGGCCGTCGTCCTCGACGACGACGGCCGGCTGCACGGCTGGCTGTCGGCCGAGCGGGCCACGGGCGCCGGCACGGTCGGGTCGGCGGCGCACCGGATGGAGGCCTGGGTGCCCGTCGACGCGTCGCTCAAGACCGCCTTCGCGACGATGCTCCAGCACGAGGCCGGCTGGGTCGCGGTGCTCGACGGCGACGTCTTCCTCGGGGTGCTCACCCCCGAGTCGCTGCACGCGGCGCTGCGCCGCTCGGTGGAGGGGACGGCTCCGGAGACCGCCGGCCCGGTGCCCGCCCGGGGGTGAGCGGCTAGGCCCGGACGCCGTCCCCCTGCCGCGGGTCGTCGCGCTCCTCCGGCGGGATGCGGCAGACCGACTCCAGCCACAGCGCGGCGACGGTCAGCGCGACGGCGCACAGGACGCCGACGAGCGCGGTGACGGTGTCGTTCCCGGCCGCCTGCAGCCGGGACACCGCGGGGGCCACGTGCAGCAGCACCCCGGCCCAGATGCCGACGAACGCGGCGCCGACGAAGGCGCTGGCCTGCGCGAGCACCGCCAGCCGCGCCACCAGCAGCGGCTCGACGCGGCGCACCAGCGGCGCGCCGCGGTCAGCCGGCGGAGCCGCCTCTCCCCCGCGGGCGCTGCGCCGGGCGGCGCGCTCGGCCGCCAGCCGGGCGCGCAGCGTGCGGGCGCCCAGCGCCTCGACGACGGCGAGCAGCGCCAGCGGCACCGGCAGCCACCAGCGCAGCGGCGGCAGGCTGCCGTAGGTCACGCGGACCAGCAGCCAGGCGGCCAGCGCCAGCCCGACGGCGACGACGACCAGGTCGCGGCGGTTCACCGGCCTCAATGCAGGTGCTCCCAGCGCACGACCGCGGCCACGTCCTCCGGCGGGAGCGCGGCGACCAGGTCGGCCACCCTCCCGTGCCCGGGCAGCACCGCGGTCGGGTCCAGCGACAGCCACGGGACCAGCACGAACGCCCGCTCGTGCGCCCGCGGGTGCGGCAGCGTGAGCGCCGGGTCGTCGGAGAGGACCGGGGTGCCGTCGTCGGCGGTCACCGTGACGACGTCGACGTCGAGGGTGCGCGCGCCCCACCGCACCTCGCGGGTGCGCCCGGCGGCCTGTTCCAGCTCCTGCGCGCGGGCCAGCCAGCCGGCGGCGTCGCGGTCGCCGCGGACGAACACCACGGCGTTCAGGTAGGACGGCTGCTCGACCGGCCCCCACGGCGGCGTCTCGTACAGCGTCGAGCGGGCGACCAGGCCGTCGGCCCGGAGCGCCTCGATGGCGGTGCGCAGCGCCTTCGCGCGGTCGCCGAGGTTGGCGCCGAGCGAGAGCACGGCCCGGCTCATGGCGCACGCTCGCGGCGGATGGTGACGGTCACGTCGTCGAAGGGGACGCCGAGGTCGGCCTGCGGCTTGTGCACGGTGATCTCGGCGGCCTCGACCAGCGGGTCGGCGAGGCAGACGTCGGCCAGCCGCTGGCAGAGGGTCTCGAGCAGGTCCACCGGCTCCCCGGTGAGGACGGCGTGCAGCCGCTGGGCGAGCTCGGCGTAGTTGACCGTCTTCATCAGGTCGTCACCGGCCGCCGCCGGCGCGGTGTCCAGCTCCAGGACGGCGTCGACGGAGAAGGTCTGCCCGTTCTCGCGCTCGAAGCCGTAGACGCCGTGGTGGGCGTGCGCGGTCAGGCCGCGGACGGCGATCCGGTCGGGGACGCGGCGGTCAGTCACGGCGGGCCTCCTCGCGGGCGCGCTGGACGGCGGCCACGGTGCGCACGGCGTCGGCCGAGCCCGCGGCGTCGTGCACCCGCACGCCCCAGGCGCCGGCCTCCGCGGCCAGGACGGTGGTGGCCAGGGTGGCGGCGTCCCGGCCCGGCGCCGGGCGCAGCGCGCCGTCGGGGCCGGCGAGCAGGCGGCCGAGGAAGGACTTGCGGGAGGCGCCGACCAGCACGGGCAGGCCGAGGGACACGACCGCGGGCAGCGCGGCCAGCAGCGCCCAGTTGTGCGCCGCCTGCTTGGCGAAGCCCAGGCCGGGGTCGAGCACGAGCTGGGCGGCGTCCACGCCCGCCGCCAGCGCGGCGTCGACACGGCCGGACAGCTCCGCGCAGACCTCGGCGACGACGTCGCCGTAGGTGGCCTGCGTGTACATCTCCCGGCTGTGGCCGCGCCAGTGCATGAGCACCCACGGGACGCCGGCGTCGGCGACGAGTGCGGCCATGCCGTCGTCGGCCAGCCCGCCGCTGATGTCGTTGACCAGCACCGCCCCGGCCTCCAGCGCCGCCTCGGCCACCTCGGTGCGGGTGGTGTCGACGCTGACCCGCACGCCGGCGTCGGTGAGCTCGCGGACCACCGGGACGACGCGGCGGCGTTCCTCGGCGGCGTCCACGCGGTCGGCGCCCGGGCGGGTGGACTCACCGCCGACGTCGACGTAGTCGGCGCCCGCCGCGGCCATCGCCAGGCCGTGCGCGACCGCGGACGCCGTGTCGGCGAAGCAACCCCCGTCGGAGAAGGAGTCGGGCGTGACGTTGAGGACGCCCATCACCACGCACCGGCCCGGGTGCAGGAGCTCGGCGCGGCGGCCGGTCACCGGCCCAGGACGAGGCTCATCGCCTCGGCACGGGTGGCCGCGTTCTCCCGGAACATGCCGCGGACGGCCGAGGTGACCGTCGTCGACCCGGGCTTGCGGATGCCGCGCATCCCCATGCACAGGTGCTCGGCCTCGACGACGACGATCACGCCGCGCGGCTTGAGGTGCTCGGCCAGCGCGTCGGCGATCTGCCGGGTCATCCGCTCCTGCACCTGCGGGCGGCGGGCGTAGACGTCGACCAGGCGGGCCAGCTTGGACAGCCCGGTTACCCGGCCGTCGTCACCGGGGATGTACCCGACGTGCGCGGCGCCGTGGAAGGGCACCAGGTGGTGTTCGCAGGTCGAGTACATCGGGATGTCCCGGACCAGGACCATCTCGTCGTGGTCCTCGTCGAAGACGGTGGCGAGGACCTCGCCGGGGTCCTGCCAGAGGCCGGCGAAGGTCTCGGCGTAGGCCCGGGCGACCCGGGCGGGGGTGTCCCGCAACCCGGGCCGGTCCGGGTCCTCGCCCACCGCGAGCAGCAGCTCGCGGACGGCGGCCTCCGCCCGCGCCGAGTCGACCCGCGAGAAGTCCGGACGGACCTCGTCCTCGGCCTCTTCCGGGATCTCGCTCATCTCTGGACGGGGGCCCCGACGTCACCGACCGGGTTGTTGCCGCCCTTGACCAGCCCGTTGCCCGCCGCGGTGGCCCCGTGCCCGTTGGCCCCGTTGGCCTGGGCCGCCCGCTCGGCGGGGGTCAGCACCGGCGGCTGGTCCGACGGCGTGCGCTTGCCGAAGCCGTTGTAGGGAGCCAGCGACGGGCGCTTGGTGACCGGCGCGCAGATGCGGGCCATGTCGTCCTTGGAGAGGGTCTCCTTCTCCATCAGCTCGAGGACGAGCTGGTCGAGCACCGCCCGGTACTCCACGAGGATCTCCCACGCCTCGTCGTGGGCGGCCTCGATGAGGGCGCGGACCTCGGCGTCGATGTCGGCGGCGACGGCCTCGGAGTAGTCCGGCCGCGAGCCCATGTCCCGGCCGAGGAACGGCTCGGAGTCGGTGCTGCCGTACTTCACCGCGCCGAGCTTGGCGCTCATGCCGTACTGGGTGACCATCGCGCGGGCCATCGAGGTGGCCTTCTCGATGTCGTTGCCGGCACCGGTGGTCGGCTCGTGGAAGACCAGCTCCTCGGCCGCGCGCCCGCCGAGGGCGTAGGCCAGGGTGTCGATCATCTCCGAGCGGGTCTGGGTGTACTTGTCCTCGGTCGGCAGCACGAGCGTGTGCCCGAGCGAGCGGCCGCGCGGCAGGATCGTCACCTTGTGCACGGGGTCCAGGTTGGGCAGCGCGTGCGCCACCAGGGCGTGCCCGCCCTCGTGGTAGGCGGTGACCTTCTTCTCCTTCTCGCTCATCGCCCGCGTCTTGCGCTCGGGGCCGGCGATGACGCGGTCGATCGCCTCCTCGACGGTGGCGTCGGTGACGACCGAGTTGCCCTGGCGGGCGGTGAGCAGCGCGGCCTCGTTGAGCACGTTGGCCAGGTCCGCGCCGGTGAAGCCGGGGGTGCGGCGGGCGACGGTCTCGAGGTCGACGTCGGGCGCGAGCGGCTTGCCCTTGGCGTGCACCTCGAGGATCCGCTTGCGGCCCTCGAGGTCGGGTCGGTCGACGGCGATCTGCCGGTCGAAGCGGCCCGGGCGCAGCAGCGCGGGGTCGAGGATGTCCGGCCGGTTGGTGGCGGCGATCATGATGACGCCGCCCTTGACGTCGAAGCCGTCCATCTCGACGAGCATCTGGTTGAGCGTCTGCTCGCGCTCGTCGTGGCCGCCGCCCATGCCGGCGCCGCGGTGCCGGCCGACGGCGTCGATCTCGTCGACGAAGATGATCGCCGGCGCGTTCTGCTTGGCCTGCTCGAACAGGTCGCGGACCCGGCTGGCGCCGACGCCGACGAACATCTCGACGAAGTCCGACCCGGAGATCGAGAAGAACGGCACGCCGGCCTCACCGGCCACCGCGCGGGCCAGCAGCGTCTTGCCGGTGCCGGGCGGGCCGAACAGCAGCACGCCCTTGGGGATCTTGGCGCCGACGGCCTGGAACTTGACCGGGTTGGCGAGGAAGTCCTTGATCTCCTGCAGTTCCTCGATGGCCTCGTCGGCGCCGGCGACGTCGGCGAACGTCGTCTTCGGCATGTCCTTGCTGACCGTCTTGGCCTTGGACTTGCCGAAGGCCATGACGCCGCGGCCGCCGCCCTGCATCGAGTTGAACAGCCAGAACAGCAGCAGCAGGAGGATGAGGAAGGGCAGGAAGCTGATCAGGACGCTGACGAAGACGTTGTCCTGCGTGACGTTCGTGGTGAAGTCGACGCCGTCACCGGTGCTCTGGCCGTTCGCGTCGATCCCCGAGACCAGGGCGAAGACGTCGTCGGAGGCCCCGATCGGGTAGGACGCGCTGATCTGGTCGCTGCCCTCGTAGGGGTCGCGCAGGTCGAGGTCGAGGGTCTGTTCCTTGTCGTTGATCGTGACCGACTCGACGTTGCCGTCCTCGATCTGCTGCAGCGCGACCGAGGTGTTGACCTGCTCGTAGCTGGAGCCGCCGCCGAGGAAGGTGGACAGCCCGAGGGCCACCAGGACGACGAGGACGACCCAGAACCACACGGAGCGGAAGATCTTCTTGCGTTCCATACACCGATGCCGGGCGGCCGGGGGGCTCCGGCCTGGCCCGTCGACCCTCCTGATCGCGTCCGGTGACGCTCCGCGCGACCCGGGCGGGCACCCTGGCGCTCGGTCCAGCGTCGTTGCGGTCGACGGTACACCGGAGAGGCTGCGCGTCCCCTGTGTGCGAGCTGCCCGGGTGCTGTGCCCTCCCCCGTCCTGGGGACCCCGCCCGACAGGGCGGTGTCGTGCCCGAGTGGGGCCCGGAGGGCTCCGCGACGGGCGCGACGGTCAGGCTCAGCGCGGGCCGGGGACGGCGCCTGGCCGCGGTGTCGGCCGGTAGGCCGACCGGTTACGACGCGTAGACCTCGGGCTTGAGCGTCCCGATGTAGGGCAGGTCGCGGTAGCGCTCGGCGTAGTCGAGGCCGTAGCCGACGACGAACTCGTTGGGGATGTCGAACCCGACGTAGCGCACCGGCACCTCGACCTTGATCGCGTCGGGCTTGCGCAGCAGCGCGCACACCTCCAGCGAGGCGGGCCGGCGGCTGCCGAGGTTCTTGAGCAGCCAGGACAGGGTCAGCCCGGAGTCGATGATGTCCTCGAGGACGAGCACGTCCTTGCCGGAGATGTCCCGGTCGAGGTCCTTGAGGATGCGCACGACCCCCGAGGAGCTGGTGGAGCTGCCGTAGGAGGAGACGGCCATGAACTCCATCTGGGTGGGCAGCCGCAGCGCCCGGGCGAAGTCGCTCATGAACAGCACCGCGCCCTTGAGGACGCCGACGAGCAGGACCTCCCGGCCCTCGTAGTCCCGCGCGATCTGGTCGGCCAGCTCGGTGATCTTGTCCTGGATCTGCTGCTCGGACAGCAGCACGTGGTCGATGTCGGGGCCGTAGCCGTGGTCGGGCCCCAGCACGACAGGGGTCGACGCGGTCTCGCTCACGGACGCTGCTCCTCGGGGTCGGGGGCGGTTCCGGCCCTCCCGCCCCGGGAGCCGGCGGGCCGCAGCACCAGCCTGCCAGACGCCCGGAGCACCTCCGCACCGCCCGGGAGGGCCACCGGCCCCTGCCCGCGCCACCCGGTCAGCAGCGCGTCGACGGCGGCGAGGTGCACCGCCTGCAGGTCGCCGACCCCCGCCCCGCGCAGCCAACCGCGCAGCACCCGGCGGCGCAGCGCGGCCGGCAGCGGCGCCAGGTCCGCGACCGGCAGGCCGTCCGGGCCGGCGAGCCGGGCGAGGTGGCCGCCGGCCAGCGCGTCGAGCGCGTCGAGGTCCTCGCGCAGCTGCTCCGCCGTCCGGGCGAGGGCGGGGGCGACGCCGCCGCCGAGCACGTCCTCCAGCAGCGGCAGCACCTCGGCGCGCAGCCGCGCGCGGCGGTAGGCCGGGTCGGTGTTCCACGGGTCGTCCCACACCGGCAGGCCCAGGGCCGCGCAGGCGGCCCGGGTGGTGGCCCGGCGGACGCCGAGCAGGGGCCGCCAGAACGGCGGGCGCTCGGCCACCATCCCGGCCACCGACCGCGGGCCCGAGCCGCGGCCCAGCCCGAGCAGCACGGTCTCGGCCTGGTCGTCGAGGGTGTGGCCGAGGGCGATCCGCGCGCCGTGCTCCCGCGCGCACCCGGTCAGGGCCGCGTACCGGGCGGCGCGGGCCGCGCCCTCGGGGCCGCCCCCGGTGCCCACCTCGACCGGGACGACCAGCACGGGGTCCAGCCCCGTCCCGCGCAGCAGGTCGGCGGTGTCGCGCGCGCGCTGCGCCGAGCCCGGCTGCAGGCCGTGGTCGACGGTCACCGCGCCCGCGGGCACCCCGGCGCGCGGGGCCTCGAAGGCGACCGCGGCGGCCAGCGCGAGGGAGTCCGCTCCCCCGCTGACGGCGACCAGCACGGGCTGCCCGGACGCCCGCAGGCCCGGCCGGACGGCGCTGCGGACCCGCGCGACGGGGACCGGCGGGCCGCTCACCGCGCCCCGGGGGTCAGGCGGTCACGGCCGGGCGGCCGTGCACCCGCTCGACCCACCGGGCGGGGTCGGTGAGCTCCTCGACCAGCGGCAGGGTCTCCGGGCCGGTCCACACCCGGTTGAAGCCCTCCATGCCGACGAGGTCCACGACGCCGCCGACGAAGGTCCGCCCGTCGGCGTACTGCTTCATCTTCTGCTCCAGGCCCAGCAGCCGGCGCAGCACGCGGTCGAGCGGGCCGCGGCCCTTGCGGCGCTGCGCGAAGCGCTTGCGCAGCGTCCGGACCGAGGGCACGACGTCGGGGCCGACACCGTCCATGACGAACTCGGCGTGCCCCTCGACCAGGCTCATCACCGCGGTGACCCGGTCGAGGACGGCGCGCTGCTCGGGGTCGCGCACCAGCGCCATCAGCCCCTGGGAGCCCTCGTCGCCGTCCCCGCCGCGGACGGCGTCGGCGATCCCGCGGACCAGGTCGGACATCCGGTCGCGCAGCGCGTCGGGGCTGAGGTCGGTGGCCTCGATGAACTCGGCGATCTGCGCCTCGAGGTGGTCGCGCAGCCACGGGAAGGCGGTGAACTGCAGCTGGTGGGTGACCTCGTGCAGGCACACCCACATGCGGAAGTCGGTCGGGTCGACGCCCAGCTTGCGCTCGGCGTCGACGACGTTCGGCGCCACCAGCAGCAGCCGCCCGCCGGTGCCGAACACCTCGTACTGGCCGAGGACGCGGGAGGAGAGGAAGGCCAGCAGCCCGCCGGCCTGGACGCCGGTGGCCCGGGAGCCGATCGCGGTGGCCAGCGGCCCGGGCCGGCTCTCCGAGCGCTCGGTGAGCGCGGTGACCAGCGGGTCCAGCAGCGCGGCCATGCCGGTGGTGTTGGCGTCGATCCAGCCGGGCCGGTCGACGACGGCGACCTCCGGCACGGGGCCGCCCGCGACCGGGTGCAGCCCGGTCAGGCCCTCGACGTGGGCGACGGCGGCCGCGGCGGCCTCGTGCAGCTCGCGGACGACGGCGGCGGCCTCCTCCCGCGTGGTGGCGGGCCCGGGCCCGGCCAGGCGGCGGGCGGTGCGCCCGGCGAGCTCCCAGTCGACCAGTGCACTGCTCGTCATCGCCTCACCGTACGCGCGGAGGCCGGGCGTCGGCCCCGTTCAGCGGCACCCGCAGGCGGCGAGCGCCGCGGCCACGGCGTCCAGCGCCGCCTCCTCGGGTCCGCCGCCGCCGGTGGTGCCGTTGGCCACGAGCGCGTAGGCCAGCAGCCGGCCGTCGGCGGTGACCACGGTGCCGGCGAGGGCGTGCACGCCGAGCAGCGTGCCGGTCTTACCGCGCACCGCGCCGGGGGCGGTGGCCGGGTCGGCGTCGCCGCGGTCGGCGAGCGTGCCGTCGTAGCCGGCCACGGCCAGGCCGGAGACGACCGCCGAGGCGCCGGGCAGGGAGCCGTCGGCGGCGCCGGTGACCACGTCGGCGAGCAGGTCGGGGGTGACCAGGTCCAGCCGGGACAGCCCGCTGCCGTCGTACAGCTCGACGTCGGTGGTGTCGAGGCCGGCGTCGGCCAGCGCACCGGTGACCGCCTCCGCCGAGCCCTCGAACGTGGGCGGCAGGCCGCGGGCCCGGGCGACGTGGCGGGCCAGCGAGTCGGCCAGCAGGTTGTCCGACTGCGACAGCGCCTGCTCGACCAGCCGCGCGACCGGCGCCGAGCGGACGGTGCCCAGCGTCGTCGCGCCGTCGGGGGCCTCCCCGAGCTCGACGGCCGCGTCCGGGACGCCGAGCGCCTCGGCCAGGGCCCGCCCGGCGTCGGCGCCGGGCTGGCCGCTGCGGGCGTTCTCCCCCGGGACCACCCGCGCGCCGTCCACCGCGGCCGCGGTGACAGGGGCGGCGTAGCTCGAGGGCGCGTCCTCCGGCCCCCAGCCCTCCGCGGTCAGCGGCCCCTCGAACAGCGAGGTGTCGACGACGACCCGGCCCACCGTCGCGCCCGGCGGCAGCGCGGCCCGCACCTGGGCCGCGAGGTCGGCGATGGTGGCCGCGCCCGGGTAGGTGAGCGAGGGGCTGGTCGTGGACAGGGTCGGGTCACCGCCGCCGACGAGGACGACCTCGTCCGGGGCCGCCCCGGCGACGACCGTCGTCTCGAGCGTGTCGTCGGGGTCCAGGGCGGTCAGCGCCGCGACGGCGGTGAGCAGCTTGGCCGTCGAGGCCGGGGTCACCGGGTCACCGGCGCCCTGGTCGACCAGCGTCTCCCCCGTGGCGACGTCGACCACCTCGGCGTTCACCCCGCGGGCCAGCGCCGGGACGGCCAGCAGCGGGCCCAGCTCGGCGGCGAGGACGTCGGGGTCGGGGGTGGGCGCGTCGGAGGCGAGCGCGGCGAGCACGGGCGCGGGGTCGCCGACGTCGGGCAGCACCGCGGCGGGCCCGGCGGCGGCGCCCGTGGCGTCGTCGTCCCGGGTGAGGAACAGGACCCCGCCGACGACCAGCGCGGCCACCAGCAGCACGGCCAGGGCGCTGATCAGCAGGCGCCGGCGCAGCCGCCGGTAGCTCGGCGTGACCGTCGTCGGACCGTTCGGCGCGATGCTGCCCACCCCCCGTACGAGACCCCGGGGCGGACCTGCGCCGGTGGGCCTGATACCGGTGGGCCACACTACGTGCCGTGCAGTTCGACGTGACGATCGAGATCCCCAAGGGCCAGCGCAACAAGTACGAGCTGGACCACGCCACCGGACGCATCCGGCTCGACCGGATGCTGTTCACCTCCACGCGGTACCCGGCCGACTACGGGTACATCGAGAACACCCTGGGTCAGGACGGCGACCCGCTCGACGCCCTCGTGCTGCTCGAGGAGCCGACCTTCCCCGGGTGCCTCATCACCTGCCGGGCCATCGGCATGTTCCGGATGACCGACGAGAAGGGCGGGGACGACAAGGTCCTCACCGTCCCGGCCACGGACCCGCGCATGGCCCACCTGCAGGACATCACCGACGTCTCGGAGTTCGACCGGCTGGAGATCCAGCACTTCTTCGAGACCTACAAGGACCTCGAGCCGGGCAAGTCGGTCGAGGGCGCCGAGTGGGTCGGCCGGGCCGAGGCCCAGGCCGAGATCGACGCCTCCATCAAGCGGGCCCAGGAGGCCGGCGGCCACTGACCGCCGCCCCCGGGCGATCCACCGGCCCTCCGAGCGCACGACGGACGACGCACGGCGGTGCACCTCTCCGCGGGGTGCACCGCCGTCGTCGTGTCAGCGCCGGGTGTCGTGCAGGACGAGGGTCAGGAACCCCAGCTCGCCGCGGTAGCCCTCCAGCCACTGCCGCCGGTGCGTGCGGGCGGCCTCCAGGGCGGCGGCGCGGTCCTCCCCCGTCGCCTCGGTCAGCGCCCACTCGGTGACCGCGCCGGTCCAGCACCACTCGTACTCGTCCCACTCGGCGAGCGTGGACAGGTGGCCGTAGCCGGGCTCGAAGCCGGCCCGGGTCACCTCGGCCAGCAGCCCGGGCAGGTCCGGCAGCTCACCGGGCTCGGCGCCGAGCCCGGCCAGCGCCGCCTCGCCGCGCCCCGCCTCCCAGAAGCCGTCGCCGAACAGCACCCGGCCGCCGGGGCGCAGGTGGCCGCGCACCGCGTCGAGGGTCCCGGCCGGTCCGCCGAAGGCGTGCGTGGCGCCGATGCAGACGACGACGTCGAACCGCCCGCCGCGCCAGGCCGCCGCGTCGGCCTGCACGAACTCGACCCGGCCGACCAGGCCGCCGAGCGCGGCGCGGTCCCGGGCGGCGTCGAGGGCGGGCGCGGAGGTGTCCACGCCGACGCCGACGACGCCGGGGTGGGCGGCCACCAGCGGCAGCAGCCAGGCGCCGGAGCCGCAGCCGAGGTCGAGCACCCGGCCGTCCTCGGGCGGGGCCAGCCGCGCGACCAGCCGGGCGAGGGCGTCGTCGGAGACGGGGGCCGCGACCGGGTGCCAGCGGTGGGCGACGGCGCTGAGGAGGGCTCTGTCCACGCCGGCAGTCTGGCGCAGCCCGCCGGGTCAGATGAGGCCGCGGGAGCGCAGCTCGCGCAGCTCGGCGAACACCCGCCGGCGGATGAGGTCCTCGTCGCGCTCGGCGAGGCCGATGAACCGCAGGGACAGCTCGGGGCGCTTGTCCTCGCGGGTGTGGCGCCGGACGACCTCCGCCTTCACGGCGACGGCCCGGCCGTCGACGTCGAGGCGCACGTGCACCACGCCGCCGGGCTCCAGGGCCCCGGTGCGGTCGGGCTCGCCGTCGAGCAGGCAGTGCGTGCCGCCCTCGCTCAGGTCCCGCGTGGTCCCCGAGCGCTTCTGGCCGCCGGCGGTGACCTCGACGGGCACGGACAGCGGGGCGCGCACGGCGGCCCGGCGCTGCCCGCGCGAGGCCGGACCGGTGAGCCGGAGCCGCCACGTCGGCGCGTCGCCGCCGCGCGCCTCCAGCAGCTCGGCGGGCACCGACCGCAGCTCCTCGGGGCCCCGCCAGACCAGCTCCAGGGTCTCCCCCGGCTCCAGCCGTACCCGGCGCTGCGAGGCGTCCTGTGCCACGCTGACGACGAGTTCGCCGCCCGTCGCCTCCTCGACGAAGCTGGTCAGCACGTCGTCGCGGCTGACCGCCTTCACGTCGAGCACGGTCCTGTCCTCGGGGTAGTCCACTCCCGGGGTGGCCATGGCCGATCTCCCTCTCTGCGTACCCGTCACCAGTTGCGGACGGCATCGTTCCGCGCGATTCGCCGGAGAGGCCCACCCCGCCCGGCCGTGTCGCCCGGAGGGGGGTCCTGCCGGAGTCCTCGTCCCCCCATCGGCAGGGGTGGCGGGGATCTCCAGTCGGGCGGGGAACGGAGCGTCGGCCCTCAGCCGCCGACGTAGTCCGCGAGGTGCTCGCCGGTGAGGGTGGAGCGGGCGGCGACCAGGTCGGCGGGCGTGCCCTCGAAGACGACCCGGCCGCCGTCGTGGCCGGCCCCGGGACCGAGGTCGACGATCCAGTCGGCGTGCGCCATGACCGCCTGGTGGTGCTCGATGACGACCACCGACCGGCCGGAGTCGACGAGCCGGTCGAGCAGGGCGAGCAGGTTCTCGACGTCGGCGAGGTGCAGGCCGGTGGTCGGCTCGTCGAGCACGTAGACCGCGCCCTCGTCGGCCATCTGGGCGGCCAGCTTCAGCCGCTGCCGCTCGCCGCCGGACAGCGTGGTGAGGGGCTGGCCGAGGGTGAGGTAGCCGAGCCCGACGTCGGCGAGCCGGTCGAGCACCCTCGCCGCGGCGGGCGTGCGGGCCTCGCCGGAGCCGAAGAACTCCCGGGCCTCGGCGACCGGCATCGCGAGCACCTCGCTGATGTCCCTGCCGCCGAGGTGGTACTCGAGCACCGAGGCGTCGAACCGCCGGCCCTCGCACTGCTCGCAGGGGGTGGCGACGCCGGCCATCATCCCGAGGTCGGTGTAGACGACCCCGGCGCCGTTGCAGGTGGGGCAGGCGCCCTCGGAGTTGGCGCTGAACAGCGCGGGCTTGACCCCGTTGGCCTTGGCGAACGCCTTGCGGATCGGGTCCAGCAGGCCGGTGTAGGTGGCCGGGTTGCTCCGCCGCGAGCCACGGATCGCGGTCTGGTCGACGGTCACGACGCCCTCCCGGCCCGCCACCGAGCCGTGGACCAGCGAGCTCTTGCCCGACCCGGCGACCCCGGTGACGACGACGAGCACGCCGAGCGGGATGTCGACGTCGACGCCCTGCAGGTTGTGCGTGCGGGCGCCGCGGACCTCCAGCGCGCCGGTCGGCGTGCGCACCGAGGTCTTGAGCGCGGCCCGGTCGTCCAGGTGCCGCCCGGTCAGTGTGCCGCTGGCCCGCAGCCCCTCGACGGTGCCCTCGAACACCACCTCGCCGCCGGCGGTGCCGGCCCCGGGGCCGAGGTCGACGACGTGGTCGGCGATCGCGATCGCCTCCGGCTTGTGCTCGACGACGAGCACGGTGTTGCCCTTGTCCCGCAGCTGCAGCAGGAGGTCGTTCATCCGCTGGATGTCGTGGGGGTGCAGGCCGACGGTGGGCTCGTCGAAGACGTAGGTGACGTCGGTGAGGGCGGAGCCGAGGTGGCGGATCATCTTGGTGCGCTGGGCCTCGCCGCCGGACAGCGTGCCCGAGGGGCGGTCGAGGGACAGGTAGCCCAGCCCGATCTCGACGAAGGAGTCCAGCGTCGCGCGCAGCGCCGAGAGCAGCGGGGCCACGGAGGGCTCGTCGAGGTCGCGGACCCACTCGGCGAGGTCGCTGATCTGCATCGCGCAGAGGTCGGCGATGCTGGCGCCGCGGATCCTCGAGGACCGGGCGGCCTCGCTGAGCCGGGAGCCGCCGCACTCGGGGCAGGTGGTGAAGGTGATCGCCCGCTCGACGAAGGCGCGGACGTGCGGCTGCATCGCGTCGACGTCCTTGGACAGCATCGACTTCTGGATCTTGGGGATGACGCCCTCGTAGGTGAGGTTGATCCCCTCGACCTTGATCTTCGTCGGCTCGCTGTAGAGGAGCGTGTCCAGCTCCCGCTTCGTGAACTGCGCGATCGGCTTGTCCATGGGCAGCCCGGCGCCGGTGAAGATGCGGCCGTACCAGCCGTCCATGCTGTAGCCGGGAACGGTCAGCGCGCCCTCGTTGAGCGACTTGCGCTCGTCGTAGAGGGCGGACAGGTCGATGTCGTTGACCCGGCCCATCCCCTCGCAGCGGGGGCACATGCCGCCGGTGATGCTGAACTCCCGGCGCTCCTTGACCTCGCGCCCGCCCCGCTCGAGCGTGACCGCGCCGGCGCCGCTGATCGAGGCGACGTTGAAGGAGAACGCCTGGGGCCCGCCGACGTGCGGCTGCCCGAGCCGGCTGAACAGGATGCGCAGCATCGCGTTGGCGTCGGTCGCGGTGCCGACCGTGGAGCGCGGGTTGGCGCCCATCCGCTCCTGGTCGACGATGATCGCCGTCGTCAGGCCGTCGAGGACGTCGACGTCGGGGCGGGCCAGCGTGGGCATGAAGCCCTGCACGAAGGCGCTGTAGGTCTCGTTGATCAGCCGCTGGGACTCCGCGGCGATCGTGCCGAACACCAGGGAGCTCTTGCCCGAGCCGGAGACGCCGGTGAAGACCGTCAGGCGGCGCTTGGGCAGCTCGACGCTGACGTCCTTGAGGTTGTTCTCGCGCGCGCCGTGCACGCGGATGAGGTCGTGGGAGTCGGCCGCGTGCGATCCGGACGCCGGCCGGTCGGTGCTGGTGGCGGTGCTCATCGTCTCTCCATCCGGTGTGCGCCTGCGTCGTCGGCGCGTTCGCTGTCTACCTGGTGGGGGTGACGGTCGGCACGGGACGACGCCCGTCCGGCGGACACCGGGCGGGCGTCGTGCTCGCGGGACGGCGGGCGGCTCAGCCGGCCTCCTGCACGCGGATGAGGTTGCCCGCGGGGTCCCGGACGGCGAAGTCGCGGATGCCGTAGGGCTGCTCCGCCGGCTCCTGGACGACCTCGGCGTCGCCGGCCTGCAGCCGCTCGAAGGCGCCGTCGAGGTCCTCGGTGGCCAGGACGATCGAGGCGTAGGTGCCCTTGGCCATCATCTCGGTGACGGTGCGGCGCTCGTCGTCGGTGATGCCGGGGTCGACGGCCGGCGGGTGCAGGACGATCGAGGTGGGCTGACCGGGCGGGCCCACGGTCAGCCAGCGCATCCCGCCGTACCCGACGTCGTTGCGGAGCTCGAAGCCGAGGGTGTCGCGGTAGAAGGCCAGCGAGGCCTCCGGGTCGTCGTGCGGGAGGAAGGTGTGGTGGATGGTGAGGTCCATGGCGGTCACGCTAGGGACGGCGCCCTCACCGGGGCTTCTCGATTCCTGACCGGTCGGGTGACCTGCTTGGCGACGCACGCCGGGATGCCGGCGGTGGACTCGGCCGCGAGGCGCCGGTAGGTGCTCGGCGGCATGCCGACCAGCTCGGTGAAGCGGGTGCTGAACGTGCCCAGCGACGAGCAGCCGACGGCGAAGCAGACCTCGGTGACGCTCAGATCCCCTCGGCGCAGCAGCGCCATCGCCCGCTCGATGCGCCGGGTCATCAGGTACGAGTACGGCGACTCCCCGTAGGCGCGGCGGAACTCGCGGCTGAGGTGCCCGGCCGACACGTGCACGCCCCGGGCGAGCGCCTCGACGTCGAGCGGCTGGGCGTACTCGCGGTCGATCCGGTCGCGGACGCGACGCAGCCGCGCGAGGTCGCGCAGGCGCTGCTCGTCGGGTCCGCCGGCCACGGGCGGATCGTGCCAGAGCGGACCCACGATCCCCAGGGACGACGCAGCGGCCCTCCCCGGGGAGGGGAGGGCCGCTGCAGGTGAGCCGCCTGTCGGAATCGAACCGACGACCTTCTCATTACGAGTGAGATGCTCTACCGACTGAGCTAAGGCGGCGGGCGTGCGGCGTCCAGAGTACGACACCGGTCGGCCGCGCCCGCGCAGGCCCGGCGGTCAGGTGGCGGGCAGGCGCAGCGCCACGGTGAGCGCCTCGACGGCGACCTGCGGCTTCACGTTCTGCTCCAGCGCGGCGCGGCAGGCCAGGACGGCGTCGATCCGGCGCAGCGCACCCTCGGCGCCGATCCGCCGGGCGAGCTCCTCGGCGTCGGACCGTCGGTCGGGGTGCGACAGCACCGGCGAGTGCTCCCCCGCGGCGGCGAGCACCAGCGCGTCGCGGTAGAGCGCGGCGAGGTCGACCAGCGCGCGGTCCAGCGAGTCGCGGCCGAGCCGGGTGGCGCGGCTCTTCTGCCGCTTCTCGAGGTCCTTGAGCACCCCGGCACCGCCCCGGGCGGCGGCCACCCCCGGTCCCCGCGCGCCGACGCCGAGGCTGGCCTTGACCGCCTCGGTCTCCGCGTCGTCGAGGGCGGCGGTGGTCCGGTCGGACTCCTCCTTGGCGGCGCTGACCAGGTCGTCGGCGGCGGTGAGGCAGGCGGCCAGGGAGACCAGCGACAGCGGGATGTCGAGCACGGCCTTGCGGGCGAGCCGCGCGTCCTCGTCGCGGGCCAGGTGCCGGGCGCGCCCGACGTGCCCGCCGGCCGCGGCCGCCGCCCAGGCCGCCAGCGCCGGGTCGATCCCGTCGCGGCGTACCAGCACGTCGGCGACGGCGTCGACCGGCGGCGTCCGCAGGCTCACCACGCGGCAGCGCGAGCGGATCGTGACCGGCACGTCCTCGGGGTGCAGGCTCGGCGCGCAGAGCAGGAAGACCGTCCGCGGGGGCGGCTCCTCGATCATCTTGAGCACGGCGTTGGAGGCCTGCTCGGTCATGCGGTCGGCGTCCTCGACGACGACGACCTGCCAGCGGCCCTGCGACGGCGCCCGCCCGGCCAGCCGGACCAGCTCGCGGGCCTCGACGACCCCGATCGACAGGCCCTCGGGGGCGACGGTCTGCACGTCGGCGTGGGTGCCGGCGAGCACCGTCCGGCAGGCGTGGCAGGTGCCGTCGCCGCCGTCGGGGCACTGCAGCGCCGCGGCGAAGGCGCGCGCGGCCACCGAGCGGCCCGAGCCGGGCGGCCCGGTGAACAGCCAGGCGTGGGTCATCGCCGTGGGCTGAGCCACGGCGGCCTCGAGCTCGGCGACCACCGCCGGCTGGCCGATGACCTCCGCCCAGACGCCGTCGGCCGTGCTCACGCCACCCTCCCCGGCATGAGGGCGGCGACCCGCTCGCGGACGGCCGTGGCGAGCTCGTCGGCGGGGCGCTGCGCGTCGAGCACCAGGTAGCGCCCGGGCTCGGCGGCGGCGAGGGCGAGGAAGGTGGCGCGGACCCGCTCGTGGAACTCCACCGACTCCGACTCCAGCCGGTCGGCGGCGGCGCGGCCGCGGGCGCGGGCCAGGCCCGCCTCGGGGGGCAGGTCCAGCAGCACCGTGAGGTCGGGCACCAGCCCGCCGGTGGCCCACGCCGACAGCCGCCGGACCTCGTCGAGGGCGAGCGCCCGGCCGGCGCCCTGGTAGGCCAGCGAGCTGTCCACGTAACGGTCCGTGACCACCACCTCGCCGGCGTCGAGCGCCGGGCGGACCACCGTGTCGACGTGGTGCGCGCGGTCGGCGGCGTAGAGCAGCGCCTCGGCCCGCGGGGACAGCCCGGCGCTGGCCGGGTCGAGCAGCAGCGCGCGGATCCGGGCGCCGGGCGGCGTGCCGCCGGGCTCGTGGGTCACCCGGGCCGGCACCTCGACCAGTCCCAGCCAGTCGAACAGCCGCCGGACCTGGGTGGACTTCCCGGCGCCCTCCCCACCCTCGAAGGCGACGAACAGGCCGCGGCCGGGCAGGCGACCAGAGGCGTCGATCGGGGGCTCCCGGGGAGTCGTGGCGGGTGGGCGTCGGCCGGTCCACGGTACCGGCCGGGGACGACGCTCCCGGGGTCCTACGGTCGGGTGGGTGACCGCCGCCTGGGACCCCGCCGTCTACCTCCGCCACGCCGGGGAGCGGGCGCGGCCGTTCGCCGACCTCGTGGCCCGGGTGGACGCGCCCGGGCCGCGCGAGGTCGTCGACCTGGGCTGCGGCACCGGGGAGCTGACCGCCTCGCTCGCGCGGCGCTGGCCCGGCGCGCGGGTGACCGGCGTCGACTCCTCGCCGGAGATGCTCGCCGCCGCGGCCGCGCACGCCGTCCCCGGGCGGGTGCGGTTCGTGCCGGGCGACGTCCGCGACTGGCGGCCGGACGGCCCGGTCGACGTCGTGGTCACCAACGCCGTCCTGCACTGGGTGCCCGGGCACGCGGACCTGCTCGCGCGGTGGGCCGGCGATCTGGCGCCGGGCGGGTGGCTGGCACTGCAGGTGCCCGGCAACCACCGCGCGCCGACCCACCGGCTGCTCGCCGACCTGTGCACCGCGCCGCGGTGGGCGCCCCGCCTGGCCGCGGCCGCTCCGCCGCCGGACCCGGTGCTGGACCCGGCGGGCTACCTCGACGTCCTCACGGCGGTGGGCCTGTCCGCCGACGTCTGGGAGACCACCTACGTGCACGTGCTGCGCGGCGCCGACCCGGTGCTCAGCTGGGTGCGCGGCACGGTGCTGCGGCCGGTGCTGGCCCTGCTCGACGACGCCGGCGCCGCCGCGTTCACCGCCGGGTACGCCGCGGCGCTGCGGGCGGCCTACCCGGTACGGCCGGACGGGACGACGGTGCTGCCCTTCCGCCGGGTGTTCGCGGTCGGGTCCCGGCCGGCAACCACTTGATCAGATGGAAAGTAGTTGCCACTCTGTCGCGCACCCCGACCGAGGAGGCCGCCGTGCCCGCTCCCACGCCCGAGTCCGCCACCGCCCTGCTGGCCGAGGCCGACGCGGCCGCCGCCCGGGTGCGGCGGGAGGCCAGCCCCGCGGCGTCGGCGTTCCTGCTCACCCTCGGCTGCGCGAGCGCCGGGTTCTTCCTCGCCCTGCCGGTGGCCGACTCCGAGCGCGGGATCGCCGCGGCGGCGGTGGTCTACGCGCTGGCCGTGCTGGGCGCGGCGGCGGCGCTGCTGGCCGGCCGGGGTTCGGTGCGCGCCGGCTTCTCCACCCGGTTCGGCCTGGCGATGGGCGTCTGGGGCGCGGTGCTCGGCCTCGGGCTCGCGGTGGGCCTCACCGTGCCGGGACTGGCCGCCGACTGGGCGTGGTGGGCGCCGCTGGCGGTCGCCGCCGCGGCGCCGTGCCTGGTCGGCGCCTGGCGGGAGCGGCCGCGGTGACCGGGCACCCGCGGCACGCCCTCGACGAGGTGATCCACGCGCCGGTGCGGTTCTCGGTGGTGGCCACGCTGGCCGCCGCGGAGGAGGCGGAGTTCGGCTTCGTCCGCGACGGCGTGCAGGTCAGCGACTCGGTGCTGTCGAAGACGGTGGCCGTGCTGGAGCGGGCCGGCTACGTCGAGGTGCGCAAGGGCTACGTCGGCAAGCGGCCGCGGACCTGGCTGCGGCTGTCCGCGCGCGGCCGCGCGGCCTTCGACGCGCACGTCGCGGCGCTGCGCGCGATCGCCGAGGGCCGGGCGCTCAGCGCGGGGTGAGCCGGTGGGCGTCGGTGCGGTAGGGCAGTTCGAGGACGTCGCGCCCGGCCGTGTCCGGGTGGGTGGCCAGCAGGTCGCGGAGGCCGCCGAGGAAGGCGGCGCGGGCGTCTGAGGCCATCGTGGCCACGTAGCTGCGGGTGCCGATGCCGCCGACGACCTGCTCGGGCGTCACCCGCTGGACGACCCGCGACCGCGCGGTGGCGACGTCGGCGGGCAGCGCCGCGGCGAAGGCGGCCACGACGCCCTGGTCGGCCTCGTGACCGCGGGCCTCGCCGGCCAGCGCGGCGCCGAGCGCGGCGACCCAGGGGACGGTCTCGTCGCGGGTGTTCCACACGAACCCGACGACGCCGCCGGGCCGCAGCACCCGGCGCAGCTCACCCGCGGCCGGCGCCGGGTCGAACCAGTGCGCGGCCTGGCCCGCGACGACGGCGTCCACGGAGGCGTCGGGCAGCGGGATCGCCTCCGCGCCGCCGACCTGCGCCGGGACCCCGGGGTGCCGGACCCGCAGCTGGGCGAGCATCTCCGCCGACGGGTCCACGGCGAGCACCTCGTGCCCGGCGGCGACCAGGGCGTCGGTGAGCAGGCCGGTGCCCGCGCCCAGGTCGAGCACCCGCCGCGGCCGGTCGCCGAGCAGGAACGCCACCGCGTCGGCCGGGTAGCCCGGGCGCAGCGCGGCGTAGTCGGCGGCGACCGACCCGAACGACGTCCGCCGCTGCTGCCAGTCGGCGGGGTCGAGGGAGCCGGTCGCCGTCACGCTCAGCTCGCGGGGACGGCGTCGGACGCGGCCGCCTTCTTCGCGGTCGTCTTCTCGGCCGCCGTCGTCTTGGCGGCCTTCTTCGCCGTGGCCTTGGTGGCCGTCGTCTTCTTGGCCGTCGTCTTCTTGGCCGCCGTCGTCTTGGTCGCCTTCTTGGCGGCCTTCTTCTTGGTGGCGGCAGGCCGGCTGCGGCGGTCGGCGAGCAGCTCGGCGGCGCGGTCGAGGGAGATGGTCTCGACGTCGTCGCCCTTGCGCAGGCTGGCGTTGGTCTCGCCGTCGGTGACGTAGGGACCGAACCGGCCCTCGCGGACGGTGATCTGGCCCTGGGTGACCGGGTCGGGACCCAGCTCCTTGAGCGGCGCGGCCGCGGCCCGCCGCCCCCGCTGCTTGGGCTGGGCGAACACGGCCAGCGCCTCGTCGAGGGTGACGGTGAACAGCCGCTGCTCGTTCTCCAGCGACCGCGAGTCGCTGCCCTTCTTGAGGTAGGGCCCGTACCGGCCGTTGAGCGCCTGGATCTCCTCGCCGTCGGGGGCGGTGCCCACGGTGCGCGGCAGGGTGAGCAGCTGCAGCGCCTGCTCGAGGGTCACCGTCTCCGGGGACATGGACGCGAACAGGCTCGCCGTCCGCGGGCTGTCCTTGCTGCCGTCGGGGACCACGGTGGTGACGTAGGGGCCGTAGCGGCCGGCCTTGACGACCACCGGGTGGCCGGACTCGGGGTCGGTGCCCAGCTGCCGGTCGCTGGAGGGCGCGGCGAGCAGCTCGGCGACCTTCTCGCTGGTCAGCTCGTCGGGCGGCAGGTCCTCGGGGAGGCTGACCCGCGGGCCCTCCTCGCCGCCGGCCTGCAGGTAGGGGCCGTAGCGGCCGACGCGGACCACGACCGGCTCGCCGGCCGGACCGGTCGCGCGCAGCGGGATGGAGTTGACGCCGCGGGCGTCGATCTCCTCCAGTTGCTGGCCGATGACCTGCTTGAGCCCACCGGAGGCCGCGATGCCGCCGGCGTGCCGGCCCTCGCCGCCGAAGTAGAACTCGGTCAGCCAGTCGACCCGGCCGAGCTCGCCGGCGGCGATCTCGTCGAGCTCGTTCTCCAGCGACGCGGTGAAGTCGTAGTCGACCAGCGCGGCGAAGTGCTGCTCGAGCAGGTTGACCACCGCGAAGGCGGTGAAGGAGGGCACCAGCGCGGCGCCCTTCTTCCACACGTACCCGCGGTCCTGGATGGTCTGCATGATCGACGCGTAGGTCGAGGGGCGGCCGATGCCCAGCTCCTCGAGCCGGGCGACCAGGCTGGGCTCGGTGTAGCGCGACGGCGGGGTCGTGGTGTGGCCCTTGGGCTCCAGCGACCGCGTGTCGAGCTGCTGACCGCGCTCGACCCGGGGCAGCCGCCGCTCGGCGTCGTCGCTGCCGTGCTCGTCGTCGCCGTTGCCGGCGCCCTCGTCGCGGGACTCGACGTAGGCGCGCAGGAAGCCGGGGAAGGTGATGGTGCGGCCGCTGGCGGTGAACTCGACCCGCTCGTCGGTGGTGCTGCGGCCGGCCAGCCGGATGCTCACCGTCTGCCCCACGGCGTCGGCCATCTGCGAGGCGACGGTGCGCTGCCAGATCAGCTCGTAGAGGCGGAACTCGTCGCGGGCGAGCTGCCCGGCGAGCTGGCCGGGGGTGCGGAAGGAGTCGCCGGCGGGGCGGATCGCCTCGTGCGCCTCCTGCGCGCCCTTGGCCTTCTTGCTGTAGCGGCGGGCCTCGGCGGGGACGTAGGCGTCGCCGTAGAGCTCGCGGGCCTGGGTGCGGGCGGCGTTGATCGCCTCGTTGGAGAGGTTGGTCGAGTCGGTCCGCATGTAGGTGATGTGGCCGTTCTCGTACAACCGCTGGGCCACCCGCATGACCTGCGCCGAGGACCAGCCGAGCTTGCGGCCGGCCTCCATCTGCAGCGTGGAGGTGGTGAACGGCGCGTAGGGACGGCGCCGGTAGGGCTTCTCGTCGACCCGGCTGACCGTGACCTGCCGGCCCTCGAGCCGGGCGGCCAGGCCCCGGGCGCCGGCCTCGTCGAGGTGGACGACGTCGCCGGTCACCTGCCCGGTGGCGGGGTCGAAGTCGCGGCCGGTGGCCACGCGGCTGTCGTCGACGCTGACCAGGCGGGCGCGCAGCGTCGTCGGCTCGCCCGCGTCGGCGCCGGCCCGCCCGGGGACGGCGAAGACGCCGTCGAGGGACCAGTAGTCGGCGGCGGTGAACGCCATCCGCTCGCGCTCCCGCTCGACGACGATGCGGGTGGCCACCGACTGCACGCGGCCGGCCGACAGCCGGGGCAGGACCTTCTTCCACAGCACCGGGCTGACCTCGTAGCCGTAGAGCCGGTCGAGGATGCGGCGGGTCTCCTGCGCGTCGACCAGCGCGGTGTCCAGCTCGCGGGGGTTGGCCACGGCGCGGGCGATCGCCTCGGGGGTGATCTCGTGGAAGACCATCCGGCGGACCGGGACCCGCGGCTTGAGGGTGTCGACCAGGTGCCAGGCGATGGCCTCGCCCTCGCGGTCCTCGTCCGTCGCGAGGTAGACCTCGCTGGCGTCCTTGACCAGCTGCTTCAGCCGGCTGACCTGCTGCTTGCGGTCGGGGCTGATGACGTAGAGCGGCTCAAAGGCGTTGTCGACGTCGACGCCGAGGCGGGCCCACGGGGCGCCCTTGTGCTCGGCCGGGACGTCGGCGGCGTTGCGCGGCAGGTCGCGGATGTGCCCGACGCTGGCCTCGACGACGTAGCCGTTGCCGAGGTAGCCGGCGATCTTCCCGGCCTTGGTCGGCGACTCCACGATGACCAGCGGGCGGCCACCCCCCGCAGCAGCGGCCCGGCGGCGGGCGGGCGTGCTCGTGCCGCCGGCGGTCGTGGCGGCGGTCTGGCCGTTCTTCGCGGTCTTCGTGGGCACGGTGCTCCTGTCGGGTGGTGCTGGTCGCGGCAGCGCGGTGTGCGGTCTCGTCGTCACGCGGTGCGCCCCTCGGCGGGCCACGGTAGGCCACGGCGCCGGGACGTGACCGGTCGGCGACTGCGCGCGGGCGCGCCGTCACCGCCTCCAACGGTGCAGCGCCGCCGCTGTTCCCGGCCTCCCCTGGGCGGGTCCCGGCTGCTCAGTCGCCCTCCGGGGACCCGGCGACCACCTCCCCGATCCCCGCGAGGGTCGGCCGGCCGGGGTCCAGGTACCAGGTGTGCCAGGTGTCCCAGTCGGCCGGCAGCGGCGTCGCCCCGAAGTCGTCGTCGCCGGTGTTCGTGCCGTGGACGTCCAGCGGCCAGGTGACGAGGTCCATCGACGGCGAGGCCTCGTGGACCTCCGCCACCTCCAGGTCCGACGCCGGGCCGTCCATCCCGGGACTGCCGAGGAGGACCAGCGCGTCGGCCGCGAGCCGTCCCGGCTCCTCCGCGGCGCGGTCGACCACGACCGTCCCGTAGCTGTGCGCGACGACGGTGACCCGGGGTGGCTCGCCGCCCCGGACGGGGTCGGCGGCCCGCGCCGCCGCCAGCCCGGCCAGGTCGCCGGCCAGGGCCGCCCCGCCGGTCGCCGCCCGCCCCTCGCCCCACGCCGTCGGGAACACGACGCTGCCCGGCGGGCGGTAGCCCAGCCAGGCGACCGTGGCCACCGCGGCCGTGGGGGCGGCGGCGCGGGTCGCGTCGGCGACCGCCCGCGCGTCGGCCCCCAGGCCGCCGACGTCGTCGACGTCGTTGCCGACGCCGGGCACGTACACCCCGACGGCGTCGGCGGTGTCGAGGTCGCCGTGGACCACGGCCACCAGGTGGTCGTCGAGGTCGAGGCTCCACAGCTGCACCGGGCGGCCGGCCGCCTCCGCGCGCGCCAGTTCGGCGGCCACCGCCCGCGCGGTCTCCCCGGTGTCCTCGGACGGGTCGGCCAGCGCCCGCTCGAGCTCTAGCCGGTTTGCCCGGTCCCGCGCCCACGCCGGCACGCCGTCCAGGTTCCCGACGAGCCGGGGGTCGACCGAGGTCACCAGCTCGCGCGCCGGGGTGGACAGCCCCGCCCACCAGGTCGCCACCGACTCCGGCGACGTCCCGCGCACCGGCAGGCAGGAGGGCACCCAGACCCCGTCCGTGGCGACGGCCGCCGCGAGGCCGGCGTAGCCCGGGGGCACGACTCCCCCGGCCGCCCCGATCCCGCCCAGCGGCGCGGCCGAGTCGACCGCGCAGGCGGCGGCGCGGGCGGCCGCGCGAAGGGCGTCGGCCGCCCGCCCGGCGACCCGCTCGGCCGCGGCGGCCTGCTCGGCGATCGCGTCGTAGTGGCCGGCCAGCGCCTCCGGCGTCGCACCGGCCGGCGGTGCGGCCGGTGCCGGGAGGACGACCCCGCCGGCCTCGTCGAGGGTCAGGCCGCGGGCGGCGGCCTCGGCCAGCGCCTGCCCGGCCAGGTCCTGGGCGGTGCGCGCCTCCCGGGCGGTGTCCTGCAGCCGGTCCAGCGACGCGCCCAGGGCTGTGGTCACCGCCGTGACCACCGCGGACACCTGCCCCAGCGCTCCCGCCGCGGCCCGTCCCGCGTCGCCGGACCAGCACTCGGCGGCCTCCAGGGCGCGGGCGACGGCCTCCGTCCGGGCGCGCCACCGCGGCAGCCGCTCGGTCACCGCCTCGAGCGTCCAGACGGCGCCGTGGAGGAGGGCGACGTCCCACGCGGCGACGGCCGTGAGGCCCGGGGCGCTCACCGGTCGCCCACGGGCAGCGCCGCCCGCGCCGCCAGCAGCCGGTCCGAGACCGCGGCGTCGGCCAGCCGGTAGGACCGCACCGCGTCGAGCAGGGCGGTGGCCGCGGCGTCGGCCCCGGCCACGAGGTCGGCGACGAGCACGGCCCACAGCCGCCCGGTCGTCCCGGCCCGGTCGGACACCTCACCGGGCGCCGCCGTGGCCAGCGAGACCGCGGTCGAGGCGCACAGGTCGGCGTCGGAGGACAGCTCGGCGGCCAGGGCGGCGAGCTCCTCGCCGAGCGCCTGGACGGCATCGAGCTGGATGGCGATGGGTGCGGACAACGGCCCTCCCGGCGTCGGCGCCGGACCCGGGTGGGTCCGGCGCCGCGGACGCTAGGACGGCCCTGCGGCGGGACCGGCCGCGTCGTCCACAGCCGGCTGCCCGTCCACAGACCGCCGCCGCGGGCCCCCGCCCGGCCGGGCCGGGCGGAGGCTCGCGGGGTGGTCTCAGGAAGCGGACGTGGTCAGCGTGCCGGCCGGCTCCCCGGCGGTGCCGCCGACGACGACCGAGCGGCGCTTGGAGACCACGACGGCGCCGATGACCACCAGCGCCGCGGCGCCGGCGATGAGCAGCCGCACCGTGGTGTTGGCGCCCTCCCCCACGTGCAGGCTGACGACCGCCGGCGCGATGAGCAGCGCCACCAGGTTCATCACCTTGATCAGCGGGTTGATCGCCGGGCCCGCGGTGTCCTTGAACGGGTCGCCCACGGTGTCGCCGATGACGGTGGCCGCGTGCGCCTCGCTGCCCTTCCCGCCGTACGCGCCGTCCTCGACCATCTTCTTGGCGTTGTCCCACGCCCCGCCGGAGTTGGCGAGGAAGACCGCCATGAGCGTGCCCGCGGCGATCGCGCCGACCAGGTAGGCGGCCAGCGGGCCGAAGCCGAGGCCGAACCCGACCGCCACCGGCGCCAGCACGGCCAGCAGCCCGGGGGTGGCCAGCTCGCGCAGCGAGTCCTTCGTGCAGATGTCGACGACGGCGGAGTAGTCCGGCCGCTCGGAGAAGTCCATGATCCCGGGGCGGGTGCGGAACTGCTCGCGGACCTCGAACACCACCCGCCCGGCGGCGCGGGACACCGCGTTGATCGCCAGCCCGGAGAAGAGGAAGACCACCGCCGCGCCGATGACCGCGCCGACGACGTTGTCCGGCTCGACCAGGCTGAACGCCTGCCCGATGTCGACGCCGTCGAGCGCCACGCGGACCTGCTCGTTGTAGGAGCCGAACAGCGCCGTGGCGGCCAGCACGGCGGTCGCGATCGCGATGCCCTTGGTGATGGCCTTGGTGGTGTTGCCGACGGCGTCGAGGTCGGTGAGCACGCGGGCGCCGTCCTCGTCGATGTCGCCGGACATCTCGGCGATGCCCTGCGCGTTGTCGCTGACCGGGCCGAAGGTGTCCATCGAGACGATCACGCCGGCGGTGGTGAGCAGCCCGCACCCGGCCAGGGCGACGGCGTACAGCGCCGCGCCGCCGCCGATGAGGAAGGCGCCGTAGACGGCGGCGCCGATGAGCAGGGCGGCGTAGACGGCCGACTCCAGGCCCAGCGAGATGCCGGAGAGCACCACGGTCGCGGGGCCGGTGAGCGAGCTGCGGCCGACGTCGCGGACGGGCTTGCGGCTGGTCTCGGTGAAGTAGCCGGTGAGCTGCTGGATGGCGGCGGCGAGCACGATGCCGATCAGGACGGACACGAAGCCGAGCACCTGGGGGTTGACCACCGAGTCGGGGACGTCGGCGACGCTCGGCAGCACGGTGAAGGCCGCGGCGGCGACGAGGACGAGGGAGACGACCGCGGAGGTGAAGAAGCCGCGGTTGATCGGCGCCAGGCCGCTGGTGTCGCCCTTGCCCGGGTTGCTGGCGAGGATGCCGACGACGGAGGCGAGCACGCCGATCGCGGCGACGACGAGCGGGAAGACCATGCCGACCGCACCGAAGAAGACCTGCCCGAGGATCAGCGCGGCCACGAGGGTCACCGCGTAGGACTCGAAGAGGTCGGCGGCCATGCCGGCGCAGTCGCCGACGTTGTCGCCCACGTTGTCGGCGATGGTGGCGGCGTTGCGCGGGTCGTCCTCGGGGATGCCGGCCTCGACCTTGCCGACGAGGTCGGCGCCGACGTCGGCGGCCTTGGTGAAGATGCCGCCGCCGACGCGCATGAACATGGCCAGCAGCGCGCCGCCGAAGCCGAAGCCCTCGAGGACGACGGGGGCGGTCTCGTCGAACAGCAGCAGCGCCAGCGAGGCACCGAACAGGCCCAGGCCGACGGTGATCATCCCGCAGACCCCGCCGGTGCGGTACGCGATGCGGAAGGCCGGCCGGTAGCCGCCGGTGCGGGCGGCGGCCGCGACCCGGACGTTGCCGCGCGTGGCCAGCGTCATGCCGATGAAGCCGACCGTCGCGGAGAACAGGGCGCCGACGAGGAAGAACACCGCGCGGCCGATGCGGGTGCCCCAGCCGCCGTCGTGGACCGGCAGGACGAGCAGGAGCAGGAAGACGATCACGGCGAAGACGCCGAGCGTGCGGAACTGCCGCCGCAGGTAGGCCCCGGCGCCCTCCTGCACGGCCCGGGCGATGTCCCGCATGCGGGTGGTGCCCTGCTCGGCGGCCAGGACCGCGCGCACGAGGGACCACGCGAACACCAGTGCAGCCAGCGAGACGACGAGGGCTGCCGTCACGAGGACGACGTCCCCGCCGGAGAGATCATTGTCCGGCATCGGTACCTCCCAGCGGTCGGCTGCCGACGGGCGGCTCGCGTCCCCGGTCGGCGGAGAGCACGTCGGCGGGCGGGACCGCCCGGAGACGAGGCGCGAGTGTAAGCGGAATCACACTCCGCGGTCTGCCCCCTCCCCGGAACCGGTTTCGGGGCAGCGCGTGACCGCAGGTGGGCGGAGGGTCGCTCCCTCCCCCGGGACGAGGGGCGGCTTGCCCCCGGGTGTGACAGTGGAGGGGTGACCACGCTCCACCCGGTCCGGTCGGTTGCTCCCCCACCCGGCCGCGGAGGGTCCTCGGGGGGCGAGGCACCGGGCACCGCCGGAGAGGGCCCCGCCGGAGAGGACCCCGCCGTGGAGGGCAGGCCGGTCCACGGTGCGGCCGCCGCGCACGGGTCCGCGGCCCCCGGGAGCGCCGGGTCCCCGGACGCCGTGCCGCCGGGCGCCGAGTTGCTCGGGGACCTGCTGACCGGCACCCCGGAGGAGGAGTCCCCGGTCACCCACGTGCACCGGCTGGCGGTGCGGGAGAGCCGGACGCTGCCCTGGCCGGAGTGGGTCGAGCCGGGCCTGCGGGAGCGGCTGGAGCAGCAGGGCGTCCGCGAGCCGTGGCGGCACCAGGTGGAGGCCGCCCAGCTCGCCCACGACGGCACCTCGGTGGTCGTGGCCACCGGCACCGCGTCGGGCAAGTCGCTGGCCTACCAGCTGCCCGCGCTGACCCGCCTGGCCGAGGACCCGCGCGCCTGCGTCCTCTACCTCGCGCCGACCAAGGCGCTGGCCCGCGACCAGCTGGCCTCGGTCGCCGCGCTGGCCGACCCGTCGGTGCGGCCGGCCGCCTACGACGGCGACACCCCCGCCGAGGAGCGCGACTGGGTGCGCCGGCACTCGCGGTGGATCGTCACCAACCCGGACATGCTGCACCGCGGCGTGCTGCCGGCCCACCAGCGCTGGTCCTCGACGCTGCGCCGGCTGGCCTACGTCGTCATCGACGAGTGCCACGCCTACCGCGGGGTGTTCGGCTCGCACGTCGGGCATGTGCTGCGCCGGCTGCGCCGCATCTGCCGCCGCTACGGCGCCGACCCGGTGTTCGTGCTGGCCTCGGCGACCGTGGCCGAGCCGGCCGCGGCGGCCAGCCGGCTGGTCGGGGCGCCGGTCGTGGCCGTGACCGACGACGGGTCCCCGCGCCCGGGTGCGACCTTCGCGCTGTGGGAGCCCCCGCTCACCGAGCAGACCGGCGAGCACGGGGCGCCGTTGCGCCGGTCGGCCGCCGCGGACACCGCCGGGCTGCTGGCCGATCTGGTCGAGCGCGGCGCGCGGACGCTGGCGTTCGTCCGGTCCCGGCGCAGCGCCGAGTCGGTGGCCGAGCAGGCCCGCCGGCTGCTGGCCGACCGGGGCCGCAGCGACCTGGTGCGGCGGGTGGACTCCTACCGCGGCGGCTACCTGCCCGAGGAGCGGCGGGAGCTGGAGCGGGCGCTGTCCGCGGGCGAGCTGCTGGGCGTGGCCACCACCAACGCCCTCGAGCTCGGCATCGACATCGCCGGGCTCGACGCCGTGGTGCTCGCCGGCTACCCCGGCACGCTGGCCTCCCTCTGGCAGCAGGCCGGCCGCGCCGGGCGGGCGCAGCGCGAGTCGCTGGTCGTGTTCGTCGCCCGCGACGACCCGCTGGACCACTACCTGGCCCACCACCCCCGCGCGGTCTTCGGCCGGCCGGTCGAGGCCACCGTCACCGACCCGGCCAACCCCTACGTGCTGGGGCCGCAGCTGTGCTCGGCGGCGGCCGAGCTGCCGCTGACCCCCGAGGACCTGCCCGACTTCGGCGGCCCGGTGGCCGAGGCGCGGCTGGAGGAGCTCGTCGCCGCCGGGGACCTGCGGCGGCGCCCGGCCGGCTGGTACTGGGCCGGGCGGGGACGCCCCGAGGTCGACATCCGGGGCAGCGGCGGCGAGCCGGTGGCGATCATCGAGGGCGACACCGGCCGGCTGCTGGGCACCGTGGACGGCGGGGCGGCGCACTCCACCGTGCACACCGGCGCGCTGTACGTGCACCGCGGCGAGACCTTCGTCGTCGACGAGTTCGACCCCGAGGACGCCTGCGCCGTCGTGCACGCCGAGAGCCCGGAGTGGACCACCGTGGCCCGCGACGTCACCGACCTCTCCGTCGTGGACGTCGAGCGCACCCGCCGGCTGGGCACGGTCACCGCGCACACCGGCGTCGTGGACGTGACCAACCAGGTCGTGGCCTACCAGCGCCGGCGGGCCGGCACCGGCGAGGTGCTCGCCGAGTTCCCGCTGGACCTGCCGCCGCGCCAGCTGCGCACCCGGGCGGTGTGGCTGACCCTCGACGCCGACGCGGTCGCCCGCGCCGAGGTCGACGACCTGGCGCTGCCCGGGTCGCTGCACGCGGCCGAGCACGCGGCGATCGGCATCCTGCCGCTGCTGGCCACCTGCGACCGCTGGGACCTGGGCGGGCTGTCCACCGCGCTGCACCCGGACACCGGGTCCGCGACGGTGTTCGTCTACGACGGGCACCCCGGCGGCGCGGGCTTCGCCGAGCGCGGCTTCGCGGCGCTGCGGCGCTGGCTGCGGGCCACCCGCGCCACCGTCGCCAGCTGCGAGTGCGAGAGCGGCTGCCCCTCCTGCGTGCAGTCGCCCAAGTGCGGCAACGGCAACGACCCGCTGGACAAGGCCGGCGCGGTGCGCGTGCTCGACGTCGTGCTCGACGAGCTGGCCGCGGCCGAGGACACCGCGGACGCCGACGACGCCGAGGAACCCGAGGCCGAGGGCACCGCGCACGTGATGCCGACCGGACCGGTTCGGGGCCTGCTGCGGCGGCCGGGCACCGGGCGGACCGCTCCCCGGCCCGGGCCCGCCCAGGAGCCCGACGCCGAGGGGCCCGCGGAGCCCGCCGCGGACGCCGGCGCCGGCCACGTCGAGGACGGCCTGGTCTTCTGAGCCCGCGGGCGGCGCCGGCCCGGCGCGCGCGACCGCCTCGGCGCGGCGGGCGCCCAGCGGCCCGAGCGGCACGGTGACCACGACCCGGACGTCGACGACCGCGCCGTCCCCGACCGTGCAGGCGGCCAGGTCCGCGCCGTTGGCCCGCGCCACCTCGGCGGCGGCCGCGCATGCGGCCGGGTCCCCGGTGACCGCCCGCGCCGCGGCGGCGAGCGCGGCGAGGTCGGCCGCGGACCCGGCGCGGTGGCGGGCGACCACCGCCGCGCCGACGAGGACCGCGGCCAGCCCGACCAGCGCGAGGACGCCGGCCAGGGCCACCGTCCACACCGTCGCCGAGCCCCGCTCCCGCCCGCTCACCCGCCGGCCACCCCGGGCTCCAGCCGGGCGACCGCGCTCGCCCCGACATCGACGGCCGGGCCGACGCCCAGCGGCGCCACCGACGCGCCGACGGTGACCCGGACCTCCTCCCCCGCGACGACCACCGCGGTCACCGCCCCGTCCGGCGCCACCCGGGCGGCCAGCGCGCGGACCTGCACCGAGTCCTCCCCGCGGGCGGCGGCGCGGGCGCCCTCCCGCGCGGCGTCCACGCAGCGCAGGTGCGCGCCGACCACCACGACGGCGGAGACGACGGCCGCGAGCACGAGCACCAGCACGGGCAGCACCACGGCGGTCTCGGCGGTGACCATCCCGGCCTCCCGCCGGCCCGGGGGCACCGCGCGGCGGCGCACGGTCAGGAGAGGGCGCCGAGCGCGGACTCGACCAGGTCGCCGAGCGCGCTGACGACCGAGCCGCCGGTCACCACGCGGTAGAGGACCGCGGCGAAGGCGCAGGCCGCGACCGTGCCGACGGCGTACTCGGCGGTGCTCATGCCTGCCTCGGCGGTCGCGCGGACCCGCGTCCAGCGGGCGGCGAGCCCTCGCCGCGCGGGTTCCTCGGGGGTCGGCCCGGCCGGGTCCTCGGCGGGCGGGTGGTGGGTGGTCACGGCTCCTCCTCGGGTCGGGCGGCCCCGGTCGCGGGGCGCGCCCCGACCCTCGCCGCGCCGGGCGCCTCCGCCGGCGTCCGCCCGCAGGTTGTGGACGACGGGCCGCCTGTGGACGGCGGACGGCGGGGTGTCGGTGCTTCCGCTTCAGGTGGTCCCCGCACATGCCGAATCAGCGAGGAGGTGGCGCGCACGCGTCACCGCAGGCCGGGAGGAGGACCCGTGGCACACGGCACCGACCGCCCCGAGGGCCGCCCCCTCGTGCTCGCCGGCTACGTCGTGGCGCTCGCCGCCGCGGCGGTCGCGTTCGGGCTGGACCGGACGCTCGGCGTCGTCGCCGGCGCGCTCAACGTGGTGTTCGGCGTCTACTTCTGCCGGCACCTCTCCTTCGCCGTCGCCGCCGCCCGGTGGGCCGAGCGCGACCTGCTCGCCGCCGACGTCGGGCTCGACAGCTACACCCCGCCGGTCGCGGTGCTCGTGGGCTGCAAGAACGAGGAGCTCGTCGTCGACGGGATGGTGTCCGCGCTGCTCGCCCTGGACTACCCGGCCGACCGGCTCACCCTGGTCGTCGTCGACGACGGCTCCGACGACGCGACCGGCGCCAAGCTCGACGCCTGGGCGGCGCGGGAGCCGCGGCTGCGCGTGCTGCACCGCCCGCCCGGCGCCGGCGGCGGCAAGTCCGGCGCGCTCAACGAGGCCCTCGACCTCGTCGACGCCGAGGTCGTGCTGGTCTTCGACGCCGACCACGAGCCCGAGCCCACGGCGCTGCGCCGCCTGGTCCGGCACTTCCGCGACCCGGTGGTCGGCGCGGTGATGGGCCGCTGCGTGATCCGCAACGGCAAGGACTCGTCCATGGCCGGCGTCGTCTTCGTCGACTACCTCTCCGGCTACCTGGTCAACGAGTACGGCCGCCAGGCGCTGTTCGAGCTGCCCGCCTACGGCGGCGCCAACTGCGCGGTGCGGATGAGCACGCTGCGCGCGCTCGGCGGCTGGAACCCGGAGACCGTCACCGAGGACACCGACCTGACGCTGCGCATCCTCATGGCCGGGCAGCGGGTGCGCTACGACGTCTCGGCCATCGACTTCGAGGAGGCGGTGGTCAGCGCCCAGCGGTTCTGGAAGCAGCGCTACCGCTGGGCCCGCGGCCACCAGAAGTGCCTGCGCGACTACTGGCGGCCGCTCATGCGCACGCCGCACCTCTCCCCGCTGGAGAAGGTCGAGACGTCGCTGTTCCTCGCCGTCTACCACGTGCCGATGCTGTCCGGCCTGGGCCTGCTGCTCACCGTCCTGCGGGCCTTCGGGATCGGTGACCTGCCGGTCGTCGGGCTGCTGCCGCTGTCGATGCTGCTGTTCATCGGCCCGCTCGCCGAGCTGTGCGTCGGGCTGCTGGTCGGCCGGGTCGAGCGGCGGTCGGCCTGGCGGCTGCTCGGCTTCCTCCCGGCGTTCGCGCTGTCGATCTGGATCACCTCCCGCGCCTACGTCGACGGGATGCTCGGGCGGCCCTACAGCTGGGTGAAGACCAGCCGGTCGGGCGCCACCTCGACCGTGCTGCCGGCAGCGCCGGCCCTCCCGGCGCACGCCGTCGAGGAGAGCGCCGCCGAGCCCGCCGGCCGGCCGCGGTCGTTCGCCGTTGCCGCCGGGGAGGAGCGGTGAGCGCCGCCGGCCTCGCGGCCCCGCCCGTCCGCCGCGGGGCGTGGCGCGGGACGAACCGCCGGCTGGTGCCGGTGCTGCTCGACCTCGCACTCGCCGCCGCGATCTGCGTGCTGGGCTTCCGCTACCTGTCCGGCCCGCTGCAGGTGGTCGAGGCGGCCGGGGTGGCGACGGTGCTCGGCTGGATCGCGCCGGGCCAGGTGTCCGGGGTGCTGCCGCAGCACGTGCTGCTCTTCCCCGGTGAGGGCGGGATCATCGACGCGGTCGTGACGGCGTCGTGCTCGTCGGTGCTGTCGGTGCTGGGGCTGACCGCGCTGACCGCGGTCGTGCTGCGCAGCCGCAGGCTGCACGCCGTCGGGGGGCTGCTGGTCGCCGTCGCGGCGCTGCTGCTGCTCAACCACGGCCGGCTGCTGCTGTCGGCGGGGGCGGGCCTGCTGTGGGGCGAGGGCGCGCTGGTCCTCTTCCACGACTGGGTGGGCACGGTGTGGATCCTCGTGGCCACCCTCGGCGGCTTCCTGCTCATGGTGTGGATCACCCTGCCCACCCTCGAGCGGGCCGAGCAGGACGTGTCGGGCCGGCACACCGCCCGCCGTCCCGACAGCTGGGCGCGTCCCGGCCTCGGCTACCGCGACCCGGGTGGTGACGAGCGGCGCGCCCGGAAGCGGCGCACCACGGTCACCGGGCTGCTGCACCGCCACGTCTACCCGCGCCGGCTGTCGGCCTGGCTGGCCGCCCGCCGGGAGTCAGGGCGCGTGGACTACCGGCTCGGCCACCTCCCTCCGGACCGCCGGGCCGAGCGCGTCCGCGAGCTGGCCGCCGACGGCCTCGGCGCGCACAGCGCCTCGCTCGTGGCCGTGGCCACCTACGAGACCGACCTCGCCGTCCTGGACTGCCTCGCCGAGTGCGTCGCCGCGCGGCAGTGGGAGCCGGTCACCGACAGCCGGGTGGCCTCGCTGCGGCTGTGGGCGCGGGGCTGGCTGCTGGCCCGGCCGGTCGTCGACGACGGGGTGGCGGCCCGGCCGGTCCTCGCGCCGCAGCCGACGGTCCCGGTCGCGCGGATCGCGGTGCCGCCCGCCGCATCCCCGGCCGCACCGCCGCCCGCGGCCCCGCCGCCCGGTCCCGCCGCCCCGCGCCCCGCCAGTTTCGCCCGCCCGAACGACTCGGAGACGCCCCGGTGACCTCGACCCTGCACCCCGCGCCCACGCCTCCGGCCCGCGGTCGGCACGCGGACCCGGACGCGGCGCGCCCCGCCGTCCTCGTCACCGGGGCGGGCGGCCCGGCCGGCGTCGCGGTCGTCCGCCGCCTGGTCGCCCTCGGACACCGGGTGGTCGGCGTGGACGCCGACGGGACCGCCGCCGGCGCGGCCCTGGCCACCGTCGGCGCGGTCGTCCCGCGCGCGGACCACGTGCGCTTCGTCGACGCCCTCGTGTCCCTCGCGACGACGCACGGCGTGGACGCGCTGATCGGCACGGTCGCCGAGGAGCTGCCCGCCCTCATCGCCGGTGCGGAGCAGCTGGCCGCGGCCGGGGTGGCCACCTGGCTGCCGTCGGCGGACAGCGTGGAGCTGTGCTGCGACAAGGCCGCGTTCGCCCGCACGCTGCGCGACGCCGGGGTCCCCCACCCCGCCACCACCGACACCCCCGCCGGGCTGGTGCGGGTCCCGGGCCCGTGGGTGGTCAAGCCGCGCGCCGGGCGCGGCAGCCGCGGGGTGCGCCTGCTCGACGCCCGCTCCGCGGTCGCCGAGGCGCTGTCCGGGGACGCCTCGCTCATCGCCCAGACCCGGCTCGAGGGGCGCGAGTTCACCGCCGACGCCCTCGTCGGCCGCGACGGCGGGCTGCTCACCGTGGTGCCGCGCTGGCGCGACGACACCCGGGCCGGCATCTCGGTCAAGGGCACCACCTTCGACTCCCCCGCCGTGACCGACGTGGTCGCCGCCGCGCTGGAGGCGGTGCGGCTGACCGGCCCGGCGAACGTGCAGGGCTTCGTCGCCGACGACGGCCGCGCCACCGTCGTCGAGATCAACCCGCGGTTCTCGGGCGGGCTGCCGCTCACGCTGGCCGCCGGGGCCGACGTCGTCAGCGCCCACCTCACCGGCATCCGCGACCCGCAGGCCCGGCTGCCGCACCTGTGGTTCACCCCGGGCGTGCGGATGAGCCGCTACTTCGCCGAGACCTACACCGCCGAGGACGGCACCCCGGTGACCGACCCGTGCGCCACACAGGCGGTGTCCGCGTGAGCCGCCGCCGGCACGTGCTCGTGCCCTTCGGCACCCGCCCGGAGGTGGTCAAACTCGCCCCGGTGGTGGCGGCCCTGACCGCCGCGGGGCACCGGGTCGACGTGGTCGACACCGGCCAGCACACCGACCCGGCGCTCTCCACCCGGCTGCAGGAGACCCTCGGCCTCGCGCCGACCTGCCGGTTCGCGCTGCCCACCGACGACCCCGCCGCCCGGTACGGCGCGCTGCACGCCGACGCCGCCCGCGCGGTGGCCCGGTTCCGGCCCGACGTCGTCCTGGCCCTGGGCGACACGAACACCGTGCCCGCCTACGCGCTGGCCGCCCGCGGCGCCGGCGTGCCGTTCGCGCACCTCGAGGCCGGGCTGCGCAGCCTGAACCCGCGCAGCGTCGAGGAGGTCAACCGGCGGGTGGCCGCGGCGGTGGCCGCCCTGCACCTGGCCCCGACCCGGCGGGCCGCGGCGTTCCTCGCCGCCGAGGGCGTGCCCGCGAAGCGGGTGTTCGTGGTCGGCAACCCGGTCGTGGACACGCTCGTGGCCCGCGGCGTCCGCCCGGTCCCGGTGGCGCAGCGGTCCGGCGTGCTGGTGACCGCGCACCGGCCCACCAACGTCGACGACCCGGTGCGGCTCAAGCGGCTGGTCGGGGTCGTCCGCGCGCTGGCCGACCAGGTCGGGCCGGTGAACTTCCCGGTGCACCCGCGGACCGCGGCCCGCCTGGCGGCCGCCGGCCTGGACGCCGAGCTCGACCACCCGGCGATCACCCGCACCGGCCCGGTCGACTACGACACCCTGCTGGCCGCGCTGGCCTCGGCCCGGCTGGCGGTGACCGACTCCGGCGGCATCCAGGAGGAGGCCGCCTTCCTCGGCGTCCCGGTGGTCGTGCTGCGCGGCTCGACGCCGCGGTGGGAGGGCGTCGAGGCCGGCACCACCACGCTGGCCGGCCTGGCCGACGACTCCGCCGCCGACGCCGTCCTGGCGGCGGCCGCCGCGCACACCGGCCCCGCGGGGCAGGCCCGCGCGGCCGGCCTGCCCTGCCCCTACGGCGACGGCACGACCGGGCCGCAGGTGGCCGCCGTCCTCGCCGACGAGGCCACCGACGCGCTGCTGGCGCTGGACGAGCCCGACTTCACCGACGGTCGGCTGCCGTGGTGAGCACCGCGCCGGCCTGGGACGGGCCGTCGCCGCTGGCCGTCGTCGTCGACCTCGACGACACCCTCTACCCGCAGGCCGCCTACCTGGCGGCGGCCGCGGCGGACGTCGGGGCCGCCGCCGGCGCGGCCGGGCTGGACGGCGACGCGGTGCACGCCGCGCTCGTCGCGGAGCTGGCGGCCGGGTCCGACGCCGGCGGGACGATCGACCGCGCGCTGCTCGCCGCCGGGGTGCCCGCCGGCGACCTGGCCCGGCACGTGCCGCCGCTGGTCGCCGCGTTCACCGCGTGCGCGCCGGCGCGGCTGGACCCCTACCCCGGTGCCCCGGAGGCCCTCGCGGCACTGGCCCGGGCCGTGCCCGTCGGCTGCCTGACCGACGGCAGCCCGGTCATCCAGGCGGCCAAGCTCGCCGCGACCGGGCTCGGCCCGCTGCTGACCGAGGTGCTGGTCACCGACACCCTCGGCGGCCGGGCCGCGCGCAAGCCCGCCCCGCAGGGACTGCTCGCGCTCGCCGCGCGCCTGGGTGTCCCCGCCGACCGGGTGCTGGTGATCGGCGACCGCCCCGGCAAGGACGTCGCCGTCGCCGCGGCCGTGGGCGCGCGGGCGATCCGCGTCCGGCAGGGCGAGTACGCGGCGGCGCCGGACGTCCCCGCCCCGTGGGCGGGGACCGGCACGTTCCCCGAGGCCGCGGAGCTCGCCCTGGCGGTGGTCGCCCGGGCCGTAGCGGTATGAGGACGGCCGGTCCCTCCTCGGGGGATCCGGCCCGCGGCGCCGGCGCGGTGGGCGGCACCTCGGTGGTCCTCTCCCGGCGGCGCCGCGACCGCGGGACGCCCGCGCCCGCCGCGGGCTGACGGGTTGCGCACGACCGGACCTCCCCCCGAGGGGGTAGGTCCGGTCGCCGCGCTGGAGGGCGCCGCCGGCGGCGCCGATGGACGGGTGTCGGGCGGGGATGCCGCCCCTGGCGAGCAGAGGACGGCTGTCGTGGACGGCACGACGACGAGGGGCCCGGGACGCAGTGTCCTGGCGATCGGCGCCCACCCCGACGACATCGAGCTCGGCTGCGGCGGCGCGCTGATGGCGCACGTGGCGGCCGGGGACACGGTGACCATGCTCGTGATGACCGGCGGCGAGAACGGCCCCGGCGACGACGGCCAGATCGCCGGCCGGCGCGCCGAGCAGCAGCGCGCGGCCGAGCTGGTCGGCGCGCGGCTGGCCTGGGGCGGGCTGCGCGACTGCGAGGTCGTGGCCGACTCGGACACGATCCGCCGCATCGAGCAGGTGCTGCAGGAGACCGCCGCCGACCTCGTCTACGTGCACGCCCCCGACGACAGCCACCAGGACCACCGCGCCATCGCCGCCGCCACCCTGGGTGCCGCCCGGCGCCTGCCGCGGGTCCTGCACTACCAGAGCCCGTCGACGCTGGCCTTCGCGCCGAGCGTGTACGTCGACGTCACCGCGTACCTCGCCGGCAAGCTCGACGCCCTCGCCGCGCACGCCTCCCAGGTGGAGCGCTCGGCGATGGTCGAGCCGGACGCCGTCGTGGCCTCCGCCCGCCACTGGGGCGCGCAGGCCCGCATCGGCTACGCCGAGGCCTTCCAGCCCACGCGGATGGTGCTCGACCTCGCCCCCGTGGCGCCGGCGGTCCCCGCGGCGGTCCCCGCGGCCTGGGCGCTGGTGCCCCACACCTCCGCGATGGCCGCCGGCCGCCGCTGACGGCCCTCCCCCGGGGAGCTCAGCCGAACACCTGGCCCGCGATGCCGATGACCATCGGCGCGATGCCCAGGCACACGAACGCCGGCAGGAAGCACAGCCCGAGCGGCGCGAGCACCCACACCCCGGCCCGGCGCACGCCCGCCTCCGCCCGGCTGCGCGCCGCCGTCCGCGCCTCCGCCGCCAGCACGCGCAGGGCCGGCACCGCCGCCGCGCCCGACTCCCCCGCGCGGACCAGGACCCGGCCCAGCCCGGCCAGCTCCGGCGGCGCGTCGTGCCACGCCGTGCGGGGCGCGGCCCCGAGGCGCAGCCGGCCGGCGACGCCGGCCAGCGCGGGACCCAGCGGGCCCGGCACCGCGGCCGCGACCGCGCCGAGCGCGGCGCCGACCGGCAGGCCGGCGCCCAGGCAGACCGCCAGCAGGTCGCAGGCCACCGGCAGGTCGGCGGTCGCCGGCGCGGGCGCGGGGCCCTGGCCGGGCGCCCGCCGCAGCCACCGGTCGGCGAGGACCGCCCCGACCGCTCCCAGCGCCACCCCGGCCGCGCCGCCGACGAGCAGCGCCGTGGCGGCACCGGCGAGGACGGGGAGCACCAGCCGCCGGAGCGGACCGGGTGACGTCTCCGGCGGCCGCTCCGGAGTGGCGGGCGCGCCGAGGGCACGCAGCCGGGCCGTGCGGCGCGCCGCCGGCGTCGGCCACGCGGCCAGCGCGCCGGCGACCGCCAGCAGCGCCAGCGCCTGGGCGCCCGCGGCGCTCACCGCAGCGCCCGCCGGACCAGCCGCGCCGACCAGGCCAGCCCCGCCGCCTCCAGCGCCACCCCCGCGACGAGCAGCGCCTGGCCGGGCACCGTCGTGGTGAGCACCGCCCACGGGTGCGCGCCGATGCCGCTGCCCATGGCGAGCGCCAGCAGCGGCAGCCCGGCCAGCAGCGCGGCGCTGGCCCGCGGCCCGGCGGTCACCGAGCGCAGCTCGTCCCGCTGGCGCCGGCGGGCCCGCAGGTCGTCCTCGACGGCCGCGGCGACGGCGGCCAGCGAGCACCCCGTCCGGGCGCTGAGCTCGACCGCCGCCGCGAGCCGCCCGTGCGCCCGGCCGAGCTCCGACGCCGCCTCCGCCGGCACCGTCCCCGGCGCGCGGAGGGCGCGGGCGAGCGCCCGGGCGCCGTCCGCGTCGGGGACCACCGCCACCGCCGCCGCGGTCGCCGCGTCGAGCGGCCGGCCGCTGCGCAGCTCCGCGGCCAGGGCGGCCAGGGCGTCGGCGAGGACGTCGAGGGCCCGCTCGTCCCGGCGCAGCGCGCGCTGCCGGACCGCCGCCCGGGCGGCGCCGGCGGCGGCCGCACCGGCCAGGAGGGCCAGCAGCGGCGGGCCGGCCAGCGCCCCGGCGGTGGCGCCCGCGGCCGCGGCGAGGACCGGCCAGGACCGCGGCTCCGCGACCAGCGGTCCCCGCCCCGGGCGGCCCGCCCCGGTGAGCCGGCGCAGCCGCGCCCGCCGTCGGGCCGCCCCGCCCGGCCACAGCAGCAGCGCCAGGGCGCCCGCGGCCAGCGCCGCGGTCACGCCGTCCCGCCGTCGAGGAGGGCGGCCAGCCGGTGCGCGCCCGGGCACGGGCCGCCGTCGGCCCGCCAGCCGGCGTCGACGGCCACGAGGTCGCCGTCGCGGCGCACCACCCCGACCTCGGCGACCCGGCGGCCCGCGGGGGTGCGCCGCAGGTGCACCACCACCGCGAGCGCGGCCGCGGCCTGGCTGTGCACCGCCCGCCGGTCCAGGCCGGCCGCCACACCCAGCGCCTCGAGCCGGGCGGGCACCTCCCCCGGCCGGTTGGCGTGCAGGGTGCCGCAGCCGCCGTCGTGCCCGGTGTTGAGCGCGGCGAGCAGGTCGGTGACCTCCGCGCCGCGGACCTCGCCGACCACCAGCCGGTCCGGCCGCATGCGCAGCGCCTGGCGCACCAGGTCCCGCAGGGTCACCTGCCCGGCGCCCTCCACGTTCGGCGGGCGGGTGAGCAGGCGAACGACGTGCGGGTGCGCCGGGGTGAGCTCCGGGGCGTCCTCGCAGAGCACCACGCGCTCGTCCGGCGGCACCTCGCCGAGCAGCGCCGAGAGCAGGGTGGTCTTGCCCGACCCCGTGCCGCCGGTGACGAGGAAGGCCAGCCGCCGCCGGACCACCGCCCGCAGCAGCGCCTCCGACCGCCCGGGCAGCGTCCCGCGCGCCGCGAGGTCGGCGAGGCCGAGGGAGCAGCGCCGCAGCACCCGCAGCGACAGGCAGGTGCCCGCGGCCGAGACCGGCGGCAGCACCGCGTGCAGCCGGGTGCCGTCGGGCAGGCCCGCGTCGACCCACGGCGCGGCGTCGTCGAGGCGGCGCCCGGCGCTGGCGGCCAGCCGGACCGCGAGCCGGCGGACGGCGTCCTCGTCGGGGAACCGCACGTCCGCGGGCTCCAGGCCGCTCCCCCGGTCGACCCACACCTCGGCCGGGCCGTTGACCAGCACGTCGGTGACGCCGGGCGCCCGCAGCAGCGGCTCCAGCGGCCCGGCGCCGGCCAGCTCGGCGACCGCGTCGCGCACCGCGGCGAGGACGTCGGTCTCGCCGAGCAGGCCGGCCTCCTCCCGCACGAGCGCCGCCACCGCGGCCCGGCTCGGCGGGCCCGGCTCCAGCGCCAGCCGGGCGCGGACGCGCTCGACCAGCGGCAGGCCGCTCACGCCGCCCGCTCCGGCCGGGACAGCTCGCCGAGCAACCGGCGGACGAGCGCGCCCAGCGGGCTGCGCGGCGCCACCGACGGCGGCTCGCCGCGCTCCCCCCGGGGCAGCGCGCCGCGGTCGTGCCCCAGCTCGGCGAGCACCGGCCGCCCGGCCACGGCGGCCACCTCGGCGGCGGACAGGCCGCCCGGGACGGTGCGCACCACCAGCCGGGCCGCCGACCACGGCGCCCCCGCCACCAGCGCCCGGGCGGCGGAGGCGGCGCGCAGCCGCGCGGGCACGACCAGCAGCGCCAGGTCGGCCTCGGCCAGCACCGCCTCCGCCGCGGGGTCGGGCGCCGCCGCGCGCGGCAGGTCCACCACCACCGGCAGGCCGCCGTCCCGCGCGGCGTCGACGACGGCGGTGAGCGCCTCGGCCGGCACCGGCGCCGGGTCGTCGCGTGCCGCGGCGAGGACGTGCACCCCCGCGGCCGCGGGCAGCGCGGCGACCAGCGCGTCCCCGGCCACCCGGCCGCGCACCCCGGTCAGCTCCGGCCAGCGCAGCCCCTCGGCGTCCTCGGCACCGAGCAGGAGGTCCAGCCCGCCGCCCCACGGGTCGGCGTCGACCAGCAGGACGCCCTCGCCCCGGTCGGCGGCGGCCACGGCGAGCGCGGTGGCCAGCGTGCTGGCGCCCGCTCCTCCGCAGCTGCCGCCGACGACGGCCAGCCAGCCGCGCGCCACCGGCGACCGCCCCGCCTCCCCCGCCCGGGCGGCGAGCCACGCCTCGTCGTCGGGCAGCACGGCGACGCGCTCGGCGCCGCGCTCCACCGCGGCCGCCCAGGCCGGCGCCGGCAGGGCGTCGGGCGCGACGACGACCACGCCCGGGCGGCGGGGCAGGGCGCGCACCGCCGGGCTGTCGAGGACGTCGGCGCCGAGCAGCACCAGCGCGGCGTCGCGGTGAGCGCGGCGCAGCGCCGTCCCGCCGGTGGCCACCTCGGGCTCGGTGCCGGCGGCGGCGAGGACCCGCAGGACCTCGTCGAGGAGGTCCTCGTCGGCGCAGACGACCAGCGGGCGGGACGGTGGGGGGACCGGAGGCGCGGGCACGCCCCGGAGCCCATCGCGGACTCCCGGTGCGCGCGTGCCGGACCGGGCAACTGTGGACGACCCGAAAGGGTGTGGACGGAGTTGCGAGACCCGTCACACCCAGGACGTCCGCTTACAGTCGTGAACCGTGACGCACGCCGCGGCGTTCTTCGACCTGGACAAGACGGTCATCGCCAAGTCCAGCACCCTGGCCTTCGGCCGCCCCTTCTTCGCGGGCGGGCTGATCAACCGCCGCGCCGTGCTCAAGGGCGCCTACGCGCAGTTCGTCTTCTCCCTCTCCGGCGCCGACGCCCAGCAGATGGAGCGGATGCGGGCGCAGATCACCGACATGGCGACCGGCTGGGACGTCGCGACGGTGCACGACATCGTCCGCGAGACGCTGCACGAGGTCGTGGACCCGCTCGTCTACGCCGAGGCGGCCGACCTCATCGAGTCCCACCGGGCGGCGGGGCGGGAGATTGTCATCGTCTCCAGCAGCGGCGCGGAGATGGTCGAGCCGATCGGCGAGATGCTGGGCGCCGACCGGGTGGTGGCCACCCGGATGGTGACCGTCGACGGCCGCTACACCGGCGAGATCGAGTTCTACGCCTACGGGGAGAACAAGGCCGAGGCGATGCGCCAGTTGGCCGCCGAGAACGGCTACGACCTGGCCGACTGCCACGCCTACAGCGACTCGGTCACCGACCTGCCGATGCTCACCGCGGTCGGGCACCCGACGGCGGTCAACCCCGACCGGGCGCTGCGCAAGGTGGCCGCCGAGCGGGGCTGGCCGGTGCTGGAGTTCACCCGGCCGGTGTCGATGCGCTCGCGGTTCGCGGTGCCGCCGGCCCCGGTGGTCACCGGCGCCGCGATGGGCGTGGGCGCGGCGGTCGCCGGGCTGGCCTGGTACGCGCGGCGGCGGGCGCTGCGCGCGGTGCCCGCCGTGGCGGCCGCCGCGACGGCGGCGGTCCCGGCCGCCGGCCGCTGGCGGCGCCGGGGCGCCTGAGGCCCGTCCGCTCAGACGCCCAGCCGCCCGCGGAGCCCGTCCACCCGCTCCCGGACGCCGTCCACCAGCGTGCGCACCGCCGACACCGGCGCGAACCCCCGCGCCGCCGCGGTGAGCGCCGCCTGCTCGTCGGGCCGCAGGTCGACGTCGCTGGCCGCGGCGTTGGCCTCCACCTGCTCCACGCTCGAGGCGCCGGGGATGACCACCACCTGCGGCAGCGAGACCAGCCAGGCCAGCGCGATCGTCCCGGGCCGGACCCCGTGCGCGTCGGCGACCTCACGCAGGACGTCGAGCAGCGGCTCCGCGCGCCGCAGGTTCTCCGTGCCGAACAGCGGGTTGGCCGCGCGCACCCCGCCGGGCCGGTTCTCCACGCCGTACCGGCCGCCGAGCAGGCCCTGCGCCAGCGGGCTGTAGGCGATGACGACCCGCCCCTCGCGCTCGGCGAAGGGCACGAGGTCCTCGAGCGCCCCGGGCCGGGCGAGGGAGAACTGCACCTGGTTGGTGAGGACCGGCCGGCCCAGCGCCGCGTCGGCCGCCCGCCACCGGGCCAGGGAGTAGTTGGAGACGCCGGCGGCGCCGATGCGGTCCTCGTCGAGCAGCTGCCGCAGGCCCGGCATGACCACGCTGTCGGGGACGACCGGGTTGGGCTGGTGCACCTGGTACAGCGGGATCCGCGTCAGGCCGAGCCGCCGGGCGCTGCCCTCGAACCGGGACCGGACCACGGGCGGGAACGGCGCCACGGGGAACACCTTCGAGGCGACGACGACCTCGCCGCGCTCCTCCCTCAGGGCCTCGCCGAGGATGCGCTCGCTGCGGCCGAAGCCGTAGACCTCCGCGGTGTCGAACAGCGTGACGCCGAGTTCCCGCGCCCGGCGGACGATGTCGCGCGCCGCGCCCTCGGCGTAGCCCTCGCCGTAGCCCCACTCGCGGGACCCGAACTGCCAGGTGCCCAGCCCGATCCGGCTGACCGGGCCGAGCCCGTCGACGTCGAGGTAGCGCATCTGCCCACTGTGCGCCGCGGCCGGACCGGGCGCAGGGCGGGCCGGTCAGCCGCGCAGGATCGCCTCGGCGATGGCCAGGCCCTCCCGGGCGCCGAGCTCGGTGGCGCGGCAGCAGTGCACCAGCCAGGCGGCGACGCCGTCGGGACCGCCCGCGGCGTAGCCGGCCACCCGCTCGCGGTAGGCGTCGGCGCCCAGCTCGACGAAGCCGACCTCGGGAACCGACACGGCCTTGGGGTCCAGGCCGCGGCCGATGGTGGTGAGCCGGGCCGCCGCCCGGGCGACGACGCCGTCGGCGGTGCCGAACGGCGCCAGGGCCGCGAGCTCGCCGTGCACCAGCCCCGCCACCAGCACCGCGGGCACGGTCGAGCCGCCGGTCACCACCTGGAACAGGCCGGACAGCCGCGGGCCGGCGTGCGGGCCGGGGCGGCCGAGGCCGGCCGGGTCGGTGAGGTCGGCGGCGGCCAGCACGTGCAGTCGGGCGAGCACCTGCCCGGGGGCCTTCGCCCACGTGTCGACCAGGGAGCCCAGCCCCACCGACACCCGCAGCGAGCCCTGCACGACCGGGTCGTCGACCGAGCCCGCGCGCAGGTCGGCCAGCGGGACGTCGACGCCGTCCAGGGCCGCCGACGCGCGGGCCCCGCGCAGCGCCGACTCGGTGCTGACCTCGGCCGACCGGTTGCGCATGAGCCGGTGGGCCAGCAGCCGGTCGATGCCGGCGCGGGCGGCGTCGGCGGCCTCCCGGACCCCGGGGAGGTCGAGCAGCGGGGCCAGCGGGTCGGGGCCGGTCGGCGCGGCGGCGGGCCGGCCGGCGCCGGGACGGACGGGGATGGTCACGTCCCGACGGTACGAGCACCGGCCCCGGGGCCTGCGCCCGCCTGCCCTACGCTCGGCGACCACCATGGCCCGCCCGCTCACCCTCCTCCTCGTCCGGCACGGGCAGAGCACCTGGAACGCCGCCGGGCTGATGCAGGGCCAGACGGCGCACGTCCCGCTCACCGACCAGGGGCACGACCAGGCACGGGCGGCGGCCCGCGAACTGGCGGCGCTCGGGCCGGGCGCGATGCTGTCCAGCGACCTGCTGCGGGCGGTGCAGACCGCCGAGCACTGCGCCGCCGCGACCGGGCTGGCGTTCACCACCACGCCGGCGCTGCGCGAGCAGGGCTACGGCGTGCTCGAGGGGCGGCCGTCGCGGGAGCTGTGGGACGTCGTCGACTGGACCGACCCGCACTGGGCGGCCGAGGGCGGCGAGAGCCTGGCCGACCTGCACGCCCGGGTCGCGGCCCTCCTCGACCGGCTGCGGGCGGGCCCGCCGGCCGACGTCGTCGCGCTGGTCACCCACGGCGACACCATCCGCGCCGCGCAGGCGGTCGCCGCCGGGCTGGGCCCCGCGGAGATGCCGGCGGTGACGCCGCACAACGGCACGGTCACCCGGCTGGAGCTCGCGGCGGCGGTCGCGTGATGGCGCGGGTGCTGGTGCTGGGCGGGTCGCGGTCGGGGAAGTCGGCGCACGCGGAGTCGCTGGTGGCCGACCGGCCCGGCGTCGTCTACCTGGCCACCTCGGCGCCGGCGCCGGACGACGCCGAGTGGACCCGGCGGGTCGCCGCGCACCGCGCCCGCCGGCCGGCCGGCTGGACGACGCTCGAGACGACGGCGCCCAGCGACCTGCTGCGCGGCGGGACGGTGCTGGTCGACAGCGTGACCACGTGGGTCGCGGCGCTCATGGACGAGACCGGCGTCTGGACCGACGAGCCGGGCGCCCTCGACCGGCTGGCCGGCCGGGTCGACGCGCTGGTCAACGCCTGGGCGATGACGCCGGCGCACGTGGTCGCGGTCAGCGACGAGGTGGGCCTGGGCGTGGTGCCGGAGACCCGCGCGGGCCGGCTGTTCCGCGACACCCTCGGCGAGGTCAACCAGCGGCTGGCCGGCACCGCCGACGAGGTGTGGTTCGTCGTCGCCGGGCTGCCGCAGCGGCTGCGGTGACGCGCCGGCCGAGATGGGCCGGCCCGCTGGAGTCGGTCGCGCTGCTCACCGTGGTCCGGGTCCCGGCCGCCGGGACGACGTCCACCCGCGGGGTGCTGCCCTGGGCGCCGCTGGTCGGGCTGGCCCTGGGCGGCGCCGCGGCCGGGGTCGGCGTGCTCGGCGCGCACCTGGTGTCCCCGCTGACCGGAGCGGTGGCGGCGCTGGCCGTGCTCGCCTGGTTGACCCGGGCGCTGCACCTGGACGGCCTGGCCGACACCGCCGACGGCCTGGGTCCGCTGCGCGGCCGGGAGCGGGCGCTGCAGGTCATGCACCAGGGCGACGTCGGCCCGTTCGGCGTGGTGACGCTGGTCCTCGCGCTGCTGCTGCAGGCGGCGGCGGGCGCGGCGCTGCTGGCGGCCGGCGGCGGCTGGCTCGCGCTGTGGACGGCGGTGGTCGTGGCGCGGCTGGCGATGGCCCGCACCGGGCTGCCCGGCACGCCGACGGCCGCGGGCTCGTCGCTGGGGCGGGCGGTGGCCGGCACCGTGTCGGGACCCTGGCTCGCGGGGTGGGGGCTGGTCGTGGTCGGCGGTGCGGCCGCGGCGGGGTGGGCGGCCGGCGGTCCCGGGACCGGGGCGGCGCTGGCCGGGGCCGCGGGAGCCGGCCTGCTCGCGGCCGAGCTCGTCCGCGCCCGCGCGACGGCCCGCCTCGGCGGCGTCACCGGGGACGTGATGGGCGCGATGGGCGAGGCGGCGGCGACCGTCGTGCTGCTGGTCGCCGCCGCCTCGCTGGCCTAGGAGGTCCGCCCGCCGGTCAGCGGTGGGCGGTCGGGGCGGCTCGTCAGCGGCGGCCGGTCAGCGAGCCGAGCAGGCGGCTCAGCCCGCCGGAGGCGGCGGTCGTCGGCGTGCCGCGCCCGAAGCGCCGGGTCGGCGTCGGGGTCGCCATCCGCGAGCGGCCCATGCCCCGGCCGGACGGCATGCCGCGCCCGGCGGTGCCCCGCCCCATCCCGCGTCCGGAGGCCCGGCCGGCGGCGGCGCGGCCCCCGGCGGCTCCGCGACGAGCCGTGGTCTCAGCAGTGCCCAGGAGTCGGTTCAGGATGCCCATGGTGATCGACTACCCGGCCACACGGGGACCCGAACCGTTTCCGGATCAGTACCGCGCGTCGTCACGGCTCGTGATCACCCCTGCTCAGGTCGGCGCCCCCGACTGCGCCGGGGTCTCGCCGCCCTCCAGGTCGCCCTCGGTGTCGAGGTAGGCCTGCCGCAGCCCGGCCAGCAGCTCCGGGTCCGGCTCGGCCCACATGCCCCGGTCCACCGCCTCGAGCAGCCGCTCGGCGATGCCGTGCAGCGCCCACGGGTTGGACCGCTCCATGAACTCCCGGTTCTCCGGGTCGAGCACGTAGGTCTCGGTGAGCTTCTCGTACATCCAGTCGGCCACCACGCCGGTCGTGGCGTCGTAGCCGAACAGGTAGTCGACGGTCGCGGCCAGCTCGAAGGCGCCCTTGTAGCCGTGCCGGCGCATCGCCGACAGCCACTTCGGGTTGACCACCCGGGCGCGGAACACCCGGGAGGTCTCCTCGGTCAGCGAGCGGGTGCGCACCTGCTCCGGCCGGGTCGAGTCGCCGATGTAGGCCGCCGGCGCCGAGCCGGTCAGCGCGCGGACCGTCGCGACCATCCCGCCGTGGTACTGGAAGTAGTCGTCGGAGTCGGCGATGTCGTGCTCGCGGGTGTCGACGTTCTTCGCCGCCACCGCGATCCGCCGGTACGCCGCCTCCATGTCCGGGCGCGCCTGCACGCCGTCGAGGTCGCGGCCGTAGGCGTAGCCGCCCCACACCGCGTACACCTCGGCGAGGTCGGCGTCGCCGCGCCAGTCGCGCGAGTCGATGAGCGAGAGCAGCCCCGCCCCGTAGGCGCCGGGCTTGGAGCCGAACACCCGCGTGGTGGCCCGCCGCCGGTCCCCGTGCTCCGCGACGTCGGCGTCGACGTGCGCCCGCACGAAGTTCTCCGACGCCGGCTCGTCGAGCCCCGCCACCAGCGTCACGGCGTCGTCGAGCATGGTCACCACGTGCGGGAAGGCGTCCCGGAAGAAGCCCGAGATGCGCACGGTGACGTCGATCCGCGGCCGGCCCAGCTCCTCCAGCGGCACCGCCTCCAGCGAGGTCACCCGCCGCGAGGCGTCGTCCCACACCGGGCGGACGCCGAGCAGCGCGAGCACCTCGGCGACGTCGTCGCCGGAGGTCCGCATCGCCGAGGTCCCCCACACCGACAGCCCGACCGAGCGCGGCCACTCCCCCGTGTCGGCCCGGTACCGCTCCAGCAGCGAGTCGGCCATCGCCTGGCCGGTCTCCCACGCCAGCCGCGACGGCACCGCCCGCGGGTCGACCGAGTAGAAGTTCCGCCCGGTCGGCAGCACGTTGACCAGTCCGCGCAGCGGCGAGCCCGACGGCCCGGCCGGCACGTAGCCGCCGTCGAGGGCGTGCAGCGTGGCGTCGAGCTCGTCGGTCGTCCGCTCCAGCCGCGGCACCACCTCGTCGACGGCGAACCGCAGCACGGCGGCCACGCCCTCGTCCTCGCGCCCCAGCACCTCCCGCACGACGGGGCCGACGGTGCCGATCGTCCAGCCGGCCTCCTCCATGCCCGACACCAGCGCGGCCGCCAGCGCCTCCACCTCGTCGGTCGCCGCGCGCCCGGCGGTGCCGTCCTCGGTCAGCCCCAGCGCCTCGCGCAGCCCGGGCAGCGCCACCGCGCCGCCCCAGATCTGCCGCGCCCGCAGCATCGCCAGCACCAGGTCGACCCGGTCCTGGCCCGACGGCGGGACGCCGAGCACGTGCAGGCCGTCGCGGATCTGCGAGTCCTTGATCTCGCAGAGCCAGCCGTCGACGTGCAGGATCATCTCGTCGAAGTGGTCGTCCTCCGGCCGCTCGGCCAGCCCGAGGTCGTGGTCGAGCCTGGCGGCCTGCAGCAGCGTCCAGATCTGCGCCCGGACGGCGGGCAGCTTCGCCGGGTCCATCGCGGCCACGTTGGCGTGCTCGTCGAGCAGCTGCTCCAGCCGGGCGATGTCGCCGTAGGAGTCCGCCCGCGCCATCGGCGGCACCATGTGGTCGACCAGCGTGGCGTGCGCGCGGCGCTTGGCCTGCGAGCCCTCGCCCGGGTCGTTGACCAGGAACGGGTAGACCAGCGGCAGGTCGCCGACCGCGGCGTCGGGCCCGCACGACGCCGACAGCCCGACGGTCTTGCCCGGCAGCCACTCCGTGTTGCCGTGCTTGCCGACGTGCACCAGCGCGTGCGCCCCGAACACCGACCGCAACCACCAGTAGGCGGCCAGGTAGTGGTGCGACGGCGGCAGGTCGGGGTCGTGGTAGATCGCGATCGGGTTCTCGCCGAAGCCGCGCGGCGGCTGCACCATCACGACGACGTTCCCGGCCCGCAGCGCGGCGAAGACGATGTCGTCCCCGTCCACGAACAGGGAGCCCGGCGCCTCACCCCAGTGCGACACCATCGCCTCGCGGAGGTCGGCGGGGAGCGTGTCGAAGAACCGCCGGTACTCCGCGGCCGGGATGCGCACCGGGTTGCCCGACAGCTGCTCCTCGGTCAGCCAGTCGGCGTCCTGCCCGCCCGCGGCGATCAGCGCGTGGAACAGCGCGTCGCCGTCGAGGTCGGCCACGCCGGGCAGTGCGCCGGGCCCGTCGAACGGGCCGATGTCGTAGCCCTGCCCCTGCATCGCGGCCAGCAGCCGCACCACCGACGCCGGGGTGTCCAGGCCGACCGCGTTGCCGATCCGCGCGTGCTTGGTCGGGTAGGCCGACAGCATCAGCACGATCCGGCGCTCGGCCGGCGGCGTGTGCCGCAGCCGGGCGTGCGCCACCGCCGTGCCCGCCACCCGCGCCGCCCGCTCGGGATCGGCCACGTAGGACGTCAGGCCGTCCTCGTCGGTCTCCTTGAAGGAGAACGGCACGCTGATCAGCCGGCCGTCGAACTCGGGGATGGCCACCTGGTTGCCGACGTCGAGCGGGGAGAGGCCGTCGTCGTCGGCCAGCCACTCCTCGCGCGAGCGGGTCAGGCACAGGCCCTGGACCACCGGCACGTCGAGCGCGGCGAGCTGCCCGACGTCCCAGGCGCCGTCGTCCCCGCCGGCGGACGCCGTGGCCGGCCGGGAGCCGCCGGCGGCGAGCACCGTGACGACGAGCGCGTCGGCGGTGCGCAGCACGTCGAGCAGGTCGTCGGGCACGCTGCGCAGCGAGCTCACGAACACCGGCAGCGCCTGCCCGCCGGCGTCCTCGACCGCGGAGCAGAGCTCCTCGACGAACGCGGTGTTCCCGGCCAGGTGGTGCGCCCGGTAGTAGAGGACGGCGATCCGCGGGCCGCTCCCCCGGCCCGCGCGCTCCGCCACCCCCCAGTCCGGCGCCACCGACGGCGGCTCGAAGCCCTCTCCGGTGAGCAGCACGGTGTCGGACAGGAAGCGGTGCAGCTGCACGAGGTTGTCCGGGCCGCCCTGCGCCAGGTAGCCGTGCGCCTCGGTGGCCACGCCCATCGGCACGGTCGACAGCTCCATCAGCTCGGCGTCGGGCACCTGCTCCCCGCCGAGGACGACGACCGGCGCCGGACCGGCCAGCAGCGGCGCGAGCATCTCCTCGTACTGCCGCCGCACGCCGAGGATCCGGACGACGACGAGCCGCGCGCCCTCGGTCAGCGATGCGATGCCCTCGGCGCCGAGGCGGACCGGGTTGCCCGACCGCCAGTCGGCGCCGCTGGCGCGGGCGGAGAGCAGGTCGGTGTCACTGGTGGAGAGCAGGGCGAACACGCAGCGTCCTCACTCGGGGTCCGCGCCCCGGGTCGTCGGGCACGGCAGCCGGAGTGTCTGGCTCCCCCGAGCACCCGGGGTCACAGTGGCGGGACCGCGCCGGGCTCGCACCGGCTTCCTGCACGCACTGCCGTGATGGGGAGACGGTACCGCCCGCACGCCCCTGCCCCCGGCCGCATGGCCGGGGGCGGAGCGCGGGCCTCAGCCGAGGACCGGCACCGCGGTGGACGGGTCGCCGTCGGCGGCGGCGGCCAGGGCCGGCACGACCTCGTCCAGCAGGTAGGGCAGCGAGAGCGGGCTGCCGAAGCCGAGCGCGGCGGACACGTCGCCGGAGTAGCCGCCGAGCAGGACCGTGCGGCCCTGGGTCACCACGTCGAGGGCGGAGAACAGCGGATCCGCGTCGGCGTCCGCCTGGTCGTACCCGTTCACCGCCAGCACGTCCGCGTCCAGGAGGTCCAGCCGCTCCTGGCTGACGTCGGTACTGGTGTCGGGGACGGTGAAGCCGAGGTCGGTGAAGAACTGGGTGCGCAGGTCGTCCGCGCCGAGCAGGTAGTGGCCGGAGCCGACGCCGGTCAGGTCCACGGCGAGCGAGCGGCCGGCGAAGCCGGGGTTCTCGTCGACCGCCTGCTGGAACCGGCCCTCGACGTCGTCGACGAGCTGCTGTGCCTCGTCCCCGCGGCCCAGCGCCTGCCCGATGAGGAGGGTCTGCTCCTGCCACGGGGTGGCGCCGTCGGCGTGGTCGTCGGTCTGCGCGAGGGTCGGCGCGATGCCGGAGAGCTGCTCGTAGACCGTCTCGTCCATGAAGGAGTAGACGCCGACGATGAGGTCGGGCTCGAGCGCGGCGACGGCCTCGAGATCGATCTCCTCGCCGCCCACGGTCGGGATCTCCTCGTCCGGCAACTGCTCCCGCGCCCAGGGGCGGGTCGCGGCGTCGTAGTCCCCGAGGAGCTCGCGCTCGCCGACGGGGGTCACGCCCAGGGCCAGCACGAAGTCCTGGTCGTTGAAGCCGACGGTGACCACGCGCTGCGGCTGGGCAGGGATCTCGGTGGTGCCGAACCTGTTCTCGATGGTGACCGGGAAGGCGCCGTCGCCGCCCTCGGCGACCGAGGCCGCGGACTCGTCGTCGGTGGTCCCGCCGCAGGCGGTCAGCCCGGCCGCGAGGACGGCGGCGGCCGCGGTCAGCGACGCGCGCCGCAGGCGGGTGGGGACGGGGTGGTGCGGCACGGTCGGCTCCTGACCTCGGTGATCGTCTCGCGGTGAGGTTAGCCTCCCCTTAGCTGGCTCTCGCACCCCGTTTCCGTCCGGTCACGTCCGTTCCGGGGTCCAGCCGAGGGCGTCGAGCACGGCGGCGCGCAGCCGGAGGTACTGCGCGCGGTTGTACCCGGGCAGGCCGGGCGGCCGGACGACGACCCGCGGCTCCCCCACGACCTCGTGCGGGGCGAACTGCCCGCGGGTGAGGTCGACCTCGCGGCCGCCGGGCAGCCGATTCCACCAGTGCACGCCCTGCCGCGAGCCGTCGGTCCGGCGCACCTCGGCCAGCAGCAGCTCGCCGCCGAGCAGGTCGTGCACCGTGAGCGCGGTGGCGCCGCACTGGCCGCGCGCGGGGTTGCCCGGCGTCCAGTCGGCGAGGTCGCTGTCGTCACAGGTCTCCCGGCACCAGGCGGCGCGCACGGCGGCGGTCACCTCGTCGAGCGTGGGCACGGGCGGCACCCTGCCACCGGGCACCGACACCGTCAGCGCAGCAGCAGCCGCTCCACCGCGCCGGGCAGCCAGTCGGCGTACCGCTCCGGCGGCCAGCCGCAGCCGCGGACCAGCCGGGACTGCGTCTGCGGGGAGAACACCGACCACACGACGTCGACGGCGGACCCGACGTCGAGGTCGGCCCGCAGGTCGCCGGCGAAGGCCTCGACCAGCGCGGTCATGTCGGCGCGTCGCCGTCGCTCGTAGTCGGCGTACGCGGCCCCGACCTCCGGGTCGACCGCGGCCGCGGCGGCGAAGACGTCCTGCATCGGGAGCGTGGCGGCGGTCGTCTGCAGCGCCAGCCGGTGCAGCGCCGCCAGCCGGCCGGCCCGGTCCGGCGCGGCGAGCAGCTCGGCGAAGGGGCCCAGCTCGCGGACGGGGCGCTCGTCGTCGGAGCCGACGAGCGCCCGGTCGACGCACGCGAGGAGCACCGCCGCCTTCCCGCCCTGCGCGAAGACGGTCGGCACCGAGACCCCGGCGGCCGCGGCGACGTCGCGCATCGTCGTCGCCGCGTAGCCGCGCTCGACGAAGCAGCGGGTCGCGGCCTCCAGCACCTGCACCCGCGTGCGCTGCGCCTGCTCGGCCCGCAGCGCGGAGCGGTAGACCCTCTTGCTCTCGACCACGGGTCCACCTTACCGTGCCGGCATTCGATTTATCGGGACTCAACCTGAAAGAGGTCCCCGTGACCGCTGCCCCGCCGCTCCCTGTCCAGCTCCGCCTCGAGGGCCAGGCCGCCGCGCCCGACGGCCCGGTCGACCTGGCCGCCATGTACGTCATGCACCGCGCCTTCCGCCGGGACCTCGACGCGTTCGCCGCCGTCGTCCCCACGGTGCCCGTGCCGGACCGGCGGCGGTGGCGGCGGCTGGCCCGCCGCTTCGCCCGGTTCGGCGCCTACCTGCACAAGCACCACTCCGGCGAGGACGCGGGACTGTGGCCGCTGCTGGCCGAGCGCGGCGCCGACCGCTCCGTCCTCGACGCCCTGGAGGCCGAGCACGCGGGCATCGACCCGGCGCTGGCCGCGGTCGCCGCGGGGCTCGAGGCGCTGGCCGCCGGCCGGGGCGACGCCGCCACCCGGGACGAGCTCGCCCGGCAGACGGTGGCGCTGCGCGACGGGCTGGGCGCGCACCTCGCCCACGAGGAGAGCGACGGGATGACCCAGGTGCAGCGGCACCTGACGCCGGAGGACTGGGACCGCCTCGACCGCGAGGTCTTCGCGAAGGAGTACCGCCCGACCGAGGTCCTGGGCGCGCTGGGCTGGACCGTGTCGGCCATCCCGGATGCGGCCGTCGACCGCCTGCCGGTGCCGCACCCGGCGCTGCTCGCCGTCGCCCGGTTCGCCGGCCGGCGCGCCGCCCGGCGCGACGCGCGACTGTTCGGGACCGCCCGGTGACCGCGACGACGAGCACCGCCCTGTCCCGCGCCGACCGGGCGGCCACGGTGCTGTCCCGGCACGTGGCGGCCCTGCACACCGCGCTGCTGCGGCGCACCGGCGGCCGGGTCGGCAACCGCTTCCGCGGCGGCGACGTCGTCCTGGTGACCTGCCGCGGCCGGCGCACCGGGCAGCCGCGCACCACCCCGCTGCTGCACGTGCGCGACGGCCGGGACCTGGTGGTGGCGGCGTCCAACGGCGGCATCGACGCCGAGCCGCAGTGGTGGCTGAACCTGCAGGCCGACCCGCGCGGCGAGGTCGAGGTGCGCGGCCGGCGGTGGGCGGTCACCGCGAGCCAGGTGGACGACGCCGACCGGCCGCGGCTGTGGGCGGCGCTCATGGCCAACTGCGGGACCTACGACGCCTACCAGGCGAGGGTGTCCCGCCGGATCGCGCTGGTGCGCCTGTCCCCGGCGGGCGGCTGAGCCGCCCGCTCCACGTTCCGCCGCAGCACGGCGAGCATGCGGGCCTGCACGAGCCAGAAGACGGGGGGATGCAGCCAGTGGAGGACGGCGCGCGCGAGCCACCGCGGACGCACGACCTGCTAGCCGCTGACGACGAGCCGGGTGCGTCCGCCGGGCAGCTCCCTCGGCAGGAAGCCCCACAGCCCCTCCGTGCAGGCCCGGGACCGCGGCTGCCGCGAGTCCAGCAGGCGGCCGCGCACGTCGCTCAGCGCGTGCAGCCCGAGGAAGCGGTCCGGCTCGAGCACCGCGACCGAGCACGTCGGGGCGGGGCCGCGCCCCGGCCGGCCCGAGGCCGGCGAGCACGCGCTCGCGGGTCACGGACGGAGCCTGCGGGTCCGGGCCCGCGCCGCGAGAGACCGACGGCGCGGCACGGGGCCCGGAGGACCCCTCGGTCCGGAGCGGTCAGGCGGCGCCGAGGGCGTCGGCGACGCGGTGGTGGGTGACGGCCTCGTCGCGGCGGCTCTGCCGCTCCAGCGTGCGGGCCAGCGCGCGGCGGGCCCACCCGTTGGCCGGCGCGAGGTCGACCAGCCGGCGCAGCGCCGTCTCCGCGCGCTGCAACTGGGCCGAGCCGAAGTAGCTGCGGGCCAGCAGCTCGAGGGCGGCCTCGTTGCCCGGCTCGGCCTCGACGAGCGGCTCGAGCAGGCGGGCGGCCTCGATCGGCTGCCCCATGGAGAAGAAGAGGTCGGCGCGGAGGAACTCCGAGTGCAGGTCGGCGGAGAACGGCTGGGTCACGCCGGCGGAACGACGGCGCGGCGCCCGCTCTTCCCGAGATCACGACACGCCCGGCCGGCGCGGGGACGAGAAGGTCCGGAACCGGGTGCATCCGGACACGACCGGATTGGGAACAACGGATGTCAGCACCACCGACCCGAGGAGCACGACCATGGCCCTGTCGCTGCACCGCCACCGGACGGCCGACCGCGCACGGACCGGCGCCGCCGCCGACCCCACCCCGCGGCCCGAGGCCCCGCGGCGCCCCGGGCGGGGGTCCGCGTCCGGCAACCGCGTCTTCGCCGTCCAGCGCACCGGGGCGTTCGTCGTCGCCGGGATCATCGCCGTCTTCGGCGTCCTGGGCCTGGCCAACGGCCTGGCCTTCTTCTCCACCGAGGGCCAGCGCATCCTCGGCATGTCGTCCAACGGCCTGCTGTCGGTGATCTCCCTGGTCACCGCGGTCGTGCTGGTCGTCGCCGCCTTCCGCAGCCCCCGCACCGCCTCGACGGTCATGATCGTCATCGGCGTGCTGTTCCTGGTGTCGGCGTTCGCGAACCTGGCGGTGCTCAACACCGGGCTGAACTTCCTGGCCTTCCGGCTGAGCAACGTCGGCTTCTCCGTCGCCGCGGGCCTGGTGCTGCTGCTGCTCGGCGCCTACGGCCGGGTGAGCGGCAACCTGCCGCCCGACAGCCCGTACGCCCGCGAGCGGGACGAGGTGCCGCCGGTCCCGGCCGACGAGTACCCGTCGACGCCGGCCGAGTTCGCCGCCGAGCGGGCGATGCGCGACGCCGAGGTCGCCGTCGTCCAGCACGTGGCCTCCTTCGACCAGCGCCGCCGGGTCGCCGCGATGGCGCAGGTGACCAGCCGCAAGGAGCGCCGCGAGGTGTGGATGTCCTTCGACCGGGCCCGCCGGGACGCCTGACCCCCGGCACGATGCGGGGTGACCGTCCGCCCGGCGCACTGGCCCACCCCGCTCGACCCGGCACCGCGGCTGTCCGCCACCCTCGGCCTGCGGCCCGGGGACCTGGCGGTGAAGCGCGACGACCTGACCGACCTCGGCGGCGGCAACGAGGTGCGCGAGCTCGAGCACCTCGTCGCCGAGGCGGCCGGGGACGGCGCGACCGTCCTGGTCACCAGCGGCGGCGTGCAGAGCAACCACGCGCGGACCACCGTCGCGGCCGCCGCGCGGCTGGGCCTGCGCACCGTGCTGGTGCTGCACGGGACGCCGTCGGCGGACCGGCCCGGGAACCTGGCCCTGGAGGGCGCGCTCGGCGCCCGCGTCGTCGTGGTCGCCGGCCCGGACGACGTCGACGCCCGGGTGGCCGAGGTCTCCGCCGAGCTGCGGGCCGCCGGCGAGGTGCCCGCGGTGCTGCCGCTGGGCGGCTCCTCCCCCACCGGCGCCCGCGGGTACCTGGCCTGCGCCGACGGCTCGGTCCGGCCCGGCGAGCGGACGGTGTTCGTGCACACCGGCGGGCTGCCGGGGCGGTTCGGGCACCCGGTGGCCGCCGAGCTCGCCGCCGGGCTGCTCGGCCCGTCCTGACCTCGGGAGCGACACCTCGGGAGCGACGTAGCCTCACGGGCGCGATGACGACGCCCCGACCCCGCGCCGACGCCTGCCCCGGCGCGCTGCAGACGCACTCCGCCGCCGACGGCGAGCTCGCCCGCGTGCGGGTGCCCGGCGGCCTGCTCACCGCCGCCCAGCTGCGGGTGCTCGCCGCCGCCGCGCGCGACCTCGGCGACGGCGCCCTCGAGATGACCAGCCGGGGCAACCTGCAGCTGCGCGGGCTGGCGACCGGCGCCGCGCGGGAGCTCGGCGACCGGCTCGCCGGCGCCGGCCTGCTGCCCAGCGAGACGCACGAGCGGGTGCGGAACGTGCTGGCCAGCGCGCTGACCGGCCGGGCCGGCGGGCTGCTGGACGCCCGGCCGTGGGTGGCCGCGCTCGACGTCGGCCTGTGCGCCGACCCCGCCCTCGCCGCGCTGCCGGGCCGCTACCTGGCGACGCTGGACGACGGCCGCGGCGACGTGTCCGGGCTCGGCGGCGACGTCGGCCTGCTGGCGCTGTCGCCGTCCTCGGTCGCGCTGCTGCTCGGCGGGGCGGACAGCGGGCTGCGCGCGGACGCCGACGGCGCCGTCTGCCTGCTGCTCGCCGCCACCCGCGCCTTCCTCGCCGAGCGCGCCGCGCAGGGCGGCACCGCCTGGCGGCTGGCGGAGCTCGACGACGGCCCGGCCCGCGTGGCGGCGCGGCTGGGCGGCGCCCCGGCCGCGCCGGTCGCCGTCCCCGCCGCGCCGGACGCCGGCCCGGTCGGCGCGGAGACGCAGGCCGACGGGCGCACCGCGCTGGTCGGCGTCGTCCCGCTCGGCCGGCTCTCCGCCGACCAGGCCGACCTGCTCGCGTCGGTGACCGGCGAGGTGCAGCTGACCCCGTGGCGCAGCGTCGTCGTGCCCGACCTGGCCGAGGATCGCGTGGACGACGCCGCCGTCGACCTGTACCGCACCGGCGTGGTGTTCGACGCCGAGAGCCCGTGGGCGCGGGTCACCGCGTGCGCCGGCCGGCCCGGGTGCGCGAAGTCGCGGGCCGACGTCCGGGCCGACGCGGCCGCGGCCGTCGCCTCGGGCACCGTCCCGGAGGGCGTCCGCGTGCACTGGGCCGGCTGCGAGCGCCGCTGCGGCCGCCCCCGCGGGGAGGTCCTCGACGTCGTGGCGACCCCCGAGGGGTACCGCGCCGGCTAGTCGTCGTCGGGGTCCGGGTACCGCGCGCCGGCGGCGACCTCGGTGCCCTCGGGGACGGACACCGCGCGGCCGACCAGCGTGACGTCGCCGTCGCCGCCGACCGTGGCGCCGCGGCCGACGTCCACGCGGTCGTCGACCACCGCGCGGGTCACGGTCGCGCCGGAGCGCACCCGCACGCCGGGCAGCAGGACCGAGTCGACGACGGTCGCCCCGGCCTCGACCACCACGCCGGGCGAGAGCACCGACCCGCGGACGTTGCCGGACACCCGGGTGCCGCCGGACAGCAGGCTGTTCTCGATCTGGCCGTCGTCGAGGACCCGGGCGGCGCTGTGCCGGCCGCCGCGGGTGTGGACCGGCCAGCCGGGGGCGTCGAGGTCGATCGGCGGCTCGTCGGTCAGGAACTCCTGGTGCGCCTCCCAGTACGCCGGGACGGTGCCGACGTCCCGCCAGTAGCCCTTGAGCGGGTGTGCCCGCGCGCCGCCGTCGCGGGTCTGCGCCGGCAGCAGGTGGGTGCCGAGGTCCTCGAGCCCCTCCTCGCCGACCTCCGACCGCAGCTGCTCCAGCCGGTCCAGCGTGGGCCCCGGGTCGAAGACGAACACCTCGTTGGTGGCGGTGGTCGTGGCCGGCTCGTCGGGCTTGTAGGCGTAGCCGGTCACCCGGTCGCCGTCGACCTCGACGATGCCGTAGCGGGCGGCGTCGTCGGCGGCGACCTCGGTGGTCACCATCGTCACCTCCGCGCCCGACTGCAGGTGCGCCTCGGCGACCTCGCGGTAGTCGAGCTCGTAGACGGCGTCGGCGCTGACCACGACCAGCGCCTCCGGGCCGAACTGGCGGATCAGCTCGGCCTGCCGCCACAGCGAGTTCGCCGTCCCGGTGTTCCAGCCGCCGCGCTCGGTGCCCTGGAACGGCGGCAGCGTCATCAGCCCGCCGGTGGTGCGGTCGAGGTCCCACGGCCGGCCGTTGGCCAGGTGGTCGGCCAGCGACGCCGGGTGCTGCTGGATCGACACCCACACGTCGGGGATGCCGGAGTGCTGGCAGTTGCTCAGCGGGAAGTCGATCAGCCGGTACACCCCGGCGAACGGGACGGCGGGCTTGGCGCGGTGCTCGGTGAGCAGCTGCAGGCGCCCACCGGCACCACCGGCGAGGACGAGGACGAGCAGGCGGGGAAGGGCCATGCCCCCGGCTACCCGCTCCGCGCGCGACGTAGCCTCCTGCCCGATGTACGAGTACGAGAAGGACGGCGCCGAGATCTACCGGCGATCGTTCGCGACGATCCGCGCCGAGGCGGACCTCGCCGGCCTGCCCGAGGACCTCGCGCGGGTGGTCGTCCGGATGATCCACGCCTGCGGCCAGGTCGACCTGGCCGCCGACGTCGCCGCGAGCCCCGACGTCGTCCGGCTCGCCCGCGAGGCCCTCGACGCCGGCGCGCCCGTCCTGTGCGACGCGCAGATGGTCGCCTCCGGCGTCACCCGCCGCCGGCTGCCCGAGGACAACGACGTCGTCTGCACCCTGGGCGACCCGCGCGTGCCGGCGCTGGCCGCCGCGCTCGGCACCACCCGCACCGCCGCCGCGCTGGAGCTGTGGCGCGACCGGCTCGACGGCGCGGTCGTCGCCGTCGGCAACGCGCCCACCGCGCTGTTCCACCTGCTGGAGATGGTCGCCGCGGGCGCCCCCCGCCCGGCCGCCGTCCTCGGCATCCCGGTCGGCTTCATCGGCGCGGCCGAGTCCAAGGAGGCGCTGGCGGCCTCGGACCTGCCGTTCCTCGTGGTCCGCGGCCGGCGGGGCGGCAGCGCCATGACCGCGGCCGCGGTCAACGCGATCGCGAGCGACGTCGAGTGAGCGGCCGCCTGTACGGGGTCGGGCTGGGTCCCGGCGACCCCGAGCTGGTCACCGTCAAGGCCGCGCGGCTGATCGGCGCCGCCGACGTCGTCGCCTTCCACGCCGCGCAGCACGGCCGCTCGGTCGCCCGCGCGCTGGCCGCGCCCTACCTGCGGGAGGGGCAGGTCGAGGAGCTGCTGGTCTACCCGGTCACCACCGAGGGCACCGACCACCCCGGCGGCTACCAGGGCGCGATCGACGAGTTCTACGAGGCCGCCGCCGCCCGGCTGGCCGCGCACCTCGACGCCGGCCGCGACGTCGTCGTGCTCGCCGAGGGCGACCCGTTCTTCTACGGGTCCTACATGCACATGCACAAGCGGCTCGCGCACCGGTACCCGACCGAGGTGGTGCCCGGCGTGACCAGCGTCAGCGGCGCCGCCGCCGTCGTCGGGCGGCCGCTGGTGGAGCGGGACGAGGTGCTCACCGTGCTGCCCGGCACGCTGCCCGCCGACGAGCTCGCCGAGTGGCTGGCCACCACCGACTCGGCCGCGGTGGTGAAGCTCGGCCGGACGTTCCCGCAGGTCCGCGAGGCGTTCGAGGCCGCCGGCGTGCTGGACCGGGCGCTCTACGTCGAGCGGGCCACCACCGACCGCCAGCGCACGCTGCCGCTGGCCGACGTCGACCCCGCGACCGTCCCGTACTTCTCGCTGGCGCTGCTGCCCTCGCCGCTCACCGGGACCGCGCCGGGTCCCGCGGACCTCCCGGACGCCGCCCCGCGGGCCGGCGAGGTGGTCGTCGTGGGCCTCGGCCCCGGCGCCCGCGGCTGGACCACCCCCGAGGTCGCCGACGCGCTCGCCGCCGCCGACGACCTGGTCGGCTACGGCCCCTACCTGGACCGGGTGCCGGCCAACCCGCGGCAGACCCGCCACCCCAGCGACAACCGGGTGGAGGCCGAGCGGGCCGCGCACGCGCTGGAGCTGGCCCGGTCCGGACGGCGGGTCGCGGTCGTCTCCAGCGGCGACCCGGGCGTGTTCGCCATGGCCGCCGCGGTGCTCGAGGTGGCCGCCCGTCCCGAGCACGTCGGCGTCCGCGTGCGGGTGCTGCCCGGGCTGACCGCCGCGCAGGCCGTGGCGTCCCGGGTCGGCGCGCCGCTCGGCCACGACTTCGCCGTCATCAGCCTCTCCGACGTGCTCAAGCCGCTCGACGTCGTCCTCGACCGGCTGCGCTCGGCGGCGGCGGCCGACCTGGTGCTGGCGCTGTACAACCCGCGGTCGAGGGCGCGCCCGCACCAGCTGGCCAAGGCGCTCGACGCGCTGCGGGAGGTGCGCGAGCCGGAGACGGTGGTCGTCGTCGGCCGCGACGTCGGCGGGCCGCAGGAGGAGGTCCGGGTCACCACGCTGCGCGACCTGGACCCGGAGACGGTGGACATGCGCTGCCTGCTGCTGGTCGGGTCCTCGCAGACGCGGGTGACGCCGGCCGGACAGGTCTACACGCCGCGCCGCTACCCCTCCTGACGGGAATGCCGGCCGGATCGGTGGCCTTGGCAACTGTCGTGCCCCGCCTCCCCCGCCCGGTCGCGTTCTGGTCGGTGGCCGGACTCCTCGTGCTGGTGCTGGCCGCCTCCGGCGTCCCGTCCCCGCTGTACCGCGTCTACCAGGAGCAGTTCGGCTTCGGCGCCGGCGTCCTGACGCTGGTGTTCGGCATCTACGCCTTCGCGCTGCTCGCCGCGCTGCTGGTGGTCGGCAGCCTGTCCGACCACGTCGGCCGGCGGCCGGTGCTCGCCGCCGGGCTGCTGCTGCAGGCGGTCGCCATGGCGGTCTTCCTCGCCGCCGACGGCGTGGGCTGGCTGCTGGCCGCGCGCACCCTGCAGGGCCTGTCGACCGGCGCGCTGACCGGGTCGCTCGGTGCGGCGCTGCTCGACCTGCAGCGCCCCTCGGCACGCCCGCTGGGCGCGCTGCTCAACAGCGTGTCCCCGGGCCTCGGGCTGTCGCTGGGCGCGGTGGGCGCGGGCCTGGCCATCGAGGGGATCGCGGAGCCGACGCCGTGGGTGTTCGGCGTGCTGACCGTGGCCTTCGTGCTGGGCTCGGGCCTGGCCCTGCTGCTGCCCGAGACCTCCCCGCGGGTGCCCGGGGCGCTGGCCTCGCTGCGCCCGCGGGTGGAGGTGCCGCGGCCGCAGCGGCGCGCGTTCGCCGTCGGCGTCCCCTGCCTGGTCGCGCTCTGGGCGATGGGCGGGCTGGTGCTGTCGCTGGGGCCGTCGCTGACCGCCGGCGTGTTCGGCGTGGCGGGCCACCTCGCCGGCAGCCTGCTCATCCTCTGCATGCAGGGCGCGGCCGCCGTCGGTGGCGTGCTGGCCCGGGACGTGCCGCCGCGCCGGGCGATGGGCGGGGGCTGCGTCGTGTTCGCGGTCGCCGTCGGCGGCCTGCTGGTCGCGCTGGCCACCGGGACGCTGTGGCTGTTCTTCGTGGCCTCCGGGCTGGCCGGCCTCGGCTTCGGCGCCGCCTTCCTCGGGACCGTGGCCACCGTGACGGCGGGCGTCGCGCCCGGGCACCGCGCGGGGCTGCTGTCGAGCGTCTTCGTCGTCGGCTACCTCGCGTTCAGCATCCCGGCGATCGCCGCGGGCATCGCCTCGGGCACGGTCGGGCTGCGGCCGGTCGCGGAGGTCTACGGCGCCGTGGTGATCCTGCTGGCGCTGGGCGCGGCGGTCGGCCTGCGGCTGTCGACCCGGCGCGCGCCGGCTCCCCTGCCCGCCGACGAGCCGTCGGAGCCGGTGGCCGCCTGAGGTCCGGCCGCCGGGCGACGGTGTGCGCTCACGCGGGGGTCACGGCGGGAGAACCCCGCGTCGGCGCACACCGTCGCGGTCCGAGGGGCGTCAGGATCGTGCGCGACCGACCGCGGCGCAGAACCGGTCGTGGTCGGCGCGCGCCGCCGCCAGCGGCGCCAGCACCTCCTCGTCGGCCACCTCGGCCACCCGCGCGGTGAGCCGGCGCCGCGCCGTCCGCGCCCGGCGTCTGGCACCCGCCGCCACCAGCGGCCGGCACAGCAGCGCCAGCAGCAGCCCGGCGAGCAGCCCGCCGGCCAGCAGCAGCGTGGGCAGCGGGATGCCCTGCACCCGCGGCAGCGGGAGGACGTCGTCGAGCTGCAGCAGCCCCAGCCCCACCAGCGCGAGCAGCCACAGCGCGCCGACCAGCGCGGTGAGCGCCAGCAGCCACTGCAGGCCGCCGGCCGCGCGCTGCCACAGCGGCGTCCGGTCGGGGCCGAGGTCGGTGCCGGCGACGGCGCGGTCGAGCCGGTCGGGCAGCCGCTCCTCGGTGTCCTCCGACGTGCGGCGCAGCTCGTCGCGCCAGGCCGGCGGCAGCCCGCGGCCGGCGTCGTCGCGGGCCCGGCGCAGCGCGGCGTCCATCCCGGCCCGCTGCACCGCGCCGGCCTGCGGCAGCGAGGTCCGCGACCGCTCGTCGCCCAGGTTGAGCCGGCCCAGCGGGTCGGCCCGCAGCTTCGAGGTCCACCGCAGCACCGGCCAGCCGGTGTGCGCCACCCCGCTGCGGTGCGCCGAACGCTCGACCGCGGCGACGACGGCCGGCACCCCCGCGGCGTCGGCGAGCGCGCCGGTGAGCTCCTCCCGCGCCGCCCGGTCCGGCCCGCGGTCGCGGCCGGCGTCGGGCGCGCAGTGGGCGGCCAGGGCCGAGGCGGCGCCCCGCACGTCCGCGGTCAGCCGGTCGGTGGCGGCCTTGCGGGCGCCCACCCGGCGGCCCAGCTCGGCCCGCAGCCGCGGCAGGCCCAGGCCGCTGGACGCCGCGGTGGGCAGCACCGGCACCCCGGTCAGGCCCTCCTCGTCGAGCAGCCGGCGCAGGTCGGCCAGGCACGCGACGGCCGCCGCCTCGTCGAGCCGGTCCACCTGGTTGAGCACCACCAGCAGCACGCCCGCGTGCCCGGCCAGCGGCGCGAGGTAGCGGGTGTGGACGGCGTCGTCGGCGTACTTCTGCGGGTCCAGCACCCACACCAGGACGTCGACCAGCTGCACCAGCCGGTCGACCTCCAGCCGGTTCTCCAGTCGCACGCTGTCGTGGTCGGGCAGGTCGAGCAGCACCAGGCCGTCGAGCGCGGGGTCGGGGTCGGCGACCCGGTGCCGCCGCGGCACCTCCAGCCAGTCGAGCAGCCGGTCGGCGCCGTGGTCGCCCCACACGCTCGCGTGGGCGACGCCGGTGGTCGGCCGCCGGACGCCGGGCGTGCTCACCTCGGCCCCGGACAGCGCGTTGAACAGCGTCGACTTGCCGCTGCCGGTGGCCCCGGCCAGCGCGACGACGGTCGCGTCGCCCAGCGCCTCGCGCGCCCCGGCCTTGGCCAGCAGCGACCGCGCCGTGCCCACCTCGGGCACCTCGAGCCGCCCGTCGGCGACCTCGACCGCCTCGCGCAGCGCGGCCAGCCGGTCGGCCAGCGACGTCCCGCGGCCCCTCACGCGCCGGCCCCCCGGGCCGCGGCCAGCGTGGCGACCGCCGAGCGCAGCTCCTTCGCTGCGCCAGGGGCGTCCGCGGCGACGGCGAGCAGCTCGTCGAAGCGGTCCTGCTCGGCGGCCAGCAGCCGGTCGGCGCGGGCGTCGAGGTCGGCGCGGGCCCGGGCGGCCAGCGAGCGCACCGCGGCGTCGCCGAACACCGCCTCGAGCACCCGCTGCCCGAGCGCCGTCGTCCCGCCGGCGACGGCGAGCTCCGCCCCCGACAGCCCCGCCGTGGAGGCGAAGACGGCGACCATGACCACCGCGCCGGCCCCGTTGACGCCCCACGACAGCAGCCGCGCCTGCGAGCGCTTGCCCGCGCCCTCCTCGCGCACCAGGTCGAGCACGTGGCCCTGCCAGTCGCGGACCTCGTCGGCGGCCGCGGGCGCGAAGTCCGGCGACTCCGATCCGAGCTCCTCCTCGCGCCCGGCGACCAGCGCCGGCCCGCCGGGCAGCGCGCGCCACGCGGTCACCGTGCGGTCGGCGGCGCGGCCGGCCTCGGCGCGCAGCAGCGTCTCCACCCCCGACTCCAGCGCGCCGCTCAGCGAGTCCGTCGAGGTCGGGCGGCCGGTGAGCGCGGCGCCCAGCCGGTCGCGCAGCCGGCCCACCCGGTTCTGCAGCGAGCGCATCCACTCGCCGGTGCCCACGAAGTCCTGCCAGCGCGCCAGCACCTCGCCGCGCAGCAGGCTGCCGTTGCCCACGCCCTCGGCGACCGCGTCCCGCGCCGCGTCGTAGGCGGCGTCGGCGGCGTTCCCGAGGGCGGCCGCCGCCGCGGCCTGCTCGTCCACGCCGTCGGCGACCGCGGCCACCCGCCCGTCCAGGCTCTCCAGCGCCCCGGCCAGCGTCTGCCGCACGACGGCGGCGCGCTGCTCCTGGTCGGCGGCCAGCCCGCGCAGCCAGTCGCGCAGCGGCGCCACCTGCTCCTCGGGCAGGAAGCCGTCGCGCAGCGGCCGCTCCTCCACCACGAACAGCCGCGCCGTCCCCAGCCCGCCGCGCTGCAGCATCCCGGCGAGGTCGGCGGCCACCTCGGTCACCGCCTCGGGCGGCACCCGGTCCAGTACGACCGCCAGCGCGGTGCCCCGCTCCTGCGCCGTGCGCAGCAGGTCCCAGGGGACGGCGTCGGCGTAGCGGGCCGCCGTCGTCACGAAGACCCACAGGTCCGCCGCCGACAGCAGCTGCCCGGCGAGGTCGCGGTTGGTCTCCACGACCGAGTCGACGTCGGGGGCGTCGACGAGCGCGAGCCCGGCCGGCAGCGCCTCGCTCGGGACCAGGCGCAGCCCGCCGGTGACGTCGCCCGCGCCGGTCGTGCGCGGCAGGCCGGGGAGCACGCGGTCGCCGGAGAACGCCGGCACGTCGGCGGGTGAGCAGACGAGCACGGGGGCGCGGGTGGTCGGCCGGAGCACGCCGGGCGTGGTCACCCGCGCGCCGAGCACGCTGTTGACCAGCGTGGACTTGCCCGCGCCGGTCGAGCCGCCGACGACGGCGAGCAGCGGGGCGTCGAGGTCGCGCAGGCGCGGCAGCAGGTAGTCGTCGACCTGGTCGACCACCGCCCGGGCGGTCCGCACGGTCGCGTCCCGCGCGGGGGTGGCGAGGCCGAGCGGCGCCGCGGCGACGGCGTCGCGCAGGTCCTGCAGCGCGTCGGTCAGCGGGACGGTCATCCCCGGTGACTAGCCAGGACGGGGGTCCGCTACCCGTCGAGCCCCGTCCAGGCCCTCCAGCTCGGCCGGCACCTCCCCCGGCGTCGCGACGACGACGGCCGCGCCGGCCCCCTCCAGCTCGCCCGGACCGCCCGGTCCCCAGCCCGCGCCCACGCACGCCAGCCCGTGCGCCGCCGCGCCGAGCACGTCCTGCGCGCGGTCGCCGACGAGCACGGCCGGCCGCCGCGCGGGGTGCGCGGCGAGCGCGGCGGCGACCACCTGGTCCTTGTGCCGCACCGCGCCGTCGAGGGTGGCGCCGTGCACGGTCGCGAACGCCGCGCGCAGGCCGGTCGCCTCGAGCACCCGCACGGCGAACACCTCAGGCTTGCTGGTCGCCACGGCGAGGGTGGCGCCGCCGTCGCGGAGGGTGGCCAGCAGCTCCGGGATCCCGTCGTACACGGCGACGTCGAGCAGCGCGCCGGCCGCGTAGTGCGCCCGGTAGGCGGCCACCGCGCGGTCGACGTCGGCCGGCGGGACCCCGAGCACCGTGGCGAAGCCGTCCTGCAGCGGCGGGCCGACCATGTCCCGCAGCTGTGCCGGCGTCGGCTCGGGCAGGCCGAGCCCGGCCGCGGCCACCCGCACCGAGGCGGCGATGCCCGGCGTCGAGTCGACCAGCGTGCCGTCGAGGTCGAAGAGGACCAGCCGGCGCTCGTTCGGCACGGGACCTGCGCCTCCGGTCGGTCGGGATCCCCGGTCGGGGGCGCGACACCGGGCGCCCCTTGTCCGCAGCCTCCCCCAGGGGAACGCTGGGCGCATGAACGGGTCCGAGGAGCGGACCGCCGACGAGGGCACGCCGGGCCGGCCGGCGCGCGCTCCGCACGGTCGCCACACCGAGCAGGCCTCCCAGCGCCTGCAGCAGGACGCTCGGCAGCTCCAGGAGCGGCTGGCCCGGGGCGCCGAGGCGATGGCCACGACCGAGCACGCCGTCGCCGCCACCCATCTCGCCCTGGCCGAACGAGCCCTGCGCAAGGGCCGCGTCGAGGACGCGCAGGGGTACCTGCGCGAGGCCGCGGCGGCACTGCGGGCCGTCGAGCACGAGCGGGACCGGGCCGTCCGGTGGCCGGCGGCCACCACCCCCGGGGGCACGGACGCGGCGCACGCCGAGCAGGCGCGGAGGGCCGCCGACCGGGCGTTGGAGGACGCGGCCGGTCGTCGCGACCAGGCGGCCCGCCGGTGGGAGGACGCGGCGCTGTCCCGCGAGGAGGCCGCGCGACAGCGCGACGAGGTGGCCGTCGAGCGTGACCGGCAGGCCACGGCGCGGGCCGCCGCCTCCCGCGCCCGGGAGGCGGCCGCCGACGTGCGCCGGGCCGAGCAGGAGGACTGGCAGGAGCGGGCGGCGGCCTCGGCCGGCGGGCTGCCGTCCGAGCAGCGGGAGGACCAGCGGGCCATCGACGTCCAGGTCGCCGAGAGCTACCGCGCCCAGACCGAGGACGACCGGGCGCGGGCCGAGTCCGACCGGGCGGCCGACGCCGCCGACCGCTGGGCAGCGGAGCGGGACCGCCGGGCGGCGGCCCGGGACCGGGACGACGCCCGCGCCGACCGCGAGCGGGCCGCCCGCGACCGCGCCGCGACGAGGGGCGACCGCGACCGGCACCCCGGCGCCGGCCCCGCGGGACGCTGACCCGCCGGGTCAGCGGGTGACGGCGTCCAGGAAGGTGTGCACCCGCTCCCGCAGCTCGGCGACCCGCTCCCCGGCCACCTCGTCCGGGTCGCGGTCGCGCAGCCACGGCGGGATCTCGGTGCGGGCCCGGGCGGCGCAGCCGAGGTCGGCGCACACGTAGGTGCCGACCGTGTTGCCGTTGCGGCCCGCCTCGCCGGCGCGGCGTGCGGTGAACAGCGAGACGGCGTCGCCGGAGTGGGTGGACTGGCACAGCAGGCACATGACGGTCCGGCGCGCGGACATCCGCGACTCCGCCGCGCGCAGCGCGATCCCGACCGGCTCCCCCTCCCGCTGGACGACGAGGTAACCGCGCAGCGGCGCCTTCGGGTCGCGCCAGCCGAGCACCTCCAGCTCGTCCCACGGCAGGTCGGCGAGGTCGCGCGGGAGGGTGGCGGCGTTGGCCTCGCCCTTCGAGCAGTTGACGAAGGAGCGCCGCACCTGCTGCTCGGTCATCGGTTCCACGAGGGGCCATCCTCCGTTCCGGCACCGTCGCGCCTCAACGCATTTAGCCACTCCACCGCCTCCTCGACGGTGGTCACGACGTCGACCCCCCGGGGCAGCGGCGGGCGGCGGACCAGCACGACCGGCAGCCCGAGCCGCCGGGCGGCGACCAGCTTGCCCTCGGTCATGTGCCCGCCGGAGTCCTTGGTCACGACGACGTCGACGCCGTGCTCACGCATCAGCGCGACCTCCTCCTCGACCGTGAACGGGCCGCGGGCCAGCAGCAGCACCGCCCCGGCGGGCAGCGGCTCGTCCGGCGGGTCGACCGAGCGCACCAGCACCCGCCCGGGCAGCGCGGCGAACGCGCCGACCCCCTGCCGGCCGGTGGTGAGGAAGACGGTGCCGGCGTCCCGGACCGCCGCGGCCGCGTCCGCCAGGGAGTCCACGTACGTCCAGCGGTCCCCCGGCCCCGGCGTCCAGCCCGGCCGCTGCAGCCGCAGCAGCGGCACGCCCCGCCGCCGCGCCGCCGCCGCCGCGTTCGCGGTGATCCGGGCGGCGAACGGGTGGGTCGCGTCGACGACGGCCCGCGGCCGGTGGGTGGCCAGCCAGTCGGCCAGCCCGTCGGCGCCGCCGAAGCCGCCGACCCGCACGCCGCCCTCGGGCAGGACCGGGTCGGCCACCCGCCCGGCGAGGCTGGACAGGACGTCGACCCCGCGGTCGACGAGCGCCGCGGCCAGCCGCCGCGCCTCCCCGGTGCCACCGAGCACGAGCACCTGCCCGCTCATGCCGCACCGCCGGGGATCATGGGCGGGTGAGCAGGGACGGCGCCTCGGGGCTGCGGCACGGCTGGACCACCGGCGCGTGCGCGACGGCGGCCACCACCGCGGCCTACACCGCGCTGCTCACCGGCGAGTTCCCCGACCCGGTGACCATCGACCTGCCCAACGACCGGCACCCGGCGTTCGCGCTGGCCCGCGAGTCGCTCGAGCCCGGTGCGGCCACCGCCGGGGTCGTCAAGGACGCCGGCGACGACCCCGACGTCACGCACGGCGCCCTGGTCAGCGCGCGGGTGACGCACGGCGAGCCGGGCACCGGCGTCGTCTTCCGCGCCGGCGAGGGCGTGGGCACCGTGACCAAGCCGGGCCTGCCGCTGGCCGTCGGCGAGCCGGCGATCAACCCGATGCCGCGGCGGTTCGTGCGGGAGCACGTCGCGGCGGTGGCGGCGCGGCACGGCGGCAGCGGCGACGTCGTCGTCGAGGTGTCCATCGAGAACGGCGCCGAGCTGGCGCGGAAGACGTGGAACCCGCGGCTGGGCATCCTCGGCGGGCTGTCGGTGCTCGGCACGACCGGCGTCGTCGTCCCGTACTCGTGCTCGTCGTGGATCGACTCGATCCGCCGCGGCATCGACGTCGCCCGCGCCGCCGGGCACGAGCACGTGGCCGGGTGCACCGGGTCGACCAGCGAGCGGACGGTGCAGGAGCTCCACGGCCTGCCCGAGGACGCACTGCTGGACATGGGCGACTTCGCCGGCGCGGTGCTCAAGTACCTGCGCCGCCACCCGGTGCCGCGGCTGACCGTCGCCGGCGGGATCGGCAAGCTGGCCAAGCTCGCCGACGGGCACCTCGACCTGCACTCGGGCCGCTCGCAGGTGTCCTTCGACTCGCTCGCCGCCCGGGTGGCCTCCGCGGGCGGGTCCCCCGACCTGGTCGAGGGCGTGCGCGGGGCGAACACGGCGCTCGACGCGCTGCGCCAGTGCCAGGCGGCCGGGCTGCCGCTGGGCGACCTGGTGGCCGCGGGCGCGCGGGAGACGGCGCTCGGCGTGCTGCGGGGAGCCCCGGTCGCGGTCGACGTCGTGGTGATCGACCGCGCCGGCGCGGTGGTCGGACGCGCCTAGCGGCATCTCGTCGTCGAGTAGAGGTGGCTGTCGGGGAACTGCGCGGCGGTGAGCACCGGGCCCACGACGACGATCGCGGTGCGCCGGACGCCCGCGGCCTCGACCTGCCCGGCGATGTCGGCCAGCGTGCCACGCAGCACCAGCTCGTCGTCACGGCTGGCGCGGGCGACGACGGCGACCGGGCCGTCGTCGCCGTAGTGCTCGGCCAGCTGCGGCGCGAGCTCGGCCATCCGCTGCACGGCCAGGTGCAGCACCAGCGTCGCCCCGGTGGCGGCGTAGGCGGCCAGCTCCTCCCCGGGCGGCATCGGCGTGGAGCGGGCGCTCGTGCGGGTGAGCACCACGGTCTGCCCGACGCCGGGCACGGTGAGCTCCCGCTTGAGGGCGGCGGCCGCGGCGGCGAACGCGGGCACCCCCGGGACGACGTCGTAGGGCACCCCGGCGGCGTCGAGGCGGCGCATCTGCTCGGCCATGGCGCTGTAGACCGACGGGTCGCCGGAGTGCAGCCGGGCGACGTCGTGGCCGGCCTCGTGCGCGGCGACCAGCTCGGCGGTGATCTGGTCGAGGTCGAGGTCGGCGGTGTCGACCAGGCGGGCGCCGGGCGGGGCGGTGTCGAGCAGCTCGCGGGGCACCAGCGCACCGGCGTAGAGGCAGACCGGGGCGCTCGCGATGACCCGCGCCGCCCGCAGCGTGACCAGGTCCGCGGCCCCCGGACCGGCCCCGATGAAGTACACGGTCACGGGAGCGCCCTCCGGTGCACTTCCGCGGAAGTGCACGGTGCACTTCCGCGGAGATGCCCGCTCACCACCGGGTCACCGACCAGATCGTCACGGGCATCGCGGGCTTCCAGCCGGTAAACGACCCGACCGGCTCGGCGCGCTGCACCTCGACCCGCACCAGCTCCCCGCCGACCCGCGCGTGCCACTGGGCGAGCACCGCCTCGCTCTCCACCGTGACCGCGTTGGCCACCATGCGGCCGCCCACCGGCAGCGCGTCCCAGCAGGTCTCCACCAGCAGGGGCGTAGTGAGCCCCCCGCCGATGAACACCGCGTCCGGGGCGCCCAGCCGGGACAGGACGTCCGGCGCGTGCCCGTGCACCACCCGCAGGTACGGGACGCCGAGCCGGCCGGCGTTGCGGGCGATCCGCTCGGCCCGCTCGGCGGAGGCCTCGACGGCGACGGCGCGGCAGGTCGGGTGCGCGCGCATCCACTCGATGCCGATCGAGCCGGCGCCGGCCCCGACGTCCCACAGCAGCTGCCCGGGGACGGCGGCCAGCCGGGCGAGGGTGATCGCGCGGACCTCCGACTTGGTCAGCTGCCCGTCGGACTCGTAGGCGCCGTCGGGCAGGCCGGGGGTGGTGGGCAGCGGCATGGTGCCGCGGTCGGCCCGGCACTCGACGGCGGTGACCACCAGCGCGGGCGCCGGCTGGGACCAGGTGGCCGCGGTGCCGGTGCGCACCTCCTCGTCCGGGCCGCCGAGCCCGCCGAGCACGGTGATCAGGCTCTGCCCGTAGCCGCGGCCGGCCAGCAGCGCGGCGACCTGCGCCGGCGTCTCGCCGTCGGAGCCGAGCACCAGCAGCCGCCGGCCGGGCTGCACGTGCGGGTGCAGGAGCTCGATCGGCCGGCCGACCAGGGTGACCACCTCGGTGTCCTCCACCGCCCAGCCCAGCCGCGCGCAGGCCAGCGACACCGACGACGGCGCCGGCAGCACCCGCACCCGGTCGGCGCCCAGCAGCCGGGTCAGCGTGGTGCCGATGCCCGACAGCATCGGGTCGCCGCTGGCCAGCACCACCAGCGCGCGGCCGGCGTGCTGCCCGACCAGCCCGGGCAGCGCCTCGGTGAGCGGCGAGGGCCACGGCACCCGCTCGGCGGGGACCTCCGCCGGGACCAGGTCGAGCTGGCGGGAGCTGCCGAGCAGCACCTCGGCCCGCTCGACCTCCGCCCGCGACGTCGGCGCCAGCCCGTCCCAGCCGTCCGCGCCGATCCCGACGACGACGATCGGGGTCGTCGCGGTCTCCTCCACCGCCTCCGCCTGCCGGACCCCGCTCACGCCGGCAGCTCGCCCTCGGGCCCGGCGGCCTCGGCGAGCAGCCGCTCGCGCAGCTCCTCGGGCAGCCGGTCCACGTAGACGACGCCGTCGAGGTGGTCGACCTCGTGCTGCAGGCAGCGCGCGGCCATGCCGGTGGCCTCGATGGAGACCGGCTTCCCCGTCACGTCGACGCCGTCGACCCGGGCGCGGAAGGCGCGGGCGAGCTCGGCGTAGGGGCCGGGCACCGACAGGCAGCCCTCCTCGGTGACCTCCTCGGCCGGCTCGTCGCCCGTCGGCTCGAGCAGCGTGAGCCGCGGGTTCACGGCGTAGCCGACGACGTCCTCGCCGTCGGCGTCCGGGCAGTCGATGACGAACACCCGCGCGTCGACGCCGATCTGGTTGGCCGCCAGCCCCACCCCGTCGGCCTCGCGCATCGAGGCGAACATGTCGAGGACCAGCCGGCGCAGCCGCTCGTCGAACTCGGTGACCGGGGCGGTCGGGCGGTGCAGCACCTCGTTGCTGCCGTAGGTGACGATCGGCCGGGCGACGCCGTCGTAACGGCCGGGCAGGCGCATGGCCGCGATCCTAGGAAGCCCGGTCGGGAGGATGGACGCCGTGCTCCACCGCCCAGGCCCCCGCCGCAGAGACGTCCCCACCGCCCTCGGCCTGGCGCTCGGCGCGGCCGCCGACCTGCTGCTCGCCGATCCCGCGCGGCGTCACCCGGTGGCCGGGTTCGGCACGGCCGCCGCGGCGCTGGAGCGGCGGGTCTGGCGGGACTCCCGCGCGGCGGGTGCGGGGTACGCGGCGGTGCTCGCGGCGGGCGCGGCGGGGCTGGGGGCGGCGGTGGACCGCGCCACCCGGGGCCGGCCGGCGGTGCGCACCGCCGCCGTCGCCGCCGGCACGTGGGCGGTGCTGGGCGGCACGTCGCTGGGCCGGGCGGCGACGGCGATGGCCGGCGCGCTGGAGGCCGGCGGCCTGCCCGCCGCCCGGGCGCTGCTGCCCACGCTCGCCGGGCGGGACCCCTCGGCCCTCGACGAGGGGGAGCTGGCCCGGGCCACCGTCGAGTCGGTCGCGGAGAACACCTCCGACGCCGCCGTCGCGCCGCTGGTGTGGGGCGCGCTGGCCGGGCTGCCCGGGCTGCTGGGGTACCGCGCGGTCAACACCCTCGACGCGATGGTCGGCCACCGGTCCCCGCGCTACGCCCGGTTCGGCTGGGCCGCCGCCCGCGCCGACGACGTCGCCAACTGGCTGCCCGCCCGGCTCACCGCGGCGCTGACCGTCGCCTGCGCCCCGCTCGCCGGCGGGTCGGCCCGCGGGGCGCTGCGGGTGTGGCGCCGCGACGGCGCCGCCCACCCCAGCCCCAACGCCGGCCGCTGCGAGGCCGCGGCGGCCGGCGCCCTGGGACTTCGGCTGGGCGGGCGCAACGTCTACGGCAGCCGGGTGGAGGACCGGCCGGTGCTCGGCGACGGGGCGGCGCCGGCCAGCAGCGACGTCGCGCGGGCGGTGCGCCTGTCGCGCGCGGTGTGGCTGGCCGCCGCGGCCCTCGCCGTCGCGAGCAGGGCCGCCCGCGGCCGCTGAGGGGACCGGGTGCGCGGCCCGCGCCCGTGCAGGGCGCCGCGCGGCGCCGACGGGACGGGGAAGCCGGACGGGTCGACGCGGAGGTGGCTGGCCGGCGGGTCGGCCGGGCCGCGGCCGCCGCGGACGGCGACCACCAGCGTGGTCACCGCCAGGGCGGCCACGGCCAGCAGGAACAGCAGGACGAGGACGGCACCAGGAGTCATGGACAGGACAGTGGCACCATTCGGCCTGGACGGAAGCGGTCCAATCCGGCATGGTGGCCCGCATGCCACCGACCGCGGATCAGTCCACCGCTCCCGAGCTGGCCGGTCTGGTCGGGCCACTCGGTGACCTGCCGGGCCCGCGGTACGCCGCGCTGGCCCGGCGCATCCGCGAGCTGGCGGCCCTCGGGCAGCTCGCGCCGGGCACCCGGCTGCCGGCCGAGCGCGACCTCGCGGCGGCGCTCGCGGTCAGCCGGGTGACCGTCGCCTCGGCCTACCGGCTGCTGCGCGAGGAGGGGCAGGCGAGCACGCGGCACGGCGCGGGCACCGTCGTCGAGGCGCCCGCGGCCGACCCGGTGTGGACCGCCCCCACCACCGACCCGGCCGTGCTCGACCTCGCGCACGCCGCGCCCGAGGCGGCGCCGCAGCTGCTGCCCGCCTACCGGGAGGCGCTGGAGCGGCTGCCCGCCGTCGCCGCCGGGCACGGCTACGCACCGGGCGGGCTGCTCGAGCTGCGCGCGGCGATCGCCGACCGGTACACCGCCCGCGGCCTGCCCACCGACCCCGAGCAGGTGGTGGTCACCGCGGGCACGGGGGACGCGACCGCGCTGGTGTTCGAGACGCTGCTGCAGCCCGGCGACCGCGTGCTGGTGGAGCACCCCACCTACCCGGGGGCGCTGGGCCTGGTCACCGCCGCCGGCGGCCGGTGCGTCCCGGTGGCCGTGGACGCCGCCGACCCCGACGCGGTCGTCGGCGCCGCGCACATCGCCGTCCGGCAGAGCAGCCCGCGGATGGCCTTCCTCATGCCGGACTTCTCCAACCCCAGCGGCGCCCGGCTGTCGGCGGCCGGGCGCCGCCGCCTGGCCGCGACGCTGTGGCAGCAGGGCGTGCTGACCGTCGTCGACGAGGTCACCGCGGAGCTCCACCTCGACGACGGGCCGCTGCCCCCGTACGCCGCGGGCCTGCCCGACGCCGCGACGATCACCGTCGGCGGGCTGTCCAAGGCGGTGTGGGGCGGGCTGCGGGTCGGCTGGCTGCGGACCGACGCCGCCCTCGCGGGCTCGCTCGGCGCGGCGCTCGGCCGCCGCCAGCTCTCGGTGGGCCAGGTCGACCAGCTCGCCGCGGCGACCCTGGTCCGGGAGCTCGACGCGGTCCTCGACGAGCGGCGGGTGCTGCTGCGCGAGCGCCGGGAGGTGCTGCTGGCCGAGCTGGCGGCCCGCCTGCCGGCGTGGACCGCGACGCTCCCGCGCGGCGGCCTGTCGGTCTGGTGCGCGCTCCCGCCGGGCACCAGCTCCGCCGCGCTGGCGGCCGCAGCCGCCCCGCTCGGGCTGCTGCTGGCCGAGGGCCGCGCATTCGGCACGGGCACCGCCTTCGACGACCACCTGCGGGTGCCGTTCACGCTCCCCGCGGCGGACCTGCGCAGCGCCGTCGGCACCCTCGCCGCCGTCGACGCCGCGCTGCGCCGCGATCCGGTGGTGCGGCACCCGGCGCGGCCCCTCACGGTCGTGTGACACGTACCGGACCGGTGCCGTCCGATGGTCGTGCGCCCCAGGTCCCGGGGGACTACCGTCATGGAGGTCCCCGAGCGGCCGGGATCTCCCCCGGCGATCCGCAGATGGTCGAACAGCCGGCTGCGCGGCGCTCTCGCCGGGCCTGTCGCCCGGTGCGTCCCCTCGGAGCCCGCCATGACGTCGACGCAGTCGCGTGTCGCCTCCCGACACCACCCACCGGCCGGCCGGACGACGGCCCCGTCCCTCCCCCGCCCCCCCGCCGCTCCCACGCCGTTGCCCGCGCGGCGCGCCGCCCTCGCCGGCCGCTGGCGCTACGACCGCGCCACCGGGGACTGGTGGTGGTCGGCCGAGATGGCCGCCCTGCACGGCCTTCCCGACGACGGCCCCGGCCCCTCCACCGAGGTGCTCGTGGCCGCCCAGCACCCCGACGACCGGGCGCGGACCATCGACGCGCTCTCCGCGGCGGTCACCGGGGCGCAGGCCTTCTGCCTGGAGGTCCGGCTGCGCTCCGGCGACGGCCACCGGCCCGTCGTCTTCCTCGGCGAGCCGCGGACCGACGACGACGGCCGGGTGGTCGCGGTCGAGGGCCTGATGGTCGAGGCCCCGCGGCCGGCGGTGCCGTCGGCCGAGGAGCGGGTCACGGCGCTGGAGACCGAGGTGGCCCAGCTGCGCACGGCGATGGCCAGCCGGGCACCGATCGAGCAGGCCAAGGGCGTGCTCATGCTGCTCACCGGGTGCGGCGACCAGGTGGCCTTCGACCTGCTGGCGCACATCTCCAGCCACGTCCACCGCAAGGTCCGCGACGTGGCCCTCGACCTCGTCGCCTCCGCCTCGGGAGCGCGGCCACTGGCGCCCGAGGTGCGCGCGATCCTGCGCGACGCCTGTCCGCCCCAGGGACACGTCGAGCGCTGACCCCCGCCCGCCCGCGCGGCCCTGCCTCCCGGGCCGCGCGGGCGTCGGGGGAGGATGCCCGGGTCCGGGCCGGCGGGCAGACGCCGGCCCGGTCCCTGGGAGGGGGCGGACGGCGTGTTCTACCTGCTCGCGCGGTTCCTGCTGCGGCCGCTGTTCCGGGTCGTGTTCCGGCCGCGGGTCACCGGGCGGCAGCACGTGCCGGCCACCGGCGCGTTCATCATCGCCAGCAACCACCTGTCGTTCATCGACAGCATGGTCATCCCCCTGTCGGCACCGCGCCGGGTCCGGTACCTGGCCAAGGACGAGTACTTCACCGGCCGCGGCCCGGGCGGCTGGTTCACCCGCACCCTGTTCACCGCGCTGGGTGCGATGCCCGTGGAGCGCAAGGCCTCCCGCGCGGCGCAGGAGGCGCTGGACACCGCCCTCGGCGTGCTGCGCGCCGGTGAGGGCTTCGGCATCTACCCCGAGGGCACCCGCTCCCGCGACGGCCGGCTCGCGCGCGGCAAGACCGGCGTCGCGTGGCTGGCGCTCACCGCCGGCTGCCCGGTGGTGCCGGTGGCCGTCACGGGCACCGACCGGGTCCAGCCGGTCGGGGCCCGCTGGCCGCGGCCGCACCGGTTCTCGATCGAGTTCGGCGAGCCGATGACCTTCCCCGAGCACGCCGGCCAGGCGGGCAACGGCCGGGCCCGCCGCGAGGTCACCGACCGGATCATGGAGACGATCGCGGGGATGTCCGGGCAGGAGAAGGCGGGCTGGGGCAGCCCGCGCCCGGCCGCGTGAGCGGGGCGCTGCTGGTCGCCGGGACGACGTCGGACGCCGGCAAGTCCGTCGTCACCGCCGGCATCTGCCGCTGGCTGGCCCGCCAGGGCGTGCGGGTGGCGCCGTTCAAGGCGCAGAACATGAGCAACAACTCGGTGGTCACCGCCGACGGCGCCGAGATCGGGCGGGCGCAGGTCATGCAGGCCGCGGCGGCGCGGGTCGAGCCCGAGGCGGCGATGAACCCGGTGCTGCTCAAGCCCGGCGGCGAGGACGCCAGCCAGGTCGTGGTGCTCGGCCGGCCGGTCGCCGACGTCACCGCGCTGTCCTACCGGCCGATGAAGGCGGCGCTGCTGGAGCAGGCACTGGCCTGCCTGGCCGACCTGCGGTCGCGCTTCGACGTCGTCGTGTGCGAGGGGGCCGGCTCCCCCACCGAGATCAACCTGCGCGCCGACGACATCGCCAACATGGGCCTGGCCACGGCCGCGGGGCTGCCGGTGGTCGTGGTCGGCGACATCGATCGCGGCGGGGTCTTCCCCGCCCTCTACGGCACCGTCGCGCTCATGCCGCCGGCCGACCAGCGGCAGGTCGCCGGGTTCCTGGTCAACAAGTTCCGCGGCGACGTCCGGCTGCTGCGGCCCGGCCTCGAGCAGCTCACCGCGCTCACCGGCCGGCCGACCCTCGGCGTCCTGCCCTGGCTGCCCGGCGCGGTGCTCGACGTCGAGGACTCCCTCGGCATCCCCACCGGCGTCCTCGCCGCCGGGCCGCCCCACGGCGAGGAGGTGCTGCGGGTGGCCGTCGCCCGGCTGCCCCGGCTGTCCAACTCCACCGACGTCGACGCGCTGGCCGCCGAGCCCGGCGTCCTCGTCCGCTTCGTCACCCGCCCCGAGGAGGCCGCCGACGCCGACCTGCTGGTGCTGCCCGGCAGCCGCGCGACGGTGTCCGACCTCGCCTGGCTGCGCGCGACCGGGCTGGCCGACGCGGTGGCCCGCCGCGCCGCCGAGGGCCGGCCGGTGCTCGGCATCTGCGGCGGGCACCAGATGCTCGCCCGCACCATCACCGACGACGTCGAGTCGCGGGCGGGCACCGTGCCCGGGCTGGGGCTGCTGCCGGCCGACGTCCGGTTCGCGCGGGAGAAGACGCTGGGCCGCCCGTCCGGGGAGGCCCTGGGCCACCCCGTGCGCGGCTACGAGATCCACCACGGCGTGGTGACCTACGGGGACGGGGCCGAGCCCTTCCTCGACGGCGGCCGGGCCGGGTCGGTGTGGGGCACCACCTGGCACGGGGCCCTGGAGAACGACGGGTTCCGCCGCGCCTTCCTCGCCGAGGTCGCCCGGGCCGCCGGCCGCCGGTTCACGCCGGCGCCGGAGACGTCCTTCGCCGCGGTCCGTGAACAGCGCCTGGACGCGCTCGGCGACCTGGTGGCCGGGCACGCCGACACCGACGCGCTGTGGCGGCTGCTCGAGGACGGCCCGCCGGCGGACCTGCCGGTGCTGCCGCCCGGCGACGCGCTCAGCCCGCGCTGAGCGCGGCCTCGAGACGCTCCCGGACGTCGTCGGGCCACGGCACGGGCTGCCCGCCGGCGCGCGCGACGTAGGTGTTGCGGACGACGCAGCAGACCCGCTCCTCCACGCGCACGGTGAACCGCACGGTCACGCTGGTGCGCCCCAGCCGCTCGGCCTGCGCGTCGACGTCGACCGTGTCGCCCCAGCCGGCCGACGACGACCACTCCAGCGTGCTGGCCTTGACCACCGGGTCCACCCGCGGCGCCAGCTCGTCCCACGGCAGCCCGATCGACGCCCACCACGCGGTGGAGGCCTCGTCGGCCCAGACGAGGTAGTGCGCGTTGAAGACGACGCCCTGCTGGTCGCACTCGACGAAACGGACCGGGGAGCTCCACGTGACCGGCACGGCGCGACGCTAGCGGGGGCTACCGTCGTCGCGTGCAGCCCGACCCGGTCCTCGCCTCCTACCGCCCGCCCTCGCAGCTGGTGCTGGACAAGGAGATCGACCACCTCGACGTCCACTGCCGGGCCCTGATCGGACTGTCGCCGTTCCTCACCCTCTCGACCGCCGACGCCGACGGCTGGCCGGAGGTCTCCCCGCGCGGCGGCGACCCGGGCTTCGTCAAGGTGCTCGACGAGCACCGGCTGGTGCTGCCCGACCGGCAGGGCAACAACCGGCTCGACAGCCTCCGCAAGGTGGCGGTCAACCCGCGGGTGGCGCTGCTGTTCTTCGTCCCCGGCCTCGAGGAGACGCTCAAGGTCTTCGGCACCGCCGGGCTGCTGCCCGCCGACGCCCTCGGCCTCGACCTCACCGAGTTCGGCCGGGAGCCGCGCTCGGTCATGGTCGTGACCGTGCAGCGCGCCTACCTGCACTGCGCCAAGGCGGTCATGCGCTCGGGGCTGTGGGACCCGGCGAGCCGGATCGACCGCGGCGCCCTGCCGCCGTTCGGCACGATGATCCGCGACCACTGCGGGCTGGAGACCCCGCTGCCGGACGACGCCACCATCCGCGCCGACCTCGCCCTGGAGCTCTGACCGTCCTGTCACCGCGTCCTGCCAGGCTGCGGCCATGGCGACCGAGTTCCAGGTGACGATCGACGCCGCCGAGCCGCACGTGCTCGCCGACTGGTGGGCCGAGGCGCTGGGCTGGCGGGTCGAGCCGCAGGACGAGGCGTTCATCCGGCGGATGGTCGAGGCCGGGCACGCGAGCGAGGACCAGACGACGACGCACCGCAGCGCGCTGGTGTGGGCCGCCGGCGCGGCGATCACCTCACCGGACCCCGGCCGGCCGCGCGTGCTGTTCCAGGCCGTGCCCGAGGCGAAGACGGTCAAGAACCGCGTGCACCTGGACCTGCGGGTGGGCGACGAGCGGCGCGAGGCCGAGGTGGCACGGTTGCTCGGGATGGGCGCCACCGAGCTCTGGCGGGCGTCGCAGGGCCCGTTCTCCTGGGTGACGATGGCCGACCCGGAGGGCAACGAGTTCTGCGTCGCCTGAGGGCCTAGACGGGGAGGTCGCGGGCCAGGCGCCGGGTGACGACCGCGCGCCGGGCCACGCGGCGGACCCGGTTGCGCCGGGGTCTGCGCTCGATGCCGAGGTACCGGGCGTCCTCGACGAGCTGGAACGCGGCGAGCACGCTGGCGCGCGGTTCCCGCGACAGCGGGACTGCGGGGATCACAGGCTGGGCCGAGGTCATGGGAGCCCCCCTCTCCCGGGACGCGGTGCTGGCGTCCCGTGACGCAATGGTGCCCGCGATCGACCCGCTGTAACCGGAACCGGGGCGGATTGGTACCGGTGTGACGAACGAGGCAGACGGGACGGCGTGTCCGCTGGCGCCTCCGTACGGTTCCTCTCCATGGACCGCCCGCGCCGCCTCGTGGCCGCCGTCCGCTCGCTCGTGCGCACCGTCGCCACGCCGTCCGCCCGCCGCGCCGCGCGCCGCCCGGCCCCGGCGCCGCCGGCCGCCGCCCGGCCGGCGCCGGTCGACGTCGGCTACCGGCCGCGGACCGACGGCCGGCCCGACCCGGGCGAGGTCGTCTGGGCCTGGGTGCCCTTCGACGAGGGCGACGGCCAGGGCAAGGACCGCCCGGTGCTGGTCATCGGCCGCCGCGGCGAGGACCTGCTCGGCCTGATGCTGACCAGCAAGGACCACGACCGCGACGCCGCCGACGAGGCCCGGTACGGGCGCAGCTGGATGGACGTCGGCACCGGCGCCTGGGACGGGCGGGGCCGGCCGAGCGAGGTGCGGCTGGACCGGCTGCTGACCCTGGACGCGGCGCGGGTGCGGCGGGAGGGCGCGGCGCTGGACCGGGCGCTGTTCGACCGGGTGGTCGACGCCGCCCGGCGCACGCAGGGCGGGTGAGCGCGGGTCAGTCGCCGCGGCGCGGCTGGGGCTCTCGCTGCCGCAGGTGGTAGACGCCGGCCTGGCCGGGCAGGGGCTGCAGGTCGTAGCGCGAGACGACCTTCGGCCCGCCGTGCAGGTGCACGTGCGTGACCGTGGGCAGCGGCGCGCCGTGCCGGGCGGCGCGGACCTCCACCCGCCCGTCGAGGGGGCCGCCCACGAACAGCAGGACGGCGTCCTGCTCGTCGGCGGTGGCGTCCACGACGGCAGTCTCCACCTCGGACAGCTCGGTCTCCTCCTCCGGCGCACGGCTCACCCGGTCGAGGGTAGGCGCGCGGTGCCACCGGTCAGGACGGCCGGCGGCGCAGCCTGCGGGCGATGAGCGGCGCCGCGAACAGCATCACGAACAGCCGCAGCACCTGGACGGCGAGCACGAAGGTCGCGTCCGCGCCGGTGCCGGTGGCCGTGGCGAGGACGGCGTAGAGGCCACCGGGCGTCGTCGCGAGGTAGGCGTCGAGCTCGCTGACGCCGGTGGCCGCCGACAGGACGACGCCCAGCCCGGCGCACGCGACGACGAGGCCGACGATCACCGCCAGCGCCGGCAGCAGCGCCCGGCCCACGGTGCGCAGGCTGGCGACGGTGAACCGCAACCCCACCTGCAGGCCGATGAGCACGAACGCCGCCGCCTCCACCGGGCCGGGCACGGTGGCGCCGCCGGAGAGCCCGCCGAGGTCGGCCGCGGCGGCCACCAGCAGCGGCCCGAGCAACGACGGCACCGGCAGGTGCACCAGCCGGGCCAGCACCGCGCCCACCACGCCGCAGGCGGCGGTGAACAGCAGCCCGGCGGGCCAGCCGGGCCCGGCCTCCACCGCGACCGCGCCCCCGGCGCCGGGGTCCGCGCCGTAGACCGTCGTCGCCACGACCGGCATCGCGACGACGATGAGCAGCACCCGCAGGTACTGCAGGACGGCGACCATCCGGTCGTCGGCGCCGAGGTCGCGGGCCATCGCGGTGATGCCCGACGCGCCGCCGGCGATCATCGCGAACGCCCCGGTCACCGGGCTGATCCCGGGCTGGCGGCGCAGCAGCAGCCCGGCGCCGACGGTGAGCAGCAGCGTGGCGAGGGTGACCAGGAGGACCGGCGCCCAGTCCTCGCCGATGGCGGCCAGGGTGTCGGGGTCGACCAGCGCGCCGATGGAGATGCCGACGACCGCCTGCGCCGCGGCCGCCGCGGGCCGCGGGACGTCGAGCGGCGTGCGCCCGGCCAGGCCGCGCACCAGGCCGGCGAGCAGCCCGCCGAACAGCGCGGCCGACGGGACGCCGACGCGGGCCAGCATCCACCCGGCCTGCGCGGCGCCGGCGAGGACGAGGGCGGCGTCGGCGAGCCCGCGGGGGTCGGGGCGGCGCGCCCTCACAGACCGGCGATGCGGCGCAGCTCGGCGACGTGCGCCTCGAAGGCGCGGCGCCCGGTCAGGGTCAGCGACAGGCTGGTGCGCTGGCGGGACGCGACGGTCGCCTTGCTGACCTCCACGTACCCGGCCTCCTCCAGCTGCTTGACGTGCTTGGACAGCACCGAGTCGCTCACGCCGACCCGGTCGCGCACGGTGGCGAACTCCATCGTGTCGACGGCGGCGAGCAGCCCGCAGATCTGCAGCCGCGGCGGCGGGTGGATGACCGCGTCGAAGTGCGGCGCGACCGCGGTCACAGCCCGCTCCGCAGCCCGGCCACCCAGCGGCGGCCCCACACCCGGCTGAGCACGCCGGCCGCGACGCCCAGCACCGCGCCGGCCACCACCACCATCCAGTGCCGGTCGTACCCCTCCGCCGGCACGAACGCCGGCACGAGGACGACCAGGACGACCGCGCCCCAGGCCGCCGCCACCCGCGGCGGGGTGTCCACCCACACCCCGGTGATCCGCCGGTAGGCCGCCACCAGCGCGCCCAGGCCGGCGGCGAACAGCACCAGCGCCGGGAAGGTCACCCACAGCGAGTCGAGGGCGTAGCTGGCGAGGAAGGCGAACAGCAGCAGGCCGGGCGCGACGTCGTACCACCACGGCTGCAGGACGCGGTCGGCCGGCGCCTCCCGGTCGGCCTGCAGCGCGGCGAGCTGCGCGGCGGCGTAGTCGCGGTCGATCGCGTCGTTTTCCATGTCGGAAAGCGTGGACCGCCTCTTTCCGTTCCGTCAAGTCACCGCCCGGCCTCCCGCCCCGCCGGATCGCGTGGTTCCATGACCGGGCCACAGCGACGGCAGTGGAGGAAGCCCGGTGCGAGTCCGGCGCGGTCCCGCCACTGTGACCGGGGAGTCCGACCCCACCTGAGGCCACTGGTCCCGCGAGGGGCCGGGAAGGCCGGGGCCGGGCGCTGATCCGGGAGCCAGGAGACTCCCGCCGTCGTCCCTGCCACCTCCGGGCGTGGACACCCGGGGAGAGGACACGTGCCGCATGACCTACCCCTTCGGCGCCGTCGTCGGGATGGACGACATGCGCCTGGCCCTGCTGCTCAACGCGGTCTCGCCGGCCATCGGCGGCGTGCTGGTGCGCGGCGAGAAGGGCACGGCCAAGTCGACGACGGTGCGCGCGCTGGCCGCCGTCCTCCCGCCGGTCGCCGTCGTGCCCGGGTGCCGGTTCGCCTGCGACCCCGCCGCTCCCGACCCAGCCTGCCCCGACGGCCCGCACGAGCCCGCGGCGCCGGCGCAGACCCGCCCGGCCCGGCTGGTCGAGCTGCCGGTGGGCGCGTCGGAGGACCGCGTCGTCGGGTCGCTGGACCTCGAGCGGGCGCTCACCGAGGGCGTGAAGGCCTTCGAGCCGGGCCTGCTGGCCGCCGCGCACCGGGGCGTGCTCTACGTCGACGAGGTCAACCTGCTGCACGACCACCTCGTCGACCTGCTCCTCGACGCCGCCGCGATGGGCACCGCCTACGTCGAGCGCGAGGGCGTCTCGGTGCGGCACGCGGCGCGGTTCCTGCTGGTCGGGACGATGAACCCCGAGGAGGGCGAGCTGCGCCCGCAGCTGCTCGACCGGTTCGGGCTCACCGTGGAGGTCGCCGCCCCGCGGGACCCGGCCGAGCGCGCCGAGGTGGTCCGCCGCCGGTTCGCCTTCGACGCCGACCCCGCCGGGTTCGCCGCGGCCTGGGAGGCCGAGGAGGCGGAGCTGGCCGCCCGGATCGCCGGCGCCCGCGCCCGCCTGCCGCACGTCGTCCTCTCCGACGACGCGCTGCGCCAGGTCACCGCCGTGTGCGCCGCCTTCGACGTCGACGGGCTGCGCGCCGACCTGGTCACCGCGCGCACCGCGATCGCGCACGCCGCCTGGTCCGGCCGCGACACCGTCACCGAGGACGACGTCCGGGTCGCCGCCCGGCTGGCCCTCCCCCACCGCCGGCGCCGCAACCCGTTCGACGCGCCCGGCCTCGACGACGACACGCTCGAGCAGGCGCTGGAGGACAGCCGTCCCGACGACGACCCGCCGCCTCCCCCGGACGGCGACGGCGACGGCGGCGCTCCCCCGCCCCCCTCCGGCGACGACGGCCACGGCCCCGACTCCCCGTCGAGATCACGTGATCTCGACGGGAGCCCCGCGGACGGGGAGCCGAGATCACGTGATCTCGACGAGGGACCGGGCTCCGCGCCGGCGTCCGAGCGGGCCGCGGTCGCGCCGGCGGACCCCTTCCGCACCCGCCGGCTCGAGGTGCCCGGCGTCGGGGCGGGCGCGGCCGGGCGGCGGTCCAAGGCGCGCGCCGAGCGCGGGCGGGTCGTGGGCTCCACCCGCCCGTCCGGGCCGGTGACCCGGCTGCACCTGGTCGACACCGTGCTCGCCGCCGCACCGCACCAGGCGGCGCGCGGGCGCACCGGCCCCGGCCTGCGCGTGCAGCGCGGGGACCTGCGCCAGGCCACGCTCGAGGGCCGCGAGGGCAACCTCGTGCTGTTCGTCGTCGACGCCAGCGGCTCGATGGGCTCGCGGGCGCGGATGGGCGCGGTCAAGGGCGCGGTGCTGTCCCTGCTGCTCGACGCCTACCAGCGCCGCGACAAGGTCGGCCTGGTCACCTTCCGCGGCGCCGACGCCGCCCTCGCGCTGCCGCCCACCTGGTCGGTCGAGGCCGCCGCGGCGCGGCTGCGCGAGCTGCCCACCGGCGGGCGCACGCCGCTGGCCGCCGGGCTGCTGCGCGCGGAGGAGACGTTGCGGGTGGAGCGGGTGCGCGACCCGCAGCGGCGCCCGCTGCTGGTGGTCGTCACCGACGGCCGGGCCACCGGCGCCCGCGGCTCCGACGCGCTGGGCGCCGCGCACGCGACCGCCCGGCGGCTGGGCGAGGCGGGCACGGCGGCGGTCGTCGTCGACTGCGAGTCCGGGCCGGTGCGGCTGGGGCTGGCCGGCGTCCTCGGCACCCACCTCGGCGCGCAGACCCTCCGGCTGGAGGAGCTCGCCGCCGAGTCGCTCGCGGCCACCGTCCGCTCCGTGCGACAGGCGGCCTGAGGTGCCGAAGGGGCAGGTCGCCGTCGTCCCGCAGGACGGGCTGACGACCCGGCAGCGCCGCAACCGGCCGCTGCTGGTCGTGCACACCGGCGAGATGAAGGGCAAGTCCACCGCCGCGTTCGGCATGGCGATGCGGGCGTGGAACCAGGGCTGGCCGGTCGCGGTCTACCAGTTCGTCAAGAGCGCGAAGTGGCGGGTCGGCGAGGAGAACGCGCTGACCGCGCTGGGCCGGCTGCACGAGCAGACCGGCGAAGGCGGGCCGGTGGTCTGGCACAAGATGGGCTCGGGCTGGAGCTGGTCGCGCCGGCAGGGCACCGAGGTCGACCACGCCGCCGACGCCGCCGAGGGCTGGGCGCAGATCAAGCGCGACCTGGCCGCCGAGGCGCACCGCTTCTACGTCCTCGACGAGTTCACCTACCCGCTGAAGTGGGGCTGGGTGGACGTCGACGACGTCGTCGAGACCCTCACGCACCGGCCCGGCACCCAGCACGTGGTAGTCACCGGGCGGGACGCGCCGCAGGCGCTGGTCGACGCCGCCGACCTCGTGGTCGAGATGACCAAGGTCAAGCACCCGATGGACGCCGGCCAGAAGGGCCAGCGGGGGATCGAGTGGTGACCGGCGGGGTGGGCGGGTGAACAGCGTGGTCCCGCGCGTGGTGGTCGCGGCCCCGAGCAGCAACGCGGGCAAGACGTCGATCGCCACCGGCCTGGTCGCCGCGCTGACCGCCCGCGGGCTGGCCGTCTCCCCGCACAAGGTCGGCCCCGACTACATCGACCCCGGCTACACCGGCCTCGCCGCCGGCCGCCCGGGCCGCAACCTCGACCCGGTGCTGCAGGGCGAGGAGCGCGTCGTCCCGCTGTTCCTGCACGGCGCGCGGGGGGCCGACGTCGCCGTCGTCGAGGGCGTGATGGGCCTGTTCGACGGCGCCACCTCCCCCGACGTCGAGCCCGGCTTCGCCTCGACCGCGCACGTCGCGCGGCTGCTGCGGGCGCCGGTGGTGCTGGTCGTCGACGCGGGCGCGCAGGCGCAGAGCGTGGCCGCGCTGGTGCACGGGTTCGCCACCTTCGACCCGCGGGTGCGCCTGGGCGGCGTGGTGCTCAACCGCGTCGGCAGCGACCGGCACGAGGCGATCCTGCGCGAGGCGCTGGACGCGGCCGGAGTGCCGGTGCTCGGCGCGGTCCGGCGGCTGGACGCCCTCGGCACGCCGTCGCGGCACCTGGGGCTGGTGCCGGCCGCCGAGCGCTCGGCCGAGGCGCTGGCCACGGTGCGCCGCCTCGGCGAGGTCGTCGGCGCCGGGCTCGACCTCGACGCCGTCCTGCGGCTGGCCCGGTCCGCACCCGACCTCGACGGGACCCCGTGGGACCCGGCCGCCGAGGTCGCCGCGGTCGCCGGGCGGCCGCGGATCGCCGTCGCGGGCGGGCCGGCGTTCACCTTCGGCTACGCGGAGAACGCCGAGCTGCTCGCCGCGGCCGGCGCCGAGGTGGTGACCGTCGACCCGCTGCGCGACGAGGCGCTGCCCGAGGGCACCGCCGGGCTGGTGGTCGGCGGCGGGTTCCCCGAGGTCTACGCCGACCAGCTGTCGGCCAACACCCCGCTGCGGGAGGCCATCGCGGCCCTCGCCGCCCGCGGCGGCCCAGTGGCCGCCGAGTGCGCCGGGCTGCTCTACCTCTCCCGCGAGCTCGACGGCGCGCCGATGTGCGGCGTCCTCGACGTCGCGACGGCGATGACGCCGCGGCTGACCCTCGGCTACCGCGCCGCGGTCGCCCTGTCCGACAGCGTGCTGGCGCCGGCCGGCACCCGGGTGCGCGGGCACGAGTTCCACCGCACCCACGCGCTCCCCGGCGCCGGCCCCACCCCGGCCTGGCGGTGGCCCGGGGGCGCGCCCGAGGGGTTCGTCGCCGGCTCGGTGCACGCCTCCTACCTGCACCTGCACTGGGCCGGCTCCCCGGCCCTGGCCGAACGGTTCGTGGCCGCCTGCGCGGCCGCCGTCCCGGAGAGGGCACGCCATGCACATCGCTGAGGGCTTCCTGCCGGCGCCGCACGCGATCGGCTGGACCATCGCCGCCGCGCCGTTCGTCGTCCACGGCGCCCGGGCGGTGGTGACCGAGGTGCGCGAGCACCCGGAGTCCACGCTGCTGCTCGGCGCGGCCGGGGCGTTCACCTTCGTGCTCAGCGCGATCAAGCTGCCCTCGGTCACCGGCAGCTCGAGCCACCCGACCGGCACCGGCGCCGGGGCGGTGCTGTTCCGGCCGCCGGTGATGGCGCTGCTCGGCACGGTCGTCCTGCTGTTCCAGGCGCTGCTGCTGGCCCACGGCGGGCTCACCACGCTCGGCGCGAACGCGTTCTCCTTCGCCGTCGTCGGGCCGTGGGTCGGCTACGGCGCCTACCGGCTGGCGCGGGCGCTGGGCGCCGGGTTGCTGCCCGGCGTCTTCGTCGCCCTCGCCCTGGCCGACCTCGCCACCTACGGAACGACGTCGCTGCAGCTCGCGCTGGCCTTCCCCGACGCCGACGGCGGCCTCCTCGCCGCGGCGGTCAAGTTCCTCGGCGTCTTCGCGGTCACCCAGGTGCCGCTGGCGGTCGGAGAGGGCCTGCTCGGCGTGCTGCTGTTCCGGGTGCTCACCGTCAACGCCCGGCCGGAGCTCGAGCGCCTCGGCCTGCTGCGCCCGGCGGCCACCCCGGAGGAGGCCCGGTGACCCGCCGCCGCCTGGTCACCGTCCTGCTCGTCCTCGCGGTGGTGGCGCTGTTCGCCCTCCCGCTGGCCCTCGACGGCGGCGTCTCCGACTACGCCGGCAGCGACAGCCGGGCCACCGAGGTCATCGAGGAGTCCGGCTACACGCCGTGGTTCGAGTCGGTGTTCAGCCCGTCCTCGGCCGAGGTCGAGTCGGGGCTGTTCGCGCTGCAGGCCGCGCTCGGCGGCGGCGTGCTCGGCTACGTGCTCGGCCGGCTGCGCGGCCGGCGGCAGACGCGCGAGCAGCAGGCCGCCCCGCCCCCCGAGGCGCCGTGACCGGGCTGGCGGTCGACGACGCCGCCTGGGCCAGCGCCTGGCGGACCCGCTCGCCGGTGGACAAGCTGCTGCTCACCGGCGGCCTGGTCGTCTGCGCGCTGGTGCTGCCGGTGTGGCCGGGCAGCGTCCTGGTCGCGGTCACCGCCGTCGTCCTCGCGCTGGGCCCGGCGCGGGTGCCGGCGCGCACCTTCGGCCGCGCGGTGCGCTGGCCGCTGACCTTCGTCGCCGTCGGGGCGCTGACCGCCGTCGTCTCCGTGGGCGACGGCGGGCTCGGCTGGGCGCCGGACGCCGCGGAGCGGGCCGGCGCGCTGGTCGGCCACTCGGTCGCCGGGGGCGCGGCGGGGCTGCTGCTGGCCACCACCACGCCGATGACCGACCTGCTGGCCGCACTGCGCCGGCTGCGCGTCCCGGCGGCCGTCGTCGAGGTCGCCGGGGTGACCTACCGGCTGCTGTTCGTGCTGCTGGCGAGCCTGCGCACCGTCCGCGAGGCGCAGACGGCGCGGATGGGCCACTCGACCTGGCGCCGCTCCTACCGGTCCTCCGGGGCGCTGGCGGCCGCGGTGTTCACCCGGTCCTTCGACCGCGCCCGCCGGCTGCAGGAGGGGCTCGCCGGCCGCGGGATGGAGACCGGGCTGCGGGTGCTGCCCGAGTCCCGGCCGTCCTCCCGCGGCTTCCTCGCCGCCACCGCCGCGGGGCTGGCCGCGCTGGTCGCCGTCGGGGTGCTCGCGTGAGCCACCGGACGCTGACCGCCGAGGGCCTGGTCGTCGGCTACGAGCGCGGCCGCCGGGTGCTGGAGGGCGCCGCGCTGACCGTCCCGGCCGGCCGCCGGCTGGCCGTCCTCGGCGCCAACGGCTCGGGCAAGACGACGCTGCTGCGCTGCCTGTCCGGCGCGCTGCGCCCGGACGCCGGCGGGGTCGCCGTCGACGGCGCGCTGCTGCACCACACCCGCCGCGGCCTGCGGGCGCACCGGCAGGAGGTCCAGCTCGTCCTGCAGGACCCCGACGACCAGCTGTTCAGCGCCTCGGTGGCCCAGGACGTCTCCTTCGGCCCGCTCAACCTCGGCCTGCCCGAGGACGAGGTGCGCGCCCGGGTGGCCGAGGCGCTGGCGCTGCTCGCCGTCGACGGCCTGGCCGGGCGGCCCACCCACCAGCTGTCCTACGGCGAGCGCAAGCGGGTGGCGATCGCCGGCGCGGTGGCCATGCGCCCCTGCGTGCTGCTGCTGGACGAGCCCACCGCCGGCCTCGACCCCTCCGCCGTCGCCGAGGCGCTGGCCGCCCTCGACCGGCTGCAGGCGTCGGGCTCCACGGTCGTGATGAGCACGCACGACGTCGACCTGGCGCTGGCCTGGGCCGACGAGGTGGCCGTCGTCGTCGACCGGCGGGTGGTGCAGGGCCCGCCGGAGGAGCTGCTCGCCGACGACGCCCTGCTCGCGCGCGCCCGCCTCGACCGGCCCTGGGCGCTGACCGTCGGCGCCCGGCTGCGCGAGCTCGGCCTGCTCCCCGCCGGCCCGCTCCCCCGCGACGCCGCCGCGCTGCTCGCCGCCCTCCCCGACCGGCCGGGCGTGACCCCGTGGACGTGACCGTCGGCGTCGGCGCGGTCCCCGGGGTGAGCGCGCACGAGGTGCTCACCGCCGTCGACGCCGTCCTGCCGCCGGACGCCCGGGTGGCGCGGCTGGCCACCCTCGACGCGCGCGCCGCCGAGCCCGGCCTGGTCGCCGCCGCGGCCGCCCGCGGCTGGCCGCTGGCCGGTCACCCCGCCGCGGACCTCGCCCGGGTCGCCGTCCCCTCGCCCTCGGCGCGGGTGGCCGCGGCGGTGGGCACCGCGTCGGTGGCCGAGGCCGCGGCCCTGCTCGGCGGCGCCCGGCTGGTGGTGGGCAAGACCGTGCACGGGCGGGTGACCGTGGCGGTGGCCGGGTGACCTCGTACGACCTGGACCACCACGGCGACCTCGACCTGGCCCCGGGGCTCACCGACCTCGCCGTCAACGTCCGCGCCGGCACCCCGCCGCCGTGGCTGCGGGCGGTGCTGCGGCGGGCCCTCGACGACGTCGCCGCCTACCCCGACGCCCGCCCGGCCCGCGCCGCGGTGGCCGCCGCGCACGGCCGCGACCCCGCCGAGGTGCTGCTCACCGCCGGCGCCGCCGAGGCGTTCGTGCTGCTCGCCCGGGCGGTCCGGCCGCGGCGGGCGGTGGTGGTGCACCCGTCGTTCACCGAGCCGGAGGCGGCGCTGCGCGCGGCCGGGCACCCGGTGGAGCGGCTGCTGCTGGAACCGCCGTCCTACCGCCTGCGGGACGTCCCCGAGGACGCCGACCTCGTGGTCCTGGGCAACCCGACCAACCCGACGTCGGTGCTGCACCCGGCCGCCGACGTGGCCGCGCTGGCCCGCCCCGGCCGGGTGCTGCTGGTCGACGAGGCCTTCGCCGACACCGTGCCCGGCGAGCCGGGGTCGCTGGCCGGCCGCCCCGACCTGCCCGGCCTGCTCGTCGTGCGCAGCCTGACCAAGACGTGGGGGCTGGCCGGGCTGCGGGTCGGCTACGCGCTGGGCGCGGCCGACCTGGTGGCGGCGATGGCCGCCGCCCAGCCGCACTGGCCGCTGTCCACGCCCGCGCTGGCCGCGGCGGTCGCCTGCACCACCCCCGCCGCCCGCGCCGAGGCCGACGCGGCCGCCCGCGAGCTGGAGGTCCACCGCGCCGCGCTGCTGGCCGCCCTCCCGGCCGGCGTGACCGTCCTCGGCGCGCCGCGGTCGTCGTTCGTGCTGCTGCGGGTGCCCGGCGGCCGGCGGGTGCGGGCGGCGCTGCGCGGGCGCGGCTGGGCGGTGCGCCGCGGCGACACCTTCCCCGGCCTGTCCCCCGACCACCTCCGCGTCGCCGTGCGCGACCCGGCGACCTCGCGTGCGTTCGCCGCGGACCTCGCTGCGATCCTTGGGACCGAGATCCCCGGTCCGGTGCCGACGACGACGTCGCAGCCGGCCCCCGTCCCGGAGGAGCACCGCTGAGCGCCACGCCCGTCGACCCTGCGTCCGGCGTCGTCTACCCCGTCGGCCTGCGCCTGCTCGACCGCCGCGTCGTCGTGGTCGGTGGCGGGCAGGTCGCGCACCGCCGGGTGGCCGGGCTGCTCGAGGCCCGCGCGCGGGTGACCGTCGTCAGCCCCGAGGTCACCCCGGCGCTGGAGGCGCTGGTCGCGCCCGGCTCGCTGACCTGGGTGCGCCGCGGCTGGCAGCCCGGCGACCTCGACGGCGCCTGGTACGCGGTGGCGGCCACCGACGACCCCGCCGTCAACGCCGCGGTCGCCGAGGAGGCCGAGCGGCTGCGCGTCTTCTGCGCCCGCGCCGACGACCGGTCGGCCTCCAGCGTCTGGACCCCCGCCGTCGGCCGGCAGGGCGACCTGGTGGTCGGCGTGCACGGCGGCGGCGACCCCCAGCGGGCGGTCGGCGTGCGCGACGCCGTCGTCGCCGGGCTGACCGACGGCAGCATCCGCGACCGCGCCGCCCGCGAGCCGGAGGGCGGGCGGGCCGGCAGCGTGGTGCTCGTCGGCGGCGGGCCGGGCGACCCGGGACTGATCACCGTGCGCGGGCAGCAGGCGGTCGCGCAGGCCGACGTCGTGCTGGCCGACCACCTGGCGCCGCAGTCGCTGCTGGCCTCGCTGCCGCCGGAGGTCGAGGTCATCGACGCCTCCAAGCTCCCGCGCGGCCGGTCGATGGCGCAGGAGCAGATCAACGCGCTGCTGGTCGAGCACGCGCTGGCCGGCCGGCGCGTGGTGCGGCTCAAGGGCGGCGACCCGTTCGTCTTCGGCCGCGGCATGGAGGAGCTCGAGGCGTGCGTCGCCGCGGGCGTGCCGGTCGAGGTCGTGCCCGGCGTGACCAGCGCGATCGCGGTGCCCGCGCTGGCCGGCATCCCGGTCACCCATCGGGGGCTGACGCACGAGTTCGTCGTCGTCTCCGGGCACGTGCCGCCGGGCCACCCGCAGTCGCTGGTGGACTGGGCCGCGCTCGGGCGGCTGCGCGGCACGGTCGTCGTGCTCATGGGCGTGGACACCGCCGGGGCGATCGCCGCGGCACTGGTCGAGCACGGCCGGGCGCCGGACACGCCGGTCGCCGTCGTCGCCGACGGGTCCACGGCCACCCAGCGCGCGGTCCGCACCACGCTGGCCGGGCTGGCGGGGACGCTGGCCGACGAGGGCATCCGCCCGCCGGCCGTGTGGGTCGTGGGCGAGGTCGTCGCCCTGGGGACGCGGCTGTAGCCCGTGCGCGCGCTCGCGGTCGCCCTGGCGCCGGTGCTGCTGGTGCAGGCCGCGGGGGTCCGCCGCCGCACGCCGGTGCTGCCGGAGGCGCCCGGGCCGCGCGCCGGCGTCGTCCCGGGCGACGGGCCGCCGCTGACCGCGGCGGTCGTCGGGGAGTCGCCGGCCGCGGGCGTCGGGGTCGCCACGCAGGAGGACGGGCTCGCCGCCCGGTTCGCCGCCGCGCTGGCCGCCCGCAGCGGCCGGGAGGTGCGCTGGCGGCTGTCGGCGCGCACCGGGACGACGGTCGCGCAGGCGCCCGGGCTGCTGGTCCCCGGACTCGCCGGCCCGCCCGCCGGCGTCGTGCTGGTCGCGTTCGGCGTCAACGACACGCTGCGGCTGCGCTCCCGGGCCGCCTGGCGCCGCGACGTGACCGCGCTGCTGCGCGCCCTGGCGCCGCTCACCGCGCCGGACGGCGTCGTCGTGCTGGCCGGGCTGCCGGACCTCGGCCGCTTCCCCACCCTGCCGCAGCCGCTGCGCGGGGTGCTCGGCCGCCAGGCCCGGGCCCTCGACGCCGAGCTGGGACGCCTGACGCGCCCGGGCGTCCGGCACGCCCCCGCGCCGCCGCTGGACCGGCCGGGGCTGTTCGCCGACGACGGCTTCCACCCGGGCGCCGCGGCCTGCGCGCTCTGGGCCGACGACCTCGCCCGGGTGGCGCTGGCCTGAACCGGCCTCAGACCACGCGGGCGAAGACGACGGTGTTGTCCTCGCTGGCGCCGGCGGCCTCGTCGAACTCCCCGCCGCAGGTGACCAGCGCGAGGTCGGCGCCGGCCGGGTGCCCGTTGAGCGCGTCCGCGAGGGCCGAGGTGGCCTTGTCCAGCCCGGTCACCGGGTCGCCGAGCACCTCGAGCCGCAGCCAGGCGCCGCCGGCGTCGACCAGGACCACCTCGTCGCCGGGGGACAGCTCCGGCAGCCGGTCGAACACCGCGCCGCCCGCGGCCCCGGCGTGACCGAGGACGACGGCCATCTGCCCGGACCCGGGTGCCGGCCCGTCGGACCACCAGGACGTCGTGCGCATCGACTGCGGCACGCCGTAGCCGTCGACGTCCCGGCCGGTGAACGGGTTCTCGTACCGCACCGTCCCGCGGGACTCGACCGCGGTGTCGACGCCGATGGCCGGCACGGCGATCCGCGCCGGCACGACCGGGCCCGCGGCCGGGGCGACGGCGGCCGGCAGGGCGGGCACCTCACCGGTCGCCGGCACCGCCACCAGCGAGGTGGCGGGGGACGCCGCGGCGGCGTCGGCCGCCGGGCGCCCGGTCCACACGAACACCCCGGCCCCGGCGAGGACGACGACGAGGAAGACCAGCAGCGGCAGGCGCTGGCCCGAGAGCTCCCTAGCGACCGACCGCACGGGATCGTGCCCGGGAGACGGCGGCACCGGCCCCGCCGGCGACCAGGAGGGCGCCGCCCAGGGCGGCCGGCGGGAGCACCGCGCCGGGCCCCTGGGTCTCGACGCCCTCGTCCCCGCCGGTCGGCGCGTAGCCGGGGTACTGCACGGGCTGCCCGGCCACGGGCGCGGCGACCGGCGCGGCGTGCGGCGCCTCGGGGGCGGGCCCCGGCGCCGGCGCGGGGGGCTCGGGCGCCTCCGGGAGGGCGGGCAGGCAGGCCTGGAACGCCGCGAGCAGGGCCTCGACGTCGGCTGCCACCTGCTCGGCGGCGCTCCCGAGGGCCGCGGGGTCCAGCGCGGGCGGCTGCCCGGACGCGAGGCCGGTCAGCGCTCCCTGCAGCCCGGCGACCAGCTCCTGCACGGCCGCCGCGGGGTCCTGGGACACCACGCCGTTCAGCAGGTCCTGCACGCCGTCGGCCACGCCCTGGACGCAGTGCTCCGGCACGCCGAGCGGGGTGAGCGCGGACTGCAGGCCCTGCACGAGCGCATCCGGCAGCGGCGGGACCGGACCCTCCTCCGCGGGGGCCGGCTCGGCGGGCTCCTCCTGGCCGGCGCCCGGCAGCGGGAGCGCACCGGTGCCGGGCGGCGCCGGAGGCTCGGCGGCGTCCCCGCCCTGCCCGGTCACGGCCTGCTCGAGCGTCGTGACGACGCCCTCCAGCGGGTCGGTGGGGGCGTCGCCCGGAGCGGCTGCGGCCACCCCGGGCGCCGCGACCGCCGCGGCGACCAGGCCGGCGACGAGCAGCGCCCGGCGGCCACGGGGCCTGCGGGACGGGGAACGGCGAGCGGACGACAAAGGGACCCCCCGGGGATGTCAGGACACGAGCGGCGTCACTGTCCGGGGGGAACGACCGTGACATCGATCGGTGACGGACTCCTCCGTCCCGACGGCTCGCCGTCACGCTCCGGAGTGAACCGGTCACCGTTCCGGCGGGCGGCTAGATGTTGGCGCCGTCCGGTGGGGGTCCCTCGGGCAGCGGCGCGGCGAAGCCGCCGCCCTCGGCGCCGGGCGCGGGCATGCCGACCGTGTAGGAGGTCATCGACAGCGACCCGTAGGCGTAGCCGTCGACCAGCACCTCCGCCGTCGTCCCGGTGGCCCCGGCCATGCCGGCGACGTAGAGCAGCGGCAGGAAGTGGTCGGGCGTGGGGACGGCGAGGTCGAAGTCCCGGTGCCCGTCCAGGCGGCCCACCGCGCCGGGGTCGGTGAGCATGGCCTCGCGCGCGGCCTGGTCGAAGCGCTGCGCCCAGTCGAAGCCGGCGTCCGGCAGCGCGCGGCTGACCCCGCCGAGGTTGTGCACGACGTTGCCGCTGCCGATCACCAGGACGCCGTCCTCGCGCAGCGGCGCCAGGGCCGCGCCCATCTGCAGGTGGTAGTCCGGGCCCTTGAGCGCGTTGATCGACAGCTGCACCACCGGGACGTCCGCGTCGGGGAAGGCGTGCACCAGCACCGACCAGGCGCCGTGGTCGATCCCCCAGCTGTCGAGGTCGGCGCCCACCCAGGTCGGGGACACGACGTCGGACACCTGCTCGTGCAGCTCGGGCAGCCCCGGGGCGTCGTAGGAGACGTCGAAGAGCTCGTCCGGGAAGCCGAAGAAGTCGTGGATGGTGCGCGGGCGCGGCATCGCCGTCACCGCGGTGGCGTGCACGTACCAGTGCGCGGAGACGACGAGGATCGCCCGCGGCCGGGGCACCGCGCGGCCGAAGGCCCGCCAGGCGTCGGTGTAGCGGTTGCGCTCCAGGGCGTTCATCGGGTTGCCGTGGCCGATGAAGGCGGCGGGCATGAGGGTCATGCGGCTGTCCTCCCCGGCGGCGTCCCGCGACTCGGTCCCGGACGGATCATGCCCGCCTCCGGCGGCCCCCGCGAGGCGCGCTCAGCCCGCGCGGCCGGCCGGGGGCACGCGGCGCAGCAGCGGGGACAGCCGCCGGGCGCCGGGGCCCTCCGCCGCCGCGGCGTCGCCCGGGTTGGACAGCGCGCACGACGTCAGCGACAGGCAGCCGCAGCCGATGCACGAGGTCAGCCCGTCGCGCAACTGCTCCAGCGCGGCGATCTGCGCGTCGAGCCGGTCCCGCCAGCCGCGGGACAGCCGCGCCCAGTCGCGCGCCGAGGGCGTGCGCCCGTCGGGCAGCGTGGCCAGCGCCTCGCGGATCTCCGGCAGCGACAGCCCGACGTTCTGCGCCGCGCGGACGAACGCCAGCCGGCGCAGCACCGAGCGGGGGTAGCGCCGCGCGCCGCCGGGGGTGCGGCTCGCGGCGATCAGCCCCTCGGCCTCGTAGTACCGCAGGGCCGACGGCGCGAGGCCGGACCGGGCGGCCACCTCCCCGATCGCGAGCAGCTCCACGGAGCCCCCTTGACCTCAAGTCGACTTCAGGTTCCACGGTAGCCGCATGACACCCACCGCACTGGTCACCGGGGCCTCCCGCGGCCTCGGGCTCGCCCTCGCCACCGAGCTCTCCCGCCGCGGGTGGCGGCTCGTCGTCGACGCCCGCGACGCCGGACGGCTGGCCGCCGCCGTCGCCGGGCTCCCCCACCCCGACCTGGCCACCGCCGTGCCGGGCGACGTCGCCGACCCGGCCCACCGCGCCGCGCTGGCCGCCGCCGCCGGCGACCGCCTCGACCTGCTGGTCAACAACGCCTCCGCGCTCGGCCCCGTCCCGCTGCCGCGGCTGGCCGACCTCCCGCCGGCGGTGCTGGAGGACCTGCTGCGGACCAACGCCGTCGCCCCGCTCGCGCTGGTGCAGGCGGTGCTGCCCGCCCTCGAGCGCGCCCGCGGGACGGTCGTGTCGATCAGCAGCGACGCCGCCGTCGAGGCCTACCCCGGCTGGGGCGGCTACGGGGCGGGCAAGGCCGCGCTCGACCTGCTCACCGCGGTGCTCGCCGTCGAGCACCCGGCGCTGCGCGTGGTCGCCGTCGACCCGGGCGACATGGCCACCGACATGCACGCCGCCGCCGACCCCGGCGCCGACCCGGCCGGCCTCGCCGATCCGACCGACGTCGCCCCGGCGCTGCTGACGCTGCTGGAGGGCGACCCGCCCGGCCCGCGCGTGCGGGTCGCCGATCTCGCGACGGCGGCGCACCGGTGACCGCCGTCGCCGTGCCCATGGGGGCGGAGGCCGGCGAGCCGCCGGAGCGCCGGGGGCTGGCCCGGGACGGCGTCCGGCTGATGGCCGTCCGCCCGGGCAGCCTCACCCACGCCCGGTTCCGCGACCTGCCCGGCCTGCTCGAGCCCGGGGACCTGGTCGTGGTCAACACCTCGGCGACGCTGCCGGCCCGCCTGACCGCCCGCCGCGCCGACGGCTCCCGCACGCCGGTGCACGTCTCGACCACGCTCGACGACGGGACCTGGGTGGTCGAGGTGCGCCGCCCGGCCGACGACGGCCCGGAGACCGGCCTCGAGCCCGGCGCCGCGCTCCTGCTGCCCGGCGGCGTCCGGCTGGTCCTGCGCGCCGGCTTCCCCGAGCCGGCGCGCCCGGGACGGCTGTGGCGGGCGGTCGCCGAGCCGGCCGTCGCCGTCCCCGCCTACCTGGCCCGGCACGGCGAGCCGGTTCGCTACCGCCACCTGCGCGGGCCGGTCGCGCTCGACGACGTCCGGAACGTCTACGCCACCGAGCCGGGCAGCGCGGAGAACGCCAGCGCCGGCCGGCCGTTCACCGACCGCCTGCTGGTCCGCCTCATGGCCCGCGGCGTCCCGGTGGTGCCGCTGGTGCTGCACGCGGGCGTCTCCAGCCCCGAGCTGCACGAGCCGCCGGCGCCGGAGCGCTACCGGGTCCCCGAGGTCACCGCGCGGCTGGTCACCGCGACGCGGGCGGCCGGGCGGCGGGTGGTCGCCGTCGGCACCACCGTCACCCGGGCGCTGGAGACGGTGACCGGCGAGGACGGCGTCACCCGGCCCGGCGAGGGCTGGACCGACCTCGTGCTCGGCCCGGACCGGCCGGCCCGCGCGGTGACCGGGCTGGTCACGGGACTGCACGAGCCGGAGGCCAGCCACCTCCTGCTGCTGGAGGCGGTGGCGGGCCGGGACCTGGTCGCGCCCGCCTACGAGGCGGCCGCGGCCGGCGCCTACCTGTGGCACGAGTTCGGCGACTCGATGCTCTTCCTGCCCTGAGGGGGCCACCTCACGCGTGCCGGGTCGGCGACTCGACGAGCCCGGCCTCGTGGGCGAGGACGACCAGCCGGATCCGGTCACGGGCACCGAGCTTCTCGAGCAGCCTCGCCACGTGGGTCTTGACCGTCGCCTCGCTGATCCCGAGCTCGACGGCGATCTCGGCGTTCGTGGCACCTCCGGCGACCACCCCGAGCACCTCGGCCTCCCGCCGGGTCAGCCGGTCCAGGAGCCGCCGGGCGGCCGGGGTGGCCGGTCCCCGCAGGTGGTGGTGCACCAGGCGGTGGGTGATCCCGGGGTCGAGGAGGACGTCCCCCTCTGCGACCGCACGGACCGCCGCGAGCAGGGACTGACGCGGCGTGTCCTTGAGCAGGTAGCCGCTCGCACCGGCCGCCAGCGCGTCGAGGACGTGCTCGTCGAGGTCGTAGGTGGTCAGCACGAGGACGCGGCAGCCCGGCACCGCGTCCTGGATCCGCCGGGTGGCCTGGATGCCGTCGAGCCGGGGCATCCGCACGTCCATCAGGACGACGTCCGGCGCGAGCTGCCGGGACAGGGTGACCGCCTCGACGCCGTCACGGGCGGTGGCGACCACGGCGATGTCGGACTGCGCGCCGAGGATGAGGGCGAGTCCCTCCCGCACCAGCTCCTGGTCGTCGGCGATCAGGACGCGGATCACCCGGCACCGCCCGCCTCGTCGGGCAGCGGCAGCTCCGCCGCCACGGTGAACCCACCCGCGCGGTCCGGACCCGCGGTGAACGCGCCCCCGACGGTGGCGACCCGCTCGCGCATCCCGGGCAGGCCGTGCCCACGCCCACCGGAGCCGGGTCGCAGCGGTCCGGGACCGGGGGCGTTGTGCACCCGCACGGCGAGCCGCGCGTCGGTCACCGCCAGCCGGACCTCGGTCGCGGGCCGCCCGGCGTGCCGCAGCACGTTGGTGAGCGCCTCCTGGACCACGCGGAGAGCCACCGCTCCGGTCGCCGGGTCCACCGAACTCGGCTCGCCGGCCACGACGAGCGAGACGGGCAGGCCCGCTGCGCGGACGGCGGCCACGACCGCCTCGATCTGCTCGACGACCGGCCGCTGCGGATCCTGGCCGCAGGTGTCCGACGGTCCGCGCAGGGCCTCCAGCACCCCGCGGACGTCCCGGATGGCCGAGCGGCCCGTGGCCTGGACGTGGGCCAACGCCCGGCGGGCGCGGTCCGGGTCGGACTCGAGCAGTTCGTCGGCGACGTCGGCCTGGACCAGCATGACGACCAGATCGTGGGCGAGCACGTCGTGCACCTCCTGCGCGATGCGCACCCGCTGCTCGGCGGCGGCCGCCGCCGCGCGCACCTCGACCTCCGCCCGCGTCCGCTCGACGGCGCCGGCCTGCTGGCGCACCCACGCTCCGAGGGCCTGGATCCAGATGGGGTTGAGCGCCCACTGCCAGGACGACGAGACGGTGTCGAGCGGGTCCCAGGCGAGGTGGAGCAACACGGCCGCCGACCCGATCGGGATGCCCAGCCAGGCCCACGGTGTGCGCCCGTGGCGGCCGCACGCGTAGACGCCGACGACGATCACCGCCCCCTGGGTGGCCAGCTGGGACGCTCCGTCGGCGGCAGCCGGTAGCAGGATCGTGCCGCAGGCCACCAGCAGGACGAGGACCGGCGCGCGGCGCCGCGCCACGAGGGCGAACGCGGCGAGGCCTCCGGCGACCGCGTCCGCGGCCGGGTGACGGGAGCCCGCACCCAGGAGCGCCTCGGCGACACACGCCCCGGCCAGCGCGACGGCGGGGACCCACTCCCCGGGGGACGTCCCGAGCAGCCTCATCCCCGCCGGCCGGCGGAACAGCACCCGGCGCCGGGTCACGGGGGAACGGTAGCCGCCGGCGACCTCCGGGGGATCCGTCCGCGGGCCGATGCGGCTCCACCGGTGGACGGAGGCGAACCCACCTCCGGCCCGATGTACCGGCCCGGCTGCGCCGGGAGGCTCGACCCGTCCGTCCACCCGTCCGTGGAGGTCCCGATGAACACCTCTTCGCAGCTTCGGCGTCCCGCACCGGCGGTCCCCGGCCGGGCCGGTGCGGCACGGTCCGGTCCCTCCGTGCGCCTCCGCCGCGGACGACGAACCGCTGTCGTGGCCGCGCTGACGGCGGCCGGGGTGGTGGTTCCCTCGGCAGCCTCGGCGGCGCCGGCATCCACCGACTACGTCGTGACGGTCCCGGTGCAGGAGAGCCACGAGGCCACCGGCGCCGAGGGGGACACCGGCCTGTGCACCCCGCAGGAGACCGCCGACTTCACCGGTACCCAGACGATCCGGCTGCGGTCGACGGTCGGCGGCCTGACCGACGCGCAGGTCGTCGCGCTGACCGAGAGCGGTGAGGTCGACCCCACCGTGCTCGACGCACGCTCCGAGACGGAGGGGACGCTCGTGGTCCACTCGGGCTCTCACACGTACACCACCCGGTACACCGACCGGTGGGGCGTGCACCCGCGCGGCGGCGTCCTGACGATGACCAGCACGTTCCACGCGGTCGGCGAGTCGGAGCAGGGAACGCCGTTCACGATCACGGCCACGGGACTGCTCGTCCAGGCCGGCGACCGGACCCTGGTCGACCGGCAGGAGCACCACGTGCAGGGCTGCCTGCCCTGATCACGAGCGGGAACGGCCGCCTTCCACGGCGGCCCCGTCACAGGAACGGAGGGCTGTTCCGATGTCCCGTCGTCTCGCCGTGGTGGCAGCCGCCACCGCCTTCGTCGCCCTCACGGCCACGCCCGCAGCCGCCGGGTCCGGCCAGGCGGCCTGTCCCGGCCAGAACCTCCCCTCGGAGACAGAGCTGTACCGCCCGATCGGCGCGACCCTCGCCGAGCCGATCGCGACGTCGGGGCCCGGTGCTGCCGGCGACTTCGTCACCGCCCTCGCCCACAGCCACGGGGACTGCCTGCAGGTCGGGCGGTAGGTCGGGTCGCCCCTCCCGGTGGCGGCCCGGCGGCCCGGCGGCCCGGCGGTGACGCTGGGCCGCCGGGCCAGCACGGCTCTCCTCCCCGGCGGGACGGCCGGGATGCCAGGCGCGGGGCTGCTGGGGACGGCAGGGGCCGGACGGCCGGGGAACGGCGGCGAGGGCGACGGCCCGCCGCAGGCGGTGCTGCTCAGCCTGGCAGGCGGTGCTGCTCAGCCTGTGGGCGGAGGACCCCGCGGCGGCCCCGACGGGGGACGGGGTCGCCGTCGACCTGCTCGGCGAACTCGAGCGGCTTGCGGAGCCCGACGGCGTCGCGGTCGTCGGCCGGATGGTGCAGGCGCGCGAGCGTCCCGCCCCGGGGACCTACCTCGGCTCGGGCGAGGTGGCCGAGCCGGCCGGGCTGGTGGCCGACCGGCAGGCCGAGTCGGTCATCGCCGACGGCGACCTCTCACCTGCACAGCTCCGCGACCTGGAGGACCGCGTGGGCGCCCGGGTGGTCGACCGGACCGCGCTGGTCCTCGACGTCTTCGCCCAGCACGCGCGCAGCAGCGAGGGCCGCGCCCAGGTGGAGCTGGCCCAGCTGGCCTACCAGCTCCCGCGGCTGCGGGGACAGGGGACGGAGCTCTCGCGGATCGGCGGCGGGCGGAGCGCCGGCGCTGCGGGGACGGGTGTGCGCGGCCCGGGGCGAGCAGCGGCTGGAGTCCCAGCGGCGCCACCAGCGCCGGCGCACGACCGTGCTGCGGCGTCAGGTGGAGCAGACCGCCGCCCGGCGGCAGCGCACCCGCAGCCGCCGTCGCAGCAGCCGGGTGCCCTCGGTGGCGCTCACCGGCCACACCAACGCCGGGTGGTCCGCGCTGCTCAACCGGCTGACCGGTGCCGAGGTCCTCGTCCAGGACGCGCTGTTCGCCACCCTGGACCCGACCGTCCGCCGGGCCGTCACCCCCGACGGCCGGCCCTGCACGCTCACCGACACCGTCGGCTTCGTCCGCCACGTCCCCCACCTCCCCCACCAGCTGGTCGACGCCTTCCGGGCCACGCTCGAGGAGGTCGCCGAGGCCGCCCTGGTGCTGCACGTCGTCGACGCCTCGGCGCCGGACGCCACGGGCCAGGTGACGGCGGTGCGCGGCGTCCTCTGCGAGATCGGCGCGCGCGACCACCCGGAGCTGCTCGCGCTCGACGAGGCCGACGTCGCCCCGCCGGCGTGGATGGCGCCCCTGTGCACCGCCTACCCCGACGCGGTGCCGGTCTCGGCCCTCACCGGGGAGGGTGTCGAGGACCTGCCCGCCGCGATCACCCGCGCGCTGGAGCGCTGATCCGACGCGTCCGGACCCGACCCGGCGTGAGGTGGGACACACCCAGTGTGAAGCCGTGCAACAGGGGCGCCTACTGTTCCCGCACCGTCACCGATGCCGGGAGGCCCCTCCGTGAGACGACCGCTCCGCCTGCTGCTGCTCCCCGTCGCCACGGCGCTGGCCGTGACCGCGACCGCCGCGCCCGCGACCGCCGCTCCCGCGGGCGCCGCTCCCCCGCCGCGCTACCCCGTGCCCGCGCCGGTCGAGTACTTCGTCGACGAGGCGAAGCTGCCGTTCCCCGCCCTGCCCGGCACCACCACGACCCGCGAGTGGGGCGTCCTGGACGACGGCGCCGGCTACCGCATCGAGGTCCCGGAGAACTGGAACGGCGACCTGGTCGTCTACGCGCACGGCTACCGCGGCACCGGCGCCGAGCTGACGGTCAGCAATCCCCCCGAGCGCGACTTCCTCGTCGGCCAGGGCTACGCCTGGGCGGCCTCCAGCTACAGCGAGAACGGCTACGACCCGGTGTCGGGCGTGAAGAGCACCCACCGCCTGGCGCAGTACTTCGACGCCACCTACGGCGCCCCCGAGCACCGTTACATCACCGGCGACTCGATGGGCGGGCACGTCATCGGCGTCACCATCGAGCAGTACCGCAACCAGTACGACGGCGCCCTGCCCCGCTGCGGCGTCATGGGCGACCGCCGGCTGTTCGACTTCTTCCTCGACTACAACCTGGCCGCCCAGTCGCTGGCGGACGTCCCGCAGGTGTTCCCCGCGCCCGCGGACTACGTGGCGACGGTGACGCCGACCATGCGCGCGGAGCTGGGCATCAGCCCGGCGCCCACCCCGTCCGCGCTGACCGAGGCGGGGCGGCAGCTCCAGGCGCTGACCGAGCTGCGCTCCGGGGGTGAGCGCCCGCTGGCCGAGGCCGGCTTCGCCTCCTTCGACGAGTTCCTGCTGACCGTCCACCCGCAGTACCCGGGCTACGGCGAGGAGCCGGCCACCAAGTCGGTGCCCGGCAACGCCGACCGCGTCTACCAGCTCGACGCCGACCCCGCGCTGAGCGCGGCCGAGCGGGAGCTCAACGCCGAGGTCCTGCGCGTGCAGGCCTCCCCGGGCGGCAACGGGCTGTCGGGCGTCCCGACCATCAGCGGCACCTTCGACGTCCCGGTGCTCTCGCTGCACGGCCTGGGCGACCTGTTCGTGCCGTTCAGCATGGAGCAGCTGTACGCCCAGGACGCCCTCGCGCACGGCAACGGCGACCTGCTCGTGCAGCGCGCCATCCGCTCGGTCGGGCACTGCGACTTCACCGCCGCCGAGCGCAACCAGGCCTTCACCGACCTGGTGAACTGGGTGGAGAACGGCGTCCGCCCGGCCGGGGACGACGTCCTCGACCCCGCCGTCGTGGCCGACCCCGCCTACGGCTGCCGGTTCACCAGCGGCCCGCACGCCGGTGACGCCGACTACGCGCGGGTCTGCGCCGCCGGCTGACGCCGGCTCCCCGACGGGGCGTCCGGACTCCGGTCCGGGCGCCCCGTCGCCGTCCCGGCCCCGGGACTCACCACAGGCCGGCGGCGGCCTCCAGCAGCACCTGCCGGTCCGCCGGCGGCCGGCCGGGGCAGGCGGTGCACAGGGCCTCGCCGGGCAGCCGGTACAGCAGGCAGCAGGAGGCGCGGCGGACGAACCGGACGCCGCCGACGTCGGTGTACCGGGGCGCGGGCATCGGGTCGCCGACGGCGGCGGCGAGCGGCGCGGCCAGCGCGGTGACCGTCCCCACGTCGCCGAGCGCCCGCCCGACGGCGAGCAGCCGGCCGGCCAGCGAGTCGGTGGCCACCGCCCACAGCGGCCGCTCGCGGACCCCGCCGGCCGCGGCCACCGCGGCGATCGCCGACCCCAGCGCCTCCCGCAGCTCCCCCGCCGGGTCCGGGCCCGCGGGCGCCCGCGAGACCGCGGCCAGCACCGTGCCGCCGGCGATCTCGTACAGGGTCGTGTCGGCCGGCCGCGCCGACAGCGGCCGGCCGGTGGCCAGCCCGGCGGCGACCGGCGTCAGCAGCACCGCCGACGCCGAGTACCACCACACGGTGGCGAGCACCCGCCGGTCGGTGCTGCGGTACCGGCGGCCCAGCGCCGCGATCCGCTCCGCCGTCCAGTCCGGGTCGGCCAGCAGCGTGGCCGGGAACGGGCGCGCCGACGGCGGGGCGAGCAGGCCGAGACCGGCGGCCCCGGGCACCCCGGCCGCCACGACCGCCTGCGGTCCGCCGTCCACGGCCCCAGTCTGCTGCAACGACGTTGCGGTCCCCGGCCCCGCGCGCGGCCCGGGCCCCTACGGTGTGTGCTGGGACACGCCGCCGGCACGGCGTGCGCAGCGACGAGACGGAGGGAGCACACGTGAGCGAGTCGACCGGGTCGGAGGGCCGCCGGTTCCCGGCGCCGGAGCAGCTGGCCGCGTCCGCCAACGTGGGCCCGGACGTGTACGAGCAGGCCGAGGCCGACCGGCTGGCGTTCTGGGAGACCCAGGCGCGCCGGCTGAGCTGGACGCAGGAGTGGGACGAGGTCCTCGACTGGACCGACCCGCCGTTCGCCAAGTGGTTCGTCGGCGGGAAGCTCAACGTCGCCTACAACTGCCTGGACCGGCACGTCGAGGCCGGCCACGGCGACCAGGTCGCCTACCACTGGGAGGGCGAGCCGGGCGACACCCGCACGATCACCTACGCCCAGCTCACCGAGGACGTCTGCCGTGCGGCCAACGCGCTGCTCGAGCTCGGCGTGCAGGCCGGCGACCGGGTCGCCATCTACATGCCGATGATCCCCGAGACGATCGTCGCGATGCTCGCCTGCGCCCGCATCGGCGCCGTCCACATGGTCGTCTTCGGCGGCTTCTCCGCCGACGCGCTGGCCAGCCGGATCACCGACGCCGGCGCCGTCCTGGTGATCACCGCCGACGGCGGCTACCGGCGCGGGGCGCCCAGCGCGCTCAAGCCCGCGGTCGACGACGCCGTCAGCCGCACCGGGGGCGTCCGCAACGTGCTGGTGGTCCGGCGGACCGAGCAGGACGTCGCGTGGACCGAGGGCCGCGACCTGTGGTGGCACGACGTCGTCGACCGGCAGTCGCCCGAGCACACGCCCGAGGCCTTCGACGCCGAGCACCCGCTCTACATCATGTACACGTCCGGGACGACGGCGAAGCCGAAGGGCATCCTGCACACCTCCGGCGGCTACCTCACCCAGGTCGCCTACACGCACTGGGCGACCTTCGACCTCAAGCCCGACACCGACGTCTACTGGACCGCCGCCGACGTCGGCTGGGTCACCGGCCACAGCTACATCGTCTACGGGCCGCTGGCCAACCGGGCGACGTCGGTGATGTACGAGGGCACCCCGGAGACCCCGCACCGCGGCCGCTGGTTCGAGCTGATCGAGAAGTACCGCGTCTCGATCCTCTACACCGCGCCGACGGTGATCCGGACCTTCATGAAGTGGGGCGAGGACATCCCCGCCGGCTTCGACCTCACCTCGCTGCGGGTGCTCGGCTCGGTCGGCGAGCCGATCAACCCCGAGGCGTGGCTCTGGTACCACGAGAACATCGGCGGCGGCCGCTGCCCGATCGTCGACACCTGGTGGCAGACGGAGACCGGCGCGCACATGATCACGCCGCTGCCCGGCGTGACCGACCTCAAGCCCGGCTCGGCGCAGACGCCGTTCCCCGGCATCTCGGCCAAGGTCGTCGACGACGAGGGCAACGAGCTCGGCGACGACACCACCGGCCTGCTGGTCCTCACCCAGCCCTGGCCGTCGATGCTGCGCACCATCTGGGGCGACGACGACCGCTACGTCGACACCTACTGGTCGCGGTTCGGCAAGGAGGTCTACTTCGCCGGGGACGGGGCCAAGAAGGACGCCGACGGCGACATCTGGCTGCTCGGCCGGGTCGACGACGTCATGAACGTCTCGGGCCACCGGATCTCCACCACCGAGGTCGAGTCGTCGCTGGTCGCGCACCCCGCCGTCGCCGAGGCCGCGGTCGTCGGCGCGTCGGACCCGACCACCGGGCAGGGGATCGTCGCGTTCGTCATCCTCCGCGGGTCCGCCCAGGACTCGGGCGAGGACCTGGTGCAGCAGCTGCGCACCCACGTGTCCAAGGACATCGGGCCGATCGCCAAGCCGCGCCAGATCATGGTCGTGCAGGAGCTGCCCAAGACCCGCTCGGGCAAGATCATGCGGCGGCTGCTGCGCGACGTGGCCGAGAACCGCGAGCTCGGTGACATCACCACGCTGACCGACTCCTCGGTGATGAACCTGATCAAGGAGAAGCTGCCCGCCACCAGCGGCTCCGAGGACTGAGGCACCGGAGGCCCGCCCCGCGCCGCGGCGCAGGGCGGGCCTCCCGCGTCCCGGCCGCCCGATCGGGTTCCGGGTGCGTGATCCGGGCGGTCACGGGGCAAGATCCTCCCCAGGCCGTCCGCGGCCGTCCGCCAGTCCGACCAGGGAGGAGCCCCCGTGGCCCACAGCGCGTCGACCACCCAGCCCGCCGGGCGGCATGCCGTCAGCGCCGACCCCTCCGTGGGCGTGCTGGTGCAGAGCGCCATGGCCGACGTCTCCACGCTGATCCGCGGGGAGATCGAGCTGGCCAAGACAGAGATCGGCCGCTCGGCGAAGAAGGCCGGCATCAGCGGGGGGCTGTTCGCCGCCGCCGGCGTGCTCGTGGCCTTCGCCGGCATCTTCCTGTTCATCATGCTCGCCGAGCTCTTCACCTGGCTGGGCCTGCCCCGCTGGGTCTCCTACCTCATCGTCACGGCGGGCCTGCTGCTGATCGCCGGCCTCGTCGCGCTGATCGGCATGCGCATGATCAAGCGGATCGACAAGCCGGAGCGGACCCTGGAGTCGCTGCGCGAACTGCCCGACGTCATGCACCGCGAGCAGCCGGGTCAGCGGCGCCGCGCGCTGCCGACGGTGAGCAACGGGCGCGTCGAGCGGCGCTCCCCCGACAGCTACCTGGTCTGAGCGTCGCGAGGTCCGGGGGCGCTCCCGCCGACGAGCGTCCCGACGCCACCAGCGTCCTGCTGCCCGGCTCCTGGATCCACCGCGACGTCTCCGCCAACGGCGTCCGGCTGCACCTGGCCGAGGCCGGCGAGGGCCCGCTGGTGCTCCTGCTGCACGGCTTCCCGCAGTTCTGGTGGACCTGGCGCGCCCAGCTGCCGGCCCTCGCGGCGGCCGGTTTCCGGGCGGTCGCGCCCGACCTGCGCGGCTACGGTGCCAGCGACAAGCCGCCGCGCGGCTACGACCTGCCGACGGCGGCCGGCGACGTCGCGGCGCTGGTCCGCGCCCTCGGCGAGCGGGACGCCGTCGTCGTCGGGCACGACTGGGGCGGGCTGGTCGCCTGGACGATGGCCGCGCTGCACCCGCGCAGCGTGCGCCGCCTCGTCGTCGTCTCGATGGCCCACCCGCGGCTGCTGCGCGCCGGCCTGCGCGACCCCGCCCAGCGGCGGGCGCTGCGGCACGTGCTGGGCTTCCAGGTGCCGCGGCTGCCCGAGCGGCGGCTGACCCGCACCGACGACGACCCGGTCGCGGAGTTCCTGCGCAAGTGGGCCGGGCGGGACTGGACGCACACCGCCGACTTCGCCGAGGCCGTCGAGCGGTACCGGTCGGCGGCGCGGATCCCGCAGGCGGCCTACGGCTCGATGGAGTACTTCCGCTGGGCCGGGCGCTCCCAGCTGCGGCCCGACGGGCTGCGCTACGCCCGCCGCATGGCCGCGCCGGTCACCGCGCCGACCCTGCAGCTGCACGGCGACGCCGACCCGCTGGTGCTGCCGCGGACCGCCCGCGGCTCGGGCCGCTACGTGGCCGGCGCCCACGAGTGGCGCGAGCTCCCCGGCATCGGCCACTTCCCGCCCGAGGAGGCCGCCCCCGAGGTCACGGCGGCGATTGCCGACTGGGCCACGTGACGCACCGGGACGGCCCTGGTGACGTGCTGGAACGGCCACCCTCCAGGGACCCGCGGCGAGCGTGCGAGGCGTGGGGGAAGGGTGGTCCTTCGACTATTCGCACGGGCCGGTGTCGACCTCGGCGGTGGCGGTGGCGCCGGCGGTGGCGGCGGGCGCGACCTGCTGGGCGGTGAGCGCGTAGCCGGTCCGGGGGTCGTCGATCGCCGAGGCGAACACGACGCCGAGGACCTGCCCGGCCGGGTCGAACAGCGGCCCGCCGGAGTTGCCGGCGCGCACCTCGCCGTGGAGCGCGTAGACGTCGCGCTGCACGGTGCGGGTGTTGCGGAAGTCCGGGCCGCTGATCGGTCCCTCGTCGCGGACGCGGGCCGGGCCGATGAACAGCTCCCCGCCGCCCGGGTAGCCCATGATGATCGCGTCGTCGCCGGTGCCGGCGACCTCCGGGGCGAAGGCCAGCGGCACCTGCGGGAGGTCCGGGACGGCGAGCACCGCGACGTCGACCTCCTCGTCGACGTACACCGGCGTCGCGTCGTACTCCTCGCCCTCGGCCTCGACGACCGGGGCGTCCACGCCGGCGAGCACGTGCGCGTTGGTCATCACCCGGCCGGGCGCGTAGACGAACCCGGAGCCGTCGATCTGCCGCGAGCACGACGGCGCGATGCCGCTGATCTTCACGACCGACCCCTGCACCTGGCCGACGACCGGGCTCGCGGCCAGCGCCGGGTCCGGGTCCTCGACCTCGCGCGCCTCGGTGGGCGTGAGCGGGTCCAGGACGTCGGGCAGCCCGCGCCGGTCGATCGCCTCGCGCAGCGAGTCGTAGACCGCCCGGACGCCGTCGGGCACGGCCCGGTCCACCGCCTGCACCAGCGCCGACTTGCGCACCTGCCCGGCCAGCCCGGGGAACGGCGCGGTGGCCAGCGGGGTGGCGACCATCCACGCCACGAGCAGCACCGCGATCGCCGACACCACGGCGCCGGCGACCGAGTCGAGCACCTCCGCGGGCTCCCAGGTGACCCGGCGGCGCACCGCCCGCCCGATCGCGCCGGCCAGGACCTGCCCGAGCAGCGCCCCCGCCAGGACGACGACGAGCGCGGCGAACACCCGGGTGACCGGGGAGCCGTCGAGCCGGTCGGCGACCGGCCCGGACAGCTGGGCGCCGAGCACCGCGCCGCCGAGGAAGCCGAGGAACGAGGTGGCCGACACCAGCAGGCCCTGCCGGAAGCCGGTGAAGGCGAAGACCAGGGCCAGCACGATGAGGACGAGGTCGACCAGCGACATGGGTCAGCCGCGCACCGTCATGACGCCGGTCTGGCCCAGCTGGACGTGGAAGCTGCACTCGAACGGGTGGTCGCCGGGGGCGGTGACCTCGAACTCGATGGTCTCCGTCGCCCCCGCGGCCAGCAGCGGGATCTCCTCGGGGATCTCCTCGACGCCGGCGCCGGGCGTGAAGCGGAAGTTGTGGGTGGCCTGCGTGGCGGTGCTCTGCACCGTCAGCCGGACCCGGCCGGGCGCCACGGTGAAGGTGTCGGGGACGAACACGTAGTCGTCCGGCGTCTGGATGGTGACCTCCTGGACGCCGTCCTCGGCCGTGGTGACCGTGCCGAGCGACGCGTCGGGGCTCGGTTGCGCCGTGGCCCCGCCGCCGCTGTCGTCGCCGGAGCCGCAGCCGGCCAGCACCCCGGCCGCCAGCGCCGCGCCGGTCAGCGCCGCGGGGAGGCGGCGCGTCCAGATCCTGCTCATCGCCGCGGAACCGTACTTGTCGCGGCGTCCCCGGTCGCGCCGTCGGCCACCGTCGGCGCGGCGGCGTCCTCGGCGCCGCCCTCCCCCAACGACCCGGGCGCGGCCGCCGGCCGCGCACCGGCCGCCGCCAGCGGGCGCACGTCGCGGACGTCCCAGGGCCGCGCGAGGCCCGCGGCCTCGAGGACGGCGTCGAGCAGCCCGGCGGTGAAGCCCCACACGACCATCCCGGCGACGCCGAACGCCGGGCCGACGTAGCCCGCCGGGTGGCGCACGCGGAACCGGTTGGCCGGGTCGGTGAGGTCGGCCAGCGGCACCCGGGCCACCCGGGCCACCTCCCGCGGGTCGCCGACCGCGACGTCGCGGGGGTCGTCCCACCAGGCCACGACCGGGACGACGAGGTTGTCCGACGGCCCGAGGAACAGCTCGGGCAGGGTGGCGAGCACCCGGACGCCGGCCGGGTCGACGCCGGCCTCCTCGTGCGCCTCGCGCAGCGCGGTGCCCACCGGGTAGTCCTCCCCCGGGTCGGCGCCGCCGCCGGGGAAGGCCGGCTGCCCGGCGTGCGTGCGCAGCCGCGCGGACTTCTCGATGAGCAGGACGTCGGCGCCGCGCGGGCCCTCGCCGAAGAGGATGAGCACCGCGGACCGGCGCGCGGTGGCGGTGGCCGCCTGCACGCGGTGCCGCAGCGGGAGGTCGGCCGCCTCGGCCACCAGCCGCAGCAGGTAGTCCGGCAGCCCGGTGGTGTCGGCGCCGGGCAGGAGCCCGGTCACAGCGGCACCCCGAGGTGCTCGCCGACCAGGGCGCGCAGCTCGTCGAGGGACTCGACCGCGCCGGTCCGCACGAAGGCCACCGACCCGTCGGCGGCGAGGAACACCGTGTGCGGGAGTCCGCGCAGCCCGAGCGCCGCGGCGACGTCGCCGTGCCCGTCGAACGCGCCGGGGATCGTCACCCCGGCGTCCTCCGCGAAGGACGCCGCCTGCGGGACGCCGTCCTGGCTGATCACGCCGACGACCCGGACGCGGTCGCCGGCGGCGTCGGCGAGCTGCTGCACCAGCGGCAGCTCCTCCCGGCAGGGGCCGCACCAGCTCGCCCACAGGTTGAGCACGGTGGGCACGCCCGGGGCGCGACCGAGGTCGAGGGTGCCGCCGCTGAAGCACTCGATCGGCGCGACGCCCGACAGGTCGCCGCCGGCGGCGGGGGCGTCGGGCTGCTCCGGGCAGGCCGCCAGGTCCGTCCGCGTCTCCGCGACGGTGGCCCGCTCGGGCGCCTCGGGCTCGCCTGCCACGGCGGTGCAGGACGACAGCAGCACCCCGAGGCCGGCCAGCAGCGCGGCCGCGCACCGGGCGCTCACTCGGTGTCCGACGCCGCGGGCGTCTTGACCAGCTTCGTCGCCGCCTCCGGGTCGGTCGGCCCGATGCCGTAGGACGGGCACCAGCGGGCCAGTCCGCACGCCCCGCAGGCGGCCTTCTTGGCGTGGCAGACGCGCCGGCCGTGGAAGATGACGCGGTGGCTGAACATGGTCCAGTCGCGCTTGGGGACCAGCTCGGCGACCTCGGCCTCGACCTTGACGGGGTCCTCCTCGGCGGTCCAGCCGAAGCGGCGGACCAGCCGGCCGAAGTGCGTGTCGACGGTCAGCCCCGGGACGCCGAAGGCGTTGCCGAGGACGACGTTCGCCGTCTTGCGGCCGACGCCGGGCAGCGTGACCAGGTCGGCCATGCGGCCGGGCACCTCGCCGTCGAAGCGCTCGACCAGCGCCTGCGCCAGGCCCAGCACCGAGTTGGCCTTGGCGCGGAAGAAGCCGGTGGGCTTGAGGATCGCCTCGAGGTCGGCCCGGTCGGCGCCGGCGAGCGCCACGGCGTCGGGGTACCTCGCGAACAGTGCGGGCGTGACCTTGTTCACCGTCTTGTCGGTGGTCTGCGCCGAGAGCACGGTGGCCACGAGGAGCTCGAAGGCGTTGGTGAAGTCGAGCTCGCAGTGCGCGTCGGGGTGGATGACGGCCAGCTCACGGGCCATCCGGCGGGCGCGGCGGGTGCGGGCCAGCGGCGTCTCGTCCGGGTCGAAGGGCACGGCGGCCGGACGGCGGGCGGGAGCACGGCGCGCAGCGGGGCGCGCGTAGGCCGGCGTGGACACGCGGTCGAGGGTAGGCGGCAGCGGCGACACCCTAGGAGCCGTGCCACCATGGCTGTACTGGCCCGCTCAGCAGCGACCGGACCCGGGAGGTGACGTGGTCGCGCTCATCGTCATCCTCTTCCCCCCGATGGTCATCGCGTTCCTGCTGGTCATGGAGCGCGTCGAGGAGCCCCTGCGCCGTCCGACGTCCCCGCGCGAGGTGGCCGAGTTCCTCGAGTCGGCGACCCCTGGCGAGGTGGACACGCTGGCCGCCTCGGGCATCCGCCGGGCGATGGCCCGCTGGCGCCGCCGCCGCCGGTCGCGGGTCCGCCAGAGCACGGGACCGCTGGTCTGACGGAGGACCACCCTCCCCCCACGCCTCGCGAGCTCGGCGCGGGCCCCTGGAGGGTGGCCGCCGCGAGGGGTCGACTCACCCCGCGGGGGCACCCCGTGTGTCTCCGAACGGGTGACCGTGCGCACAGCCGCCTAGACTCCGTGTGGATGCGGGGCCGACGCCCCGCAGGTCGAACGCGGAACGGTGGGGTGGAGAGAAATCGTGGTGGACGAGGTGCTGGCCCAGTCGGGGCTCTTCCAGGGACTCTCGGAGGACGCCGTCGACCCCGTCGCCAGCCGTCTGGAGACGATCACCCTGCCCCGCGGTCGGGTCGTGTTCAACGAGGGTGAGCCGGGCGACAGCCTCTACATCGTGCTGAGCGGCAAGATCAAGCTGTCCCGGCGCTCCCCCGACGGCCGCGAGAACGTGCTGGCCGTCATGGGCCCGTCCGACCAGTTCGGCGAGCTGTCGGTGTTCGACCCCGGCCCGCGCACGGCCACGGCCACCGCGGTCACCGACGTCAAGCTGGCCAAGATGCCGCAGTCGGTGCTGCGCCCGTGGATCGAGGCGCACCCCGAGGTCGGCGAGCGGCTGCTGCACGTGCTCGCCCGCCGGCTGCGCCGCACCAACGACTCGGTGGCCGACCTGATATTCACCGACGTCCCCGGCCGGGTGGCCAAGGCGCTGCTGCAGATGGCCGACCGGTTCGGCAGCCGCGAGTCCGACGGCCTGCGGGTCAAGCACGACCTGACGCAGGAGGAGCTGGCCCAGCTGGTCGGCGCCTCGCGCGAGACGGTCAACAAGGCGCTGGCCGACTTCGTGCACCGCGGCTGGATCCAGCTGCAGGGCAAGTCGGTCGTCGTCCTCGACGAGGACCGCCTCCGCCGCCGCGCGCGCTGAACGTCTGGACGCGAGGGGCCCGGAACCACCACGGTTCCGGGCCCCTCGCGGTTCCGGGCCTCTCGCGTTCGACCCCTACGAGGGAAGCGGCACCACGAGGCCGATGCGGGTGCCGTCGGGCAGCTCGGCGAAGCGTCCCTCGGGCGTGGTCCGCAGCTCGGGCATGATCGGGTGCAGCGGCTCCGGCGGGGACCCGGCCAGCGCGGCCGCCACGTCGGGGAAGGCCGACAGCTGCCGCAGCGTGTGGATCGTCGGCGGCAGCATCGGCCTCGTGCCGGCCCGCATCTCGGTCAGCGCGGTCTCCGGCGTGAGCCAGCTGGCCTCGTCGGCCTCGCCGGAGACGTCGCGGGCCTCCTGCCCCACCGGCAGCGCCGCGACGAAGAAGCGGGTGTCGTAGCGGCGGGTCTCCTGCGGCGGGGTGATCCAGTGCGCGAACGGCCGCAGCAGGTCCGCCCGCAGCGCCAGCCCGCGCCCGGCCAGCAGCCCGGCCAGGGACAGCTCGCGGGTGAGCAGCGCCTGCCGCTGGGACTCCCAGTCGTCCCCGGACACGTCCGGTACGACGTCGCTGCCGTCGGGCGAGCCGGCCAGCAGGACGCCGGCCTCCTCGAAGGTCTCGCGGACGGCGGCGCACACCAGCTCCCGCGCCACCCGCTCGTCGCAGCCCAGCGCCTGCGCCCACTCGGCGGGCGGCGGGCCGGCCCAGGCGACGGCGGTGTCGCCGTCGCGCGGGTCCACCCCGCCGCCGGGGTAGGCGGTCATCCCCCCGGCGAAGGGCATCCCGCGGGTGCGGCGCAGCAGGTGGACCTCGAGCCCCTCCGCGCCGTCGCGGAGCAGCAGGACCGTCGCCGCCGGGCGGATCGCCGTCATCCGCGCAGTTCGACCGTCAGCTCGATCTCCACCGGCGCGCCCAGCGGCAGCTCGGCCACGCCGACCGCGCTGCGGGCGTGCCGGCCCGCCTCGCCGAAGACCTTCCCGAGGAGCTCGCTGGCGCCGTTGACCACGCGCGGCTGGCCGCTGAAGCCCTCCGCGCTGGCCACGTAGCCGACGACGCGCACGATCCGGGCCACCTGGTCCAGCCCGACCAGCTCGTCGACGGCGGCCAGCGCGTTGAGGGCGCACAGCTTGGCGTCGGCGGCGGCGTCCTCGGGGTCGACCGAGCCGCCCACCTTGCCGGTGCGCCGCAGCCCGCCGTCGACGAACGGCAGCTGGCCGGAGGTGAACACCAGGGCCCCGGTGCGCACGGCCGGCACGTAGGAGGCGACCGGCGCGGCCACCGGGGGCAGCCGGATGCCGAGTTCGCGCAGCCGCGCGTGCCAGCTCTGGGCCTGCATCCCCTGCGTCATCGCCGGCGCCTCAGGCCAGCGGGCGCTTGAGGTAGGCGACCGGCTGCTCGGGGCCGGTCGGGCCGGGCAGCACCGTCACCAGCTCCCACCCGTCGGTCCCCCACGAGTCGAGGATCGCCTTGGTGTTGTGGATCAGCAGCGGGATGGTGGCGTACTCCCACCTGCGGCGGGCCGGTTCACTCATGGGGGACGACGCTAGCGCAGCGCCGGGGGCCCGGCGGCGGGTGCGCGCTGCGCCCGCGGCGGGCCGCGATCCCCGGAGTGCTCCTAGGCTGGTCAGGGTGAGCCCCGACTTCCCCGTGCGCTGCCACGTCGTCACCGGGAAGGGCGGGACCGGCAAGACCACCGTCGCCGCCGCCCTGGCCCTGGCCCTGGCGTCCGAGGGCCGCACCGTCCTGCTCGTCGAGTGCGAGGGCCGCCAGGGCGTCGCCCAGCTCTTCGACACCCCGCCGCTGCCCTACGAGGAGCGCCGGGTCGCGGTCACCCGCCACGGCGGGGAGGTGCGGGCGCTCGCGATCGACGTCGAGGAGGCCCTGCTCGAGTACCTCGAGATGTTCTACAACCTCCGCCGCGCCGGCCGGGCGCTGCGCAAGATGGGCGCCGTCGACTTCGCGACGACGATCGCCCCGGGCCTGCGCGACGTCCTGATCACCGGGAAGATCAAGGAGGCGGTGACCCGGCGCAAGGACGGCCACCGGGTCTACGACGCGGTCGTCGTCGACGCCCCGCCGACCGGGCGGATCACCAAGTTCCTCAGCGTCACCAGCGAGATGGCGGGTCTGGCGCGCTCCGGCCCGATCAAGACGCAGAGCGACGGCGTCATGGCGGTGCTGCGCTCCCCGCAGACGGCGGTGCACCTGGTGACCCTGCTCGAGGACATGCCGGTGCAGGAGACCGCCGACGCCATCGCCGAGCTGACCGAGGCCAAGCTGCCCGTCGGCTCGGTGATCGTGAACATGGCCACCGAGCCGGTGCTGCCCGAGCCGGCGCTGGTGCGGGCCGCCGAGGGCGCGGTCACCGGCGCCGATCTCGTGCCCGGGCTGACCGCCGCGGGCCTGCCCGCCGATCCCGCGCTGGCCGACGCGCTGGCCGCGGAGGCGGTCGAGCACGCCCAGCGGTGGGCGGCGCAGGACACGCTGCGCGCCCGGGTGGAGTCCTTCGACCGGCCGACGGTCGAGCTGCCGCTGCTGCCCGGCCCGATGGACCTCGGCTGCCTGTTCGAGCTGGCCGACCGGCTCGAGGAGCACCTCGGTGCGGAGGTGGCGGCGTGAGCGCCGCCCGCGCCGCCGCGTCACCGGCGGCCGACCGGCACGCGCCCCCGATGGACCTCGCCGCGCTCATCGAGGACCGCGACACCCGGATCGTCGTCTGCTGCGGCTCCGGCGGGGTCGGCAAGACGACGACGTCGGCCGCGCTCGCCCTGGCCGCCGCGGAGGCCGGCCGCCGCGTCGTCGTCCTGACCATCGACCCGGCCCGCCGGCTGGCGCAGTCGCTGGGCCTCGTGGAGCTGGACAACGAGCCGCGGCGGGTCGACGTCCCGGGGTCCGCGGGCGAGCTCCACGCGATGATGCTGGACATGAAGCGGACGTTCGACGACATCGTGTCCGCGCACTCGACGCCCGAGCGGGCCGAGCAGATCCTGGCCAACCCCTTCTACCAGACCCTGTCCTCGTCGTTCTCCGGGACGCAGGAGTACATGGCGATGGAGAAGCTGGGCCAGCTGCGGGCGGCCGACACCTGGGACCTGATCGTCGTCGACACCCCGCCGTCCCGGTCGGCGCTGGACTTCCTGGACGCGCCGAACAAGATGAGCCGGTTCCTCGACGGCACGATGATCCGGCTGCTCACCGCGCCGGCCCGCGCCGGCAGCCGGGCCGGGCTGCGGGTCGCCGGGGCCGGGCTGATGTTCTTCAGCCGGATCATCAGCAAGGTCCTCGGCGGCCAGCTGCTGCGCGACATCTCCGCGTTCGTCACCGCGCTGGACACGATGTTCGGCGGCTTCCGCGAGCGGGCCACCGCCACCTACGAGCTGCTGCGCCGGCCGGGCACGTGGTTCGTCGTCGTCGCGACGCCGGAGCCGGACGCGCTGCGCGAGGCCTCCTACTTCGTCGACCGGCTCTCGGCCGAGGGGATGCCGCTGGCCGGGCTGGTGCTCAACCGCACCCACCCGCCGGCGAGCACGCGGCTGTCGGCCACCCGCGCCGAGGCGGCCGCGGAGGCCGCCGCGGAGAACGGGGACGGCGACCCGGCCGCGGCGCTGGCCGCCGGGGCCCTGCGGGTGCACGCCGAGCGGATGACCGTGGCCGCGCGCGAGCAGCGGCTGGCCGACCGGTTCACCAGCGCCCACCCGGAGGTGGCGATGCGGGCGGTCCCGGCGGCCGCCGGGGACGTCCACGACCTGGACGGGCTGCGCACCATGGCCGAGGCGCTGACCGGTCCCGACGACGACACGCCGACCGGCGTGCCGCGCACCCGCGTGCTGCCCGCGCGCCGCGCCTGATCACCCGTCCGGGCTGCGCCGGGCCCGTACATTGGCAGCGATGTCTGCTGCCTCCCGCGCCCGAGTCCTGGGCAAGCTCGTCGCGATGATCGTCGTGGCCGGCGCGCTCGTCGCCGGCCTGCTCTTCCCCCTCGTCGGCGGGAGCGGGCTGGTGGCGCGCAACTCCGCGTCCCTGCTCGACGCGCTGCCGGTGGAGCTCACCGACGCGACCCCCGCGGGCAACTCCCGCGTGCTCGCCGCCGACGGCTCGCTGATCACCAACTTCTACGCCCACAACCGCACGGTGGTGGCGTCCGACCAGATCGCCGACGTGATGAAGCAGGCGCTGGTCGACATCGAGGACTCGCGCTTCTACGACCACAACGGCCTGGACGTGCAGGGCACGCTGCGCGCCGCGGTGACCAACGTGGCCGCGGGCTCGGTGCAGGAGGGCGGCTCGACGATCACCCAGCAGCTGGTCAAGCAGACCCTGCTGGAGACCGCCGACAGCGCCGAGGAGCGCCAGGAGGCCATCGAGCAGGACGGCGTCGAGGGCCTGTCCCGCAAGCTGCGCGAGGCCCGGCTGGCCCTGGCGCTGGAGGAGACCTACTCCAAGGACGAGATCCTCACCCGCTACCTCAACATCGTGTACTTCGGGCAGGGCGCCTACGGCATCCAGGCCGCCGCCCAGAAGTACTTCAGCATCAACGCCGCCGACCTGACCCTCCCCCAGGCGGCGATGCTCGCCGGGCTGGTGCAGAGCCCGACCAACGACGACCCGATCACCCAGCCGGGGAACGGCCAGACCCGTCGCAACCAGGTGCTGCAGCGGATGTTCGACCTCGGCCACCTCGACGGGACGACCGAGGAGCAGCTCGCCGCGCTCATGGCCGAGCCGGTGCAGGTCGCGCCGGGCATCAGCCCGCCCAACGGCTGCATCGACGCCGCGATCGGCGGGTTCTTCTGCGCCTTCATGCAGCAGTACCTGACCCAGGTGCTCGGCATCAGCCAGGAGCAGCTGGACAACGGCGGGCTGACCATCCAGACGACGCTGAACCCGCAGCTGCAGACCCTCGGCGACCAGGCGGTCCTCAACACCCTGCCGATGGGCGCCCAGCTCGCCGGCATGTTCACCGCCGTGCAGCCGGGCACCGGCGCGGTCCTGGCGATGAGCGTCAACCGGCAGTACGGCTGCGCGGACCCGCAGTGCGAGTCCGTCGTCCTGCACACGGCGGCCAGCAAGGGCTCCGGCTCGACCTACAAGGTGTTCACCGCCGCCGCGGCGCTCGAGGCCGGCATCCCGGCCAGCACCGTGATCAGCACGCCGGGCAACCAGTACACCTCGCGGGTCTTCCGCGGCCCCTCCTGCGGCGGCGACCGGTCGCAGTCGACCGGCATGTACTGCGTCGAGAACGCCGGCAACTACCCCGACACCCTCGACATGGTCGGCGCGCTGGTCCGCTCGTCGAACACCTACTTCCTCGCGCTGGAGGACCGGCTGGGCAGCGTCGAGGGCCCGGTGCGGATGGCCGAGCGGATGGGCATGAGCTTCGACCAGCCCACCCAGAACTCCGCCGACGAGATCATCGACGGCAACTTCGGCTCGTTCACGCTCGGCGCCGAGGCCACCAGCCCGCTGGACCTGGCCAACGCGTACGCCACACTCGGCGCCCAGGGCACCCGGTGCGACCCCACCCCGGTGGTGCAGGTGCTCGACCGCAACGGCCAGCCGCTCACCGGCGACGACGGCCAGCCCGTGGTCCGCGGCGACCGGTGCACGCCGAACGCGATCCCGGCGAACATCGCCAACACGCTGGCCAACATCCTGGTCGGCGACACCGCCAACCCCGAGGGCACCGGCACCCGGGCCGCCATCCCGGGTCGCGCGATCGCCGGCAAGACCGGTACCGCGCAGGGCCGGGACTCGGTGGCCTTCGTCGGCGTCATGCCCGAGTACGCGGCCAGCGTCATGGTGTTCAACCCCAAGGAGCAGCAGGACGTCGGCGGCTACGGCGGCAACATGCCGGCCACCATCTGGCACGACGCCTTCGCGCCCTTCCTCGCCGACAAGCCGACCTCGGCGTTCCCGCCGGCCGACCCCGCGCTGCTGCAGGGGCAGCCCGCGCCCGCCCCGCCGGCGCCGAGCGCCCCCGCGCCCACGCCGGACCAGGGCGGCGCCGGGCAGGGCGACGCGGACCAGGGCAACGCCAACGGCTGGCCCGGCAACGGCAACTGGAACGGCGGCAACGGCCGCGGCGGGAACTGAGCCCGCCCCCGGCTGACCCGGGGGCCGCCCCGGGTCAGCCGAGCTGGCGGCGGACCTCCGCGGCCACCCGGGCGCCCTCGGCCCGGCCGGCGACGGCCGCGTTGGCGGCGCCCATGACCCGGCCCATGTCCTTCATGCCGCTCGCGCCGGTGCGGGTGATCGCGTCGGCGACGATCGCGGCGAGGTCGGCGTCGTCGAGCTGGGCGGGCAGGTAGGCGGCCACCACCTCGCCCTCCGCGCGCTCGCGGCCGGCCTGCTCGGCGCGGCCGGCCCCGTCGAACGCCTCGGCCGCCTCGCGGCGCCGCTTGGCCTCGCGCCGCAGCACCGCGAGCACCTCGTCGTCGGACAGCTCCCGGGCCTCCCTGCCCGCGACCTCCTCCGCGCTGACCGCCGCGAGCACCATCCGCAGCGTCGCGGTGCGCAGCTCGTCGCGGCTCTTCATGGCGGAGGTCAGGTCGGCGCGCAGCCGGTCCTTCAGGTCAGACACGCCCTCAGCCTGGCACGACGCCCGCCGTCCCGGCCGCCGGGGCCGATCACGGCCCGTAGGCTCGGGCCCGTGCGCTGGTACACCACCCTGCCCACGGCCGCCGTCGCCGCGGGCGCCTCCACCGTCGCCTACGCGTCGCTGTACGAACGCAACCGCTGGACGCTGCGCCGCTTCGACGTCCCGGTGCTGGCCCCCGGCTCGGCGCCGCTGACCGTGCTGCACCTGTCGGACCTGCACATGACCGCCGGGCAGCGGTCCAAGCGCGACTGGGTGGCGGCGCTGGACGGCCTCGAGCCCGACCTCGTCGTCGACACCGGGGACAACCTGGCCGGGACCGACGCCGTCCCGACGGTGCTGCAGGCGCTGGACCCGCTGCTGGACCGGCCGGGGGCCTTCGTCACCTCGTCCAACGACTACTACGGGCCGCGGCCGAAGAACCCGCTCAGCTACCTGACCCGCCCCGACAAGCGGGTGCACGGCACCGAGCTGCCCTGGCGCGACCTGCGCGACGGGCTGACCGGCCGCGGCTGGCTGGACCTCACCAACGCCCGCGGCGAGCTGACCGTCGCCGGCCGGCGGATCGTGCTGGCCGGCTGCGACGACCCGCACATCCGGCGGGACGACTACGACGCCGTCGCCGGGCCGGCCGACCCGACGGCGGACCTGCGCATCGGTGTCGTCCACTCCCCCGAGCCGCGGGTGCTCGACCGCTTCGCCGCCGACGGCTACGACCTGCTGCTGTGCGGCCACACCCACGGCGGGCAGCTGCGGGTGCCGTTCTACGGGGCGCTGGTCACCAACTGCGGCATCGACCGGGACCGGGTCCGCTGGCTGCACCGCTGGGCCGAGCCCGCCCCGGGGCGGCCGAACGGCACCTGGCTGCACGTCTCGGCGGGCCTGGGCACCAGCCCCTACGCGCCCGCCCGGTTCGCCTGCCCGCCCGAGGCGACCCTGCTCACGCTGACGGCGCGGCCCGCGTGACACCCGCCTGAGGAAGGACCTCTCTGCCCCCGCCACTCGCAGGCTCGCGGCGGGACCCTGCGGAGGGGCCACGGGAACGGGACGGTACAGTGGTCCAGGCACCGGGGTGTGGCGCAGCTTGGTAGCGCGCGTCGTTCGGGACGACGAGGCCGCAGGTTCAAATCCTGTCACCCCGACTCCAGCTCAGGGGCCGCCTGCGGGCGGCCCCTGAGTCGTTCCCGGGGTTGGCCGGGCGCCGATGCGGGCACCGGGGACCCGATGACCGAGTGGTTGCTCCTCCTCGCCGCCGTGCTGCTCACGGCTCTGACCGGCTTCTTCGTGGCGGCCGAGTTCTCCCTGACCACGGTCGACCGCGGCCGCGTCGAGGAGGCCGCCCGCGCCGGGGACGCCCGCGCCGGCGGCGTGGCGACCGCACTGCGGACCCTGTCCACGCAGCTGTCGGCCGCGCAGCTCGGCATCACGCTGACCACGCTCGTCGTCGGCTACCTGGCCGAGCCCGCGATCGGGCAGCTGCTGCACGGCCCGCTCGAGGCGCTGGGCCTGTCGCAGGCGGCGGCCACGGGCGTCTCCTACGGCCTCGCGCTGGCCCTGGCGACGACGCTGCAGATGCTGCTCGGCGAGCTCGGGCCGAAGAACCTGGCGATCGCCGACCCGCTGGGCATCGCGAAGGTCGTCGCGCCGGGGATGCGGGCGTTCACCGCGGTCGCGGGCGTCGTCGTCAACGCGCTGCAGCGGCTGGCCAACGCGATCGTGCGCCGGCTGGGCTTCGAGCCCCGCGAGGAGCTGGACTCCGCCCGCGGCGCCGAGGAGCTGGCCGCGGTGGCCCGCCGGTCGGCGGCCGAGGGCGACCTCTCCCCCGTCGCCGCCCGCCTGTTCGAGCGCTCGCTGGGCCTGCGCGCCAAGTACGCCACCGACGTCATGACGCCACGGACCCGGCTGTGGACGCTGCGGGCCAGCGCCACTGCCGCCGACGTCATCGTGGCGGCCACCGAGTCGGGCAACTCGCGCTTCCCGGTCTACGGCTCCGACCTCGACGAGGTCACCGGGGTCGTGCACGTCAAGCGCGCGGTCGCCGTCCCGGAGGCCGAGCGGGGCCGCCGCACCGCCGGCGAGCTGGCCGACCCGGTGCTCGCCGTCCCCTCGTCCCTGCGGCTGGAGCGGCTGCTGGACCTGCTGCGCGAGCAGGGCCTGCAGATCGCGCTGGTGGTCGACGAGTGGGGGGCCACGCACGGCGTCGTGACGCTGGAGGACATCGTGGAGGAGCTGGTCGGGGAGATCGCCGACGAGACCGACCGGCCGCTGCGCACCATCCGCCGGGTCGACGACGTGCGGTGGGTGCTGTCCGGGCTGCTGCGGCCCGACGAGGTGCTCGACCGCACCGGCATCGCGGTGCCCGAGGGGCGGTACGAGACGCTGGCCGGGTTCCTCGCCGAGCGGCTGCAGCGGCTGCCCGAGGTCGGCGACCGCGTCGAGTTCGACGGCGCGCAACTGACCGTGCAGAGCCTCGACGGCCGCCGGGTCGCGCGGATCCTGGCCGAGCGGACGGTGGTGCTGCCGCCGGGCGCCACGGCCTCGCGGGCGCGGGCGCGGCAGGAGGCGGCGGCGTGAGCGACGTCGTCAGCCTGCTGATCCTGGTCGGCCTGCTGCTGGGCAACGCGTTCTTCGTGGCCGCCGAGTTCGCGCTGGTGTCCGCGCGGGTCGACCAGATCGAGCCGCGCGTCGCGCAGGGCTCCGCGCGGGCGGCCAGGACCCTGGCCGCGATGCGCAACGTGTCGCAGAACATGGCGGGCGCCCAGCTGGGCATCACGCTGTGCTCGCTGGGCCTGGGCGCCGTCGGCGAGCCGGCCGTCGCCCACCTCATCGAGGCGCCGCTGCACGCGCTCCACGTGCCGGACGCGTTGCTGCACCCGATCGCGCTGGTCATCGCGCTGGCGCTGGTGACCGTGCTGCACATGGTGCTCGGCGAGATGGTGCCCAAGAACATCACCATCGCCGGCCCGGACCGCGCGGCGATCGCGCTCGGCCCGCCGCTGGCCGCCTTCACCCGGCTGCTCAAGCCGGTCATCTGGTTCTTCAACACCACGGCCAACGGCTTCGTGCGGCTGTTCGGCGCCACGCCCACCGACGAGGTGGCGGCCAGCTTCGACGAGACCGAGATCCGCTCGATGATCACCCAGTCGCGGCGCGAGGGGCTGCTGGGCACCGAGGTCAGCGAGCTGGCGGCCGGCGCGCTCACCTTCGAGCAGCACACCGTCGAGGACGTGCTGCTGCCGATGGACACCGTCGTCACCGTGCCGCGCGCGACGACGCCGCGGCAGCTGGAGGCCGTCGTGGCCGAGCACGGCTTCAGCCGGTACCCGGTCCGGGCCGACGACGGGTCGCTGACCGGCTTCGTGCACGTCAAGGACGTGTTGGGCATCGGGGCCGAGGGCCGGGACCGGCCGATCCCGGAGGAGCACGTCAACCGGCTGGTGCCGATCGCGCCCGGCACGGGGCTGCCCGAGGTCCTCTCGGAGATGCGCGCGCAGGGCGCCCACCTCGGCGGCGTGGTGGACACCCGCGGCGGGGAGCGGCACACCGTCGGCCTGGTGGCGCTGGAGGACGTGCTCGAGCTGCTCATCGGCGACGTCCGCGACGCCGCCGCCGACGCCGCGGCCGAACAGGCCCGGGCGATCGCCGCCCGGGGCGGCCGGAGAGCCGGGGCGGGCGCCGGGGGAAGATGAGCGGGTGAGCGCCCCCGTCCTGTCCCCGGAGGTCACCGCCCGCTGGCAGGCCCGCTTCCGCGCGCCCCGTGTCAGCCTGCCCGACTGGGCGCTGCGCGCGCCGCAGCGCTGCCTGTACGCCTCGGACGTCAGCGGCGTCGTCGAGCAGTACGCGTGGGACCGCACCACCGACGCGCACCGCCAGGCCACCGACCGGCCCAACGGCACGCTGATCGGCACGCTGTCCCCCGACGGCGAGACGATCTGGTGGTTCGCCGACACCGACGGCGACGAGTTCGGCGTCTGGATGGTGCAGCCGTTCGCGGGCGGCGACGACCGGGTCGCCGTCCCGGAGGTCGGGCCGGCCTACCCCGCCGGGCTGGAGATCGGCTCCTCGCTCGTGGCGATCGGCCGCTCCACCGACGACGGCAGCGAGCTGTGGCTGGCGCCCACCGGCGGGACGCCGCGGGTGGTCTACCGGCACGAGGACCCCGCGTCGGTCGACGCCCTCACCCTCGACGACGAGCTGCTGGTCCTCTCGCACTCCGAGCACGGTGACCCGCGCTACCCGGCGCTGCGGGTGCTGCGGACCGCCGACGACACGGTCGTGGCCGAGAAGTGGGACGGCGAGGGCCGCGGCCTGCACGCGCTGGAGTTCGCCCCGCTGCCCGGCGACCGGCGGCTGCTGGTCGGCCACGAGCGGCGCGGCCGGGAGGAGCTGCTGGTCTGGGACGTCGCGGCCGACACCGAGACCGAGATCGTGCTCGACCTGCCCGGCGACGTGACCGCCGGCTGGTACGCGGACGGGTCGGCGCTGCTGGTCGGCCACGACCACGCCGCCCGCAGCGAGCTGTACCGCTACGACCTGGCGACGGGTGCGCTCGAGCGGCTGGACACCCCGTCCGGCGTCGTCCGCGGGGCCACCGCGCGCCCGGACGGGACCGTGGAGCTGGCCTGGTCGTCCTCGGAGCGCCCGCCGGTGATCCGCCGCGCCGACGGGCCGGTGGTGCTCGCCGCGCCCGGTGAGGAGCCGCCGGCGGCGCACCCGGTCGAGGACCGCTGGGTGCCCGGCCCGGGCGGGGACGTGCACGCCCTCGTCGTCCGGCCGGCCGGGGAGCCGCCGTACGCCACCGCGTTCCTGGTGCACGGCGGCCCCGAGTCCGCCGACGACGACTCCTACCGCGCCCGCCGCGCCGCCTACGTCGACGCCGGCTACGCGGTCGTGCACGTCAACTACCGCGGCTCCACCGGCTACGGCAGCGCCTGGCGGGACGCACTCACCGGCCGGCCCGGGCTCACCGAGCTCGAGGACGTCGCCGCGGTCTACGACGCGCTGGTCGCCGAGGGCTTCCTCGACCCGGCGCGCGCGGTGCTCACCGGCGGCTCGTGGGGCGGCTTCCTCACCCTGCTGGGCCTGGGCACGCAGCCCGAGCGCTGGGCCGCCGGCATCGCCGAGGTGCCGGTGGCCGACTACCTGGCCGCCTACGAGGACGAGATGGAGGGCCTGCGGGCCTACGACCGGGCGCTGTTCGGCGGCTCCCCCGACGAGGTGCACGAGCGGTACGTGCGGTCCTCGCCGATCACCTACGTCGAGCAGGTGCGGGCGCCGGTGCTCGTCGTCGCCGGCGCCAACGACCCGCGCTGCCCGATCCGGCAGATCGAGAACTACCTCGCCGAGCTGGACCGGCTGGGCCGCCCGCACGAGGTGTACCGCTTCGACGCCGGCCACGGCTCGCTGGTCATCGAGGAGACGATCCGGCAGGTCGAGACGGCGCTGTCGTTCGCCCTCAGACACGTCACACCGTGACGTGTGGTCCCGGGAGCGGGGGCCGGAGGCTCCCCGACCGGGACCACGGAGCGGCTCAACGGCGGTCGGGGACGGCACCTGGCCGCGGTGTCGGCCGGTAGGCCGACGGTGTCATCGCGCGGGCCGGGAGCAGGGCGCCGACGGCGAGCGTCGTCAGCAGGTAGAGGTCCTCCACCACGAGCCCCGGGACGCCGAGGTCGTGGTGGAGGCCGGGGTCGGCCTCGGCGAACCAGATCGACGACGACGCCAGCACCAGCCCGGTGACGACGGCGAGCGCCGCGGCGGCCCAGCGGACGGACGGCCACCCGGGCGCTGCCCGCGTGCCCGCGGCGACGTCCACGAGGACGACCAGCGCGGGCACCAGCCAGACGAAGTGGTGCGACCAGGCGATCGGGCTGACCAGGCAGGCGGCCAGGCCGGTGAGCGCCACGCCGGCCAGGTCGTCACCGGCGCGGGCAGCCCGCACCGCGCGGGTGAGCACCAGCGCGAGGACGGCGACGGCGAGGACCAGCCACACCGCCCGCGGCGGCTCCTCGGGGTCGGTGAGCCGCGCCAGCGCGCCCAGCAGCGACTGGTTGGACGTCTTGTCCAGCCGGCCCACCCGCTCGGTCTGCCACAGCGTCTCGGTGAAGAACCGCCACGACGTCGCCGGCGCGACGGCGAAGGCCAGCCCGGTCGCGACCGCCGCGGTGCCGACCGCGACCGCCGCCGCCCGCCAGCGCCGCGTCAGGAGCAGGTACACGACGAACAGCCCCGGCGTGATCTTGAACGCGGCGGCCAGCCCGATGCCGGCGCCGGCCCACCGCCACCCGCGGTGCAGCGCGGCGACGTCGGCCAGCACCAGCGCGAGCAGCAGCAGGTTGACCTGGCCGAAGCCGATCGTCTCCCGCACCGGCTCGAGCACGAAGACCACCGGCAGCGCGGCGGCGACGGCGAACGCCACCGGCCACCCGTGCCGGCGGGCGAGCGGCGCGACCAGCCACGCGGTGATCCCGGCCAGCACCACCACGTTGAGCGCGGCATGCACGGCCGCGACCGCATCGATCGACAGCAGCGTCATCGGCAGCACCGCCAGCGCCGCGAACGGCGGGTAGGTGAAGCCGTAGTCGGTGCGGCCGAACGTGTAGTCGTAGAGCGGCCGGCCCGAGCGCCACCACTCGACCGCGCCGTCGTAGACCCGCAGGTCGAACCAGTTGTGCCAGGGGTCGTTGGGCCCCAGGGCCGAGACCAGCCCGGCGAGCGCCGCCAGCGCGAGGACGACGGCGACCTGCGCGGCGACCCGCCACCCGGCCCCCGGACGGCCGACGGGTGCCACCTCCGCTCAGCGCCGGAGCAACAGCTCGGCGATCTGCACGGTGTTGAGTGCCGCGCCCTTGCGCAGGTTGTCGTTGCTGACGAACAGCACCAGCCCGCGGTCGTCGTCGACGCTCTGGTCCTGCCGGATGCGCCCGACGTAGCTGGGGTCCTGCCCGGCGGCCTGTTGCGGCGTCGGGACGTCGGTGAGCTGCACGCCCGGCGCCCCGGTGAGCAGCTCGGTGGCGCGGGCGACCGGCAGCGGCCGGGCGAACTCGACGTTGAGTGACAGCGAGTGCCCGGTGAAGACCGGCACCCGCACGCAGGTGCCCGCGACCCGCAGGTCGGGGATGCCGAGGATCTTGCGGCTCTCGTTGCGGAGCTTCTGCTCCTCGTCGGTCTCGAGCGAGCCGTCGTCGACGACGCTGCCGGCCAGCGGCAGCACGTTGAACGCGATCGGGCGCACGTACTTCTGCGGCTCGGGGAAGGCCACCGCCGCGCCGTCGTGGGTCAGCTCGGCGGCCTTGTCGACGACCGCCTTCACCTGCCCGTCGAGCTCCTCGACGCCGGCCAGGCCGCTGCCGGAGACCGCCTGGTAGGTGCTGGCGACCAGCCGGACCAGCTGCGCCTCGTCGTGCAGCGGCTTGAGCACCGGCATCGCGGCCATCGTGGTGCAGTTCGGGTTGGCGACGATGCCCTTGGGGATGTCGGCCAGGGCGTGCGGGTTGACCTCGGCGACGACCAGCGGGACGTCGGGGTCGCGGCGCCAGGCGGAGCTGTTGTCGACGACGGTCACGCCGGCCTCGGCGAACCGCGGCGCCTGCGCCCGCGAGGTGCTCGCGCCCGCGGAGAACAGCGCGACGTCGAGCCCGGTCGGGTCGGCGGTGGCGGCGTCCTCGACGGTGATCTCGCCGTCCGCCCAGGGCAGGGTGCTCCCGGCGCTGCGGGCGCTGGCGAAGAACCGCAGCTCGCCGAGCGGGAACTGCCGCTCGGCGAGGATCCGGCGCATGACGGCGCCGACCTGGCCGGTGGCGCCGACGACACCGACCCGCAGGCCGTCGCGCTTGAAGATGCTCATCGTCCCGTCCCTCCGTAGACCACGGCCTCCTCCTCGTCGCTGCCGAGGTCGAAGGCGTCGTGCACCGCGCGGACGGCGAGGTCCACGTCGCTGTCGCGGCAGACCACGGAGATGCGGATCTCCGAGGTGCTGATGAGCTCGAGGTTGACGCCGGCGTCGGCCAGGGCGCCGAAGAAGCGGGCCGAGACGCCGGGGTGGCTGCGCATGCCGGCGCCGACCAGGCTCACCTTGCCGATGTGCTGGTCGAAGCGGACGTCGCTGTAGCCGACGGTGTGCTTGACCTTCTCCAGCGCGGCGATCGCGGCCGGGCCGTCGCTCTTGGGCAGCGTGAACGAGATGTCGGCGAGCTTGCTGGCCTCGGCCGACACGTTCTGCACGATCATGTCGATGTTGATCTCGGCGTCGGCGAGCACGCGGAAGATCTGCGCGGCCTCGCCCGGCCGGTCCGGGACGCCGTAGACGGTGATCTTGCCCTCGCTGCGGTCGTGCGCGACGCCGGTGATGATCGCCTGTTCCACGCTGAGGTCCTCCATCGAGCCGGTCACCACGGTGCCGGGGAGCTGTGAGTAGGAGCTGCGGACGTGCACCGGGATGCCGTAGCGGCGGGCGTACTCGACGCAGCGGAGCATGAGCACCTTCGCGCCGGAGGCCGCCAGTTCGAGCATCTCCTCGTAGGTGACCGTCTCCAGCCGCCGGGCGTTGGGGACGATCCGCGGGTCGGCGGTGAAGACGCCGTCGACGTCGGTGTAGATCTCGCAGACGTCGGCCTGCAGCGCGGCGGCGACGGCGACCGCGGTGGTGTCCGACCCGCCGCGGCCGAGCGTGGTGACGTCCTTGGTGTCCTGGCTGACGCCCTGGAACCCGGCGACGATGACGACCGAGCCCTCGTCCAGCGCCGAGCGCAGCCGGCCGGGCGTGACGTCGATGATCCGCGCCTTGCCGTGGCTGGAGGTCGTGATCACCCCGGCCTGCGAGCCGGTGAACGACCGGGCCTCGTAGCCGTGGGTGCTGATCGCGATGGCCAGCAGCGCCATGGAGATGCGCTCGCCCGCGGTGAGCAGCATGTCCAGCTCGCGGCCGGGCGGGTCGTCGGTGATCTGCCCGGCCTGGTCGAGCAGCTCGTCGGTGGTGTCGCCCATCGCCGAGACCACGACGACGACGTCGTTGCCGGCCTTCTTCTCCGCGACGATGCGCTCCGCGACGCGCTTGATGTGGGCGGCGGAGGCCACGGAGGAGCCACCGTACTTCTGCACGACGAGGGCCACGGGTCCACAGGCTACCGATGCCGCCCTCCTGCCCCGTGAATCAGCCCGGCGCCGTCCCGTTGCGTCCCGCCGCCGCGGGCGATGTGATCACCGGGTGACCGCTCCCGAGGACTGGCTGCTCAGCGCCGAGGAGCGGGGCAACGCGGCCACGGAGCTGCCGGCCTGGACCGAGGGCAACCTCGCCGTGCCGCTGGTGCACGGCGCCACCTACTTCGACCGGCTGGTCGAGTGCGTCGAGGGGCTCGACGAGGGCGACCACCTGTTCTTCACCGACTGGCGCGGCGACCCCGACGAGGAGCTGCGCCCCGGCGGGCCGACCGTCGCCCAGCTGTTCACCGAGGCGGTGGGCCGCGGGGTGACCGTGCGCGGCCTGGTCTGGCGCTCGCACGTGGACTGGCTGTCGTTCAGTGCCCGCGAGAACCGGGCCCTGGACCGCGAGGTCGAGGACGGCGGCGGCCTGGTGGTGCTCGACCAGCGGGTGCGCCGCGGGGGCAGCCACCACCAGAAGCTCGTCGTCTGCCGGCACGACCAGGACCCGACGAAGGACACCGCCTTCGTCGGCGGGATCGACCTGTGCCACAGCCGCCGCGACGACGCCGACCACCGCGGCGACCCGCAGACGCTGCCGATGGCCGCGGCGTACGGCCCCACCCCGCCCTGGCACGACGTGCAGCTGATGATCCGGGGCCCGGCCGTCGCGGCCCTGGACACGGTGTTCCGCGAGCGGTGGGACGACCCCACCGACCCCGACGAGGGCAACCCGATCGCGCACGTGATCGACCGGTTCCGCCGGGGCCGCATGTTCGCCGACCGGCTGCCGCCGCAGCTGCCGGCCCCGCCGCCGATGGGGCCGCACCTGGTGCAGAGCCTGCGGACCTACCCGGCGATCCGGCCGCGCTACGACTTCGCCCCCGACGGGGAGCGGTCGATCGCCCGCGGCTACTCGAAGGCGATCCGGCGGGCGCGGCGGCTGATCTACCTCGAGGACCAGTACATGTGGTCGGCCGAGGTGGCGGAGCTGTTCGCCGACGCGCTGCGCGAGCACCCGGACCTGCACCTGGTCGTCGTCGTGCCGCGGGTGCCCGACCAGGACGGGGCGATCGCCCAGCGGCCGCAGTACGTGGGGCGCTGGCAGGCGATCGAGATGTGCCGCCGGGCCGGCCGGGACCGGGTGCACGTGTACGACGTCGAGAACCACGAGGGGACTCCGGTCTACGTGCACGCGAAGGTGTGCGTGGTCGACGACGTGTGGGCCAGCGTCGGCAGCGACAACTTCAACCGCCGCTCCTGGACCCACGACAGCGAGCTGTCGTCGGCCGTCCTCGACACCACGCTCGACCCCCGCGAACCGCGCGACCCGGCCGGCACCGGCGACGGCGCGCGCACCTTCGCCCGCGACCTGCGGCTGGTGCTCGCCCGCGAGCACACCGACCGGGCCGGGGACGGCAGCGAGGACGCCGACCTGCTCGACCCGGCCACGTTCGTCGCGACCCTCGACGCCGCGGCCGACGCACTCGACGCCTGGTACGACGGCGGCTGCCGCGGCCCCCGCCCGCGCGGCCGGCTGCGCCACCACAGGGCCGAGCGGCTGACGCTGCCCACCCGCCTCTGGGCGACGCCGCTGTACCGCCTGGTCGACGACCCCGACGGCCGTCCCCTCCGCCTCCGCCGCCGCCGCGAGTTCTGAGCCACCGCCCCACCCACCGGCCCGACCGGCCCGACCGGCCGGCCCCGGCGCGCCCCGCCCCAGGACCGATGGGCCGTTTCCCGCGCCCGGCTCCGCCCGTGCCGGCCCCGGCAGTGCCACCTCCCGAGCGAACTCGTGCTCTGCCCACACCTGTGGGCAGAGCACGAGCGTCCGCAGACCCGTAGCAGGACCGGCCTTCGCGCTCTGCCTACACCTGTGTGCAGAGCACGAGCTTCCACAGGAAGACATCCGGCAGCTCTCGGGCGAGTCCCGGCGGCGACGCTGGCCTGGTGTCCGACTTCTCCCTGTCAGGACTGCTCCGGCGGATCCGTCGCGTCGCGGACCTGTCGCAGCGGGAGCTGGCCCAAGCGGGAGGGCTGCCCAGCTCGACGGTAGCCGCGGCAGAGGCCGGGACGCGCGGGCTCGACGCCCGCGCCCTGGCACGGCTGGCGGCCGTCGCGGGGCTGCGGTTGGCGCTGCTGGACACCGAGGGGCGGGAGGTGGCGCCGATGGACGGCGCGGCCGTGCGGGACGAGGGCGACCGGCTCTTCCCCGCGCACCTGGACACCCGGCACGGGGACGACGGCTGGTGGCACGGGCCGCACCGGTACGACCGCACGCCGGTCACCTACACGTTCACCCGGGACCGGGGCAGCAGGGACGACCGCCGTCGGGCGCGCGGGACCCCGGAGGACCACCAGCTCCCGCAGCCGGGCGACGCCCTGGCCGACCGGGCCGCAGCCCGGCGGGCCGCCGCGGCGCGGGCGCGGGCCGCGGAACGGGCGCAGTTCCTGGAGGAGGGCAGGGGCCGGCCGTTCGACGACGGTTTCCGCTGCGTGTGCCCGCCGGCCTGCGACGACCTGCTGCTCGACGAGCGGCCGCCCAGGCCGGGCCGGCCCGCCCCGCACGCGCCGGACTGCGCGTGTGGCTGCGACCTGAGCTGACCCGCTGCTACCGTGGGCTCCGTGCGCGGCAGCCTCCTGCTTACCCGCCGCGGCGAGGCCTCCTCCTAGGTCGGCTCCCTCGCCGCGGAGATCCTGCCGTGGTCGATGACGTCCCGGTGCCCGCTGACCGCCCCCCAGGAGCGACAGTCCAGCCCGCACCAGAGGAGTCATCCCACCGTGACCAGCCCCCAGCACCCGCACGCCCGCAACCCCCAGCGCCCGTCGGGGATGCCGATCTCCCGCTACGCCGCGTTCCAGCCGGTCGACCTGCCCGACCGCACCTGGCCGGAGAAGGTCACCACGGTGGCCCCGCGCTGGTGCGCCGTCGACCTGCGCGACGGCAACCAGGCCCTGATCGACCCCATGAGCCCCGACCGCAAGCGCCGGATGTTCGAGCTGCTGGTGCGGATGGGCTACAAGGAGATCGAGGTCGGCTTCCCGGCGGCCAGCCAGACCGACTACGACTTCGTCCGCCAGCTCGTCGAGGACGACCTGGTACCCGACGACGTCACCATCCAGGTCCTCACCCAGGCCCGGGACGAGCTGATCGAGCGCACCTTCGAGTCGCTGCGCGGCGCGAGGCAGGCGATCGTCCACCTCTACAACTCGACCAGCACGCTGCAGCGCCGGGTCGTCTTCGGCAGCGACCGCGCCGGCATCGTCGACATCGCCGTCCACGGCGCCCAGCTGGTCCGCAAGCTGGCCGAGCAGGCCGGCGACACCGAGATCCGGTTCGAGTACAGCCCCGAGTCCTTCACCGGTACCGAGCTGGACTTCGCCGTCGAGATCTGCAACGCGGTCACCGACGTCTGGGAGCCGACCCCTGACCGGCCGACCATCCTCAACCTGCCGGCGACCGTCGAGATGGCCGAGCCGACCGTCTACGCCGACCAGGTCGAGTGGATGCACCGCAACCTGGGCCGCCGCGACGCCGTCGTGCTGAGCCTGCACCCGCACAACGACCGCGGCACCGCCGTCGCCGCCGCCGAGCTGGGCTACCGCGCCGGCGCCGACCGCATCGAGGGCTGCCTGTTCGGCAACGGCGAGCGCACCGGCAACGTCGACCTGGTCACCCTGGGCCTGAACCTGTTCAGCCAGGGCATCGACCCGCAGATCGACTTCTCCGACATCGACGAGATCCGCCGCACCGTCGAGTACTGCAACCAGCTCGGCGTGCACGAGCGGCACCCGTACGGCGGCGACCTGGTCTACACCGCCTTCTCCGGCTCCCACCAGGACGCCATCAACAAGGGCTTCAAGGCCCTGGAGGCCGACGCGGCCGCCGCCGGGAAGCCGGTCGAGCAGATGCCGTGGGCGGTGCCGTACCTGCCGATCGACCCCAAGGACGTCGGCCGCAGCTACGAGGCGGTCATCCGGGTCAACAGCCAGTCCGGCAAGGGCGGCGTGGCCTACATCATGAAGACCGAGAACCACCTGGACCTGCCCCGGCGGCTGCAGATCGAGTTCAGCGGGGTCGTCCAGCGGCACACGGACGACGAGGGCGGTGAGGTCACCGCCCAGCAGATGTGGGCCGCGTTCACCAGCGAGTACCTGCCCGACCCCGACGCCCCGTGGGGCCGGTTCGCCCTCAGCGGCCACCGGCACACCGCCCACGGCGAGCAGCTCGACGAGATGGTGGTCGAGCTGACCGCCGACGGCGTCCCGGTCACCGTGCAGGGCCGCGGCAACGGCCCGATCGCCGCGTTCGTCGACGCGCTGAAGACCCTCGACGTCGACGTCCGGGTCCTGGACTACGCCGAGCACGCCCTGTCCGCCGGTGGCGACGCCCGCGCCGCCGCCTACGTCGAGTGCGCGGTCGGCGAGCGCGTGCTGTGGGGCGTGGGCATCGACCCGAACATCGTCAGCGCCTCGCTGCGCGCCGTCGTCTCGGCGGTCAACCGGGCCCTGCGCTGAGGCACCCGGGGGGGGGGGGGGGGGGGGGGGGGGGGGGGGGGGGGGGGGGGGGGGGGGGGGGGGGGGGGGGGGCGGCGGGCCGGTGCCGCTTGTTCGGGGG
>NZ_JBJGZJ010000008.1:0-167768 GCF_054050435.1 Geodermatophilus sp. SYSU D01036 | reverse complement strand
AAGAGGCCCCGCCCGCCCCGCTGCGTGGGGGCCGAGCCGCGCCCCCCCCCCCCCCCCAGCGCCCCCCCCCCCCCCCCCCCCCGCCCCCCGGGCCTCTCGCGTGCGTGCGTCAGCGCGCGGCGGCGGGCGTCCAGCCCAGCGCCGGCGCGACGTGGCGCGCGACGTTCTCCAGCAGCCGGGCGTTGTACTCGACGCCGAGCATGTTCGGCACCGTGAGCAGCAGGGTGTCGGCCTCGCGGACGGCGGCGTCCTTGGCCAGCTCCTCGGCCACCTGGTCGGGCTCGCCGGCGTAGCTGCGGCCGAAGCGGGCGCGCACGCCCTCCAGCAGGCCGACCTGGTCCGACGAGCGGCGCTCGTCGCCGAAGTAGGCGCGGTCGAGGTCGGACACGATCGGGATCACGCTGCGGCTCACCGACACCCGCGGCGCGCGGTCCCACCCGGCCTCGGCCCAGGCGGCGCGGTAGCGGGCGATCTGCTCGGCCTGCAGCTCGTCGAAGGGCACGCCGGTGTCCTCAGACAGCAGCGTCGAGCTCATGAGGTTCAGCCCCTGGCGGGCGGCCCACTCCCCCGTCGCCCGGGTGCCGGCGCCCCACCAGATCCGGTCGGCCAGGCCCGGCGACTGCGGCTGGATCGCCAGCCGGCCGCGGGCGCCGCCGGTCATCCCGGGGTCGGCGTCGACGACGGTCGCGCCCCGGGTCGCGGCGAGGAACAGCGCCGTCTTCTCCCGCGCCAGGTCGGCGTCCGAGGACCCCTCCGGCGGGACGTAGCCGAACGCCTCCGAGCCGCGCAGCGCCGTCTCCGGCGACCCCCGGCTCACGCCGAGCTGCAGCCGGCCGCCGGCGAGCAGGTCGGTGGCCGCGGCCTCCTCGGCCATGTACAGCGGGTTCTCGTAGCGCATGTCGATGACGCCGGTGCCGAGCTCGATCCGCGAGGTCCGCGCGGCCATGGCGGCCAGCAGCGGGAACGGCGAGGCCAGCTGCCGCGCGAAGTGGTGCACCCGGACGAACGCGCCGTCCAGGCCGAGCTCCTCGGCGGCGACGGCGAGCTCGACGGTCTGCACCAGCGCGTCCCGCGCCGTGCGCACCTCCGAGCCGGGCAGCGGCTGCCAGTGACCGAACGACAGGAACCCGATGCGCTTGCCGACGTCCATGCCCGGCACAGCACGCGGGCCGGGCGCGGGATTCCCCGGCGGTCAGCGCGGCGGCAGCTGCTGGACCGCCCAGCCGTTCCCGTCCGGGTCGCTGAAGAACACGAACGACCCCCAGGGGAGGTGCTGGACCTCGCTGACCTCCACGCCGCGCCCGGTCAGCTCCTTGTGGGCCAGCTCGACGTCGGGGACGACGAGCTGCAGCCCCTGCGCCGCTCCGGGCGGCACGTCGAGCAGGCCGGTGCCGATCGCGATCGAGCACGCCGACCCCGGCGGGGTGAGCTGCACGAACCTGACCTCGTCGCTCACCCGGTGGTCGTGGTCGAGGTGGAACCCGGCGCCCTCGGTGTAGAAGGTGATCGCACGGTCGACGTCGCTGACCGGCACGGCGACCAGCTCGAGCTTCCAGTCCATGACGCGCTCCTCCGCTCGGGGCGCCCACCCTGCTCCCCGGAGCCGTGCGCGGGCACCCTCCCGGGCGCGGGCGGCGGAGACCCGGGGGTCCGGACACCGCGGACCCGGGTGGAGGCGCTGCTCACGGCGACGTCCCACGCGCACCGGACGACACGGCAGCCTCCCGCCGTGACGGAACGTGAGCGACCGACCACGACTCTCCGTGTGCGGGTTCCGCTGCTCCGGCCGTCCGGTCGGCCACCCTGTGCAGGTGACTCTCAGCGCCCCCCACGTGCCCCGGCCCCGGGCCGACCAGCCCGGCGAGCCGAGCGGTGCACCGGCGGGGACGAGGCTGCGGGCCATCGACACGCTGCTGGCCGACCGCGGCCAGGTGTTCCGCGCCCTGTTCCTCAACTCGCCGGTCCCCAAGGCCCTGGTCGGCCTCGACGGCCACCTGCTCGTCGTCAACGACGCGCTGTGCGCGCTGTCCGGCCGCGGCATCGACGACGTGGTGGGCCGCCACGTCGACCTGCTCGCCCACCCCGACGAGGCCCCGATCCCCGACGGCGACGGCGCTCCCGGCGTCGAGGCCGCCCTGGACCCGTGGCTGCGCCGGGACGGCGAGCGCCGCCTGCGCCGCGCCGACGGCACCGAGCTGTGGGTGCAGCAGTCGCACACCGTCGTCCACCGGACCACCGGCGAGCCGCACTTCGTCGTCCTGTCGCTGGTCGACGTCACCGACCGGCGGCGCGCCGAGGAGGACCTGGTCCGCCGGGCCTTCACCGACCAGCTCACCGGGCTGCCCAACCGCCGTGCGCTGACCGACCGGCTCGCCCACGCCCTCGCGCTGTCCCGCCGCCGCGGGCTGCAGGTGGGCCTGGTGCACCTGGACCTCGACCGGTTCCAGGCGGTCAACGACACCCTCGGCACCGAGGCCGGCGACCAGCTGCTCAGCCAGGTCGCCGACCGGCTGCGCTGGAGCACCCGCGTCGAGGACACCGCCGTCCGGCTCGGCGCCGACGAGTTCCTCATCCTCGCCGAGGACGTCGAGGACCTCGACGGGCTGCGGGCGCTGGCCGACCGGCTGCTGTCGGTGCTCGACGACCCCTTCCAGCTGGGCAACCGCGAGATCGTGCTGTCGGCGAGCGTCGGGCTGACCATGGGCTCCGACGTCGCCCCCGACGACCTGCTGCGCCAGGCGCACAGCGCGCTCACCCGCGCCAAGCGGGACGGCAGCCGGGCGCGGATCGAGGTGCACGACGGCGGCCTGACCGAGGACGAGGTCGACCTGCTGCAGCTGGAGACCGACCTGCGCCGGGCGCTGGACGGCGACGAGCTGCGGCTGTTCTACCAGCCGATCGTCTCCCTGGCCGACGAGACGCTGCTCGGCTACGAGGCGCTCATCCGCTGGCAGCACCCCACCCGCGGGCTGCTGCCGCCCGGCGCGTTCCTCGACGCCGCGGAGAACAACCGGCTCACCTCCCGCCTGGGCGCCTGGGTGCTGCGCCAGGCGTGCACCGACGCCGCCGGCTGGCCGGCCGGGCTGCGCGTGCACGTGAACGTCTCCGCCCGGCACCTGGCCGAGGAGGGCTTCAGCGACCTGGTCGCTGCCGCGCTGGAGGAGTCCGGTCTGCCGCCCGAGCGGCTGGAGCTGGAGATCACCGAGTCGACGGCGCTGTTCGCCGCCGAGGCCACGCTTCAGGCGGTGTCGGAGGTGACCGCGCGCGGCGTGACGCTGGCGCTCGACGACTTCGGCACCGGCTACTCGGCGATCACCGCACTGCACCGGCTGCCGATCCACACCGTGAAGATCGACCGGTCGTTCGTCGCCGACGTCGTCACCCGGCCCTCCACCGCCGCGCTGGTCCAGGGCCTGCTGCAGCTCGGGCAGGGCATGGGCCTGCAGGTGATCGCCGAGGGCATCGAGGACCTCGAGCAGGCCGAGTGGCTGCGCCGGCACGGCTGCGCGATGGCGCAGGGCTACGCGTTCGGCCGGCCCGCGCCGCTGCCCAGCCGCGCCGAGGCGCTGATGGCCGAGGTGCTCGTCGAGCAGGCCGCCGAGGAGGCCGCCGCCGTCCTCGAGGCGGTGACCGGCGAGCTGGAGGCGGTCACCGGCGAGCTGCCCCCGGTGCCGGACCCGGCCGGCGGCGACGGCGTCGACCTGTTCCCGCTGGAGGACGCCGAGGAGCCCCCGGCCTCCCGGCCGTTCCTCGTGGTCGTGGAGGACACCACCACCGACGACGAGCCCGAGGACGAGCCCGACGACGACGGGGACGCGGACCCCGCCTGAGCCCCCCGTGCCGGTCCGCGGAGGTGCACGGTGCACCTCCGCGGACGGGCACGCTCAGCCGCGCGGCAGCGCCAGCGGCACCGGCCGCTTCGGGGCGCGGCCGTCGCCGGAGGACCGGCCGCGCAGGCGGCGGGCGATCCACGGCGCGACGAACCCGCGCACCCACGCGGCCTCCTCGGCCAGGGCCGCACGCAGCGCCCGCGGCGGCGCCGGCGGCAGCGGGGTGCGCCACTCGCCGTCGCCGGGGACCGGGACGCCGAGCGCGTCGGCCGCGGCCAGCGCCATCCGCCGGTGTCCCTCGGCGGTGAGGTGGATGCGGTCGCTGTCCCACAGCCGCCAGTCCAGCAGCCAGTCCGCGCCCCACTGGTCGACGACGACGGCGCCGTGCCGGGCGGCGATCGACCACAGCGAGGCGTTGAACACCGCGACCCGGCCGCGGGTGCGCCGGATGATCGGCGTCAGCCGCGGGTCGACACCGGTGGCCAGCAGCACGTCGGCGCCGTCGGCGCGGAAGCCGGCCACCGCCTCCTCCAGCGCGGCGGCGAGCACGTCGGGGTCGGCGCCGGGGCGGAGCAGGTCGTTTCCGCCGGCCACCAGGCTCACCAGGTCCGGCCGCGCCGCACGGGCGACCGGCACCTGCTCGGTGAGCACCTGCGGGAGCAGCCGCCCGCGGACGGCGAGGTTGGCGTACTCGACGTCGGCGCCCGGCGAGGCCTCGGCCAGGTGCCCGGCGAGCCGGTCGGCCCAGCCGCGGTACTCGCCGGGGCGGGCCGGGTCGGGGTCGCTGAGCCCCTCGGTGAAGGAGTCGCCGAGGGCGACGTAGCGGCGCCAGGAGCTGCGGGACGGTGCGGGCACGGATCCACTGCAGCACGGTGAGCGAGCACACAGCGCGCCGGGACCCCGGCCGCGGCGACGATCTCGGGCATGCCGACCTCCGTCGCCGCCTCGCTCACCCTCTCCTCGGCCGGCCCGGCCACCGCGTTGCTGCAGGTGGCGGTGGCCGCGCCCGCCACCGAGACGCTGACCGTGCTGTGCGAGGGGCGCCCGCTGGAGGTCGAGGAGGTCCGGGTGGGCGAGGCGCGGGTGCACCGGGTCCGGCTGGAGGCGGGCACCACCGAGGTCACCTACACCGCGACCGCGGAGCGCGGCGGCCCGGGCCGGGCGGTGACGCCGGAGGCGTGGGCGGAGGCGATCCGGCCCAGCCGCTACTGCCCGTCCGACCAGCTCGAGGGGTTCGCCTCCGCCGAGTTCGACCGCTCGCTGCCCCGCGCCGAGCTGGTGGGCGCGGTGACCGACTGGGTGCACCGCCGGCTCGTCTACGCCGCGGGCGCCAGCCGCCCGGTGGACACCGCCGTCGACACGCTGCTGGCCGGGCGCGGCGTGTGCCGCGACTACGCGCACCTCACGGTCACCCTGCTGCGCGCGCTGGAGGTGCCGGCGCGGCTGGTCGCCGTCTACGCGCCGGGGCTGGACCCGATGGACTTCCACGCCGTCGCCGAGGCCGACGTGGACGGGACGTGGTGCGTGGTCGACGCGACGCGGCTGGCGCCGACGTCGTCGCTGGTGCGGATCTGCTCGGGCCGCGACGCCGCCGACACCGCCTTCCTCACCACGCTCGGCGGGGCGCGGTTCCTCGGCATGACCGTCACCGCCGCCGTCGACGGCGACCTGCCCGCGCCGGACGGCGCGCCGTTCCCGCTGCCCTGAGCGCTCAGCCCTCCTCGGGCGCCTCGCGCAGCCGCTCGCGGAGGTCGCTCGGGAGCAGCTCGACCATCTCGGCGGGCAGGAACGGCAGGTCCAGCGGGAGCTCGGCCCGGCTGCGCTGCGCCGAGCGGGAGCCCTCGATCCGCACGAGCTGCCCGGCGCCGGGGCGGTAGGAGACGGTCACCTCGTCGCCGGGCTGCAGCCGGCCGCCGAGGACGCCGTCGAACTCCATCGCCGGCCGCCCGGCGCCGATGGTCAGCGCCAGGGTCTCCCGGGCGCCGAGCAGCACCGTGCGCGAGATGCCCCGCATCTCGGGCGCGCCACCGCGGTGACGCCGGTCAGGGACAGCCGGGCGACGTCGTCGCGGTCGGCCAGCAGCTGCACCCCGGCGCCGGCGGTCCACTCGGTGACCTGCCGGACCGCGGCGGAGGAGTCCCGCGTGGGGTGCAGGACCAGCCCGAGGCGCATCCCGGGGGCTCAGCCGCGCCAGGTCTCGAGCAGCCGCAGCCAGATCTCGCTGACCGTCGGGTAGGCCGGGACCGCGTGCCACAGCCGCGCGATCGGCACCTCCCCGACGACGGCGATCGTCGCCGCGTGCAGCAGCTCGGCCACCGCCGGGCCGACGAAGGTCATCCCGAGCAGCACCTCGCGCTCGGTGTCGACGACGGCGACCGCGGTCCCCTCGTAGCCGTCGGCGAACAGCGCCGCCCCCGAGACCGAGCCGATCGGGTACTCGACGACGCGGTGCGGCAGGCCCCGCTCCTCCGCCTGGGCGCTGGTCAGGCCGACGCTGGCCACCTGCGGGTCGGTGAACACGACCGAGGGCGTGGCGGCGCGGTCGGCGGTGGCGGTGTGCGGCGACCAGTCGTCCCCGCGCACCTCCTCACCGCGGGCCCGCGCGACGATCGCCGCGCCGGCCTGGCGGGCCTGGTACTTGCCCATGTGGGTGAGCTGCCGGCGGCCGTTGACGTCGCCGACGCCGTAGAGCCAGGGCAGCCCGCGCACCTGCAGCGTGTCGTCGACGTCGAGGTACTCCCCCGGCTCCAGCCCGACGCTGTCCACGCCGATCGCAGTCGTCCGCGCCCGCCGCCCGACGGCCACGAGCACCTCGTCGCCGCGGACCTCGCCCTCGGCGGTCGTGAGGACCACCTCGTCGTGCTCGCGGCGGGCCGCGCGGACCTCGGCGCCGAGCCGGACGTCGACGCCGCGGTCGCGCAGCGAGGCGAGCACGGCGTCCCCGGCCTGCGGCTCGGCGCCGGGCAGCAGCCGGTCGCCCTGCTGGAGGAGCGTCACCCGCGAGCCGAGGGCGTGCCAGGCGGAGGACATCTCGCAGCCGACGTAGCCGCCGCCGACCACCAGCAGCCGGCGCGGGGGCTCCTTGGCGCTCGTGGCCTCGCGCGGGCTCCACGGCTCGACGTCGGCCAGGCCCTCGACCGGCGGCACCGCCGGCTCCGACCCGGTGCAGACGGCGACCGCGTGCCGCGCGGTCAGCCGGGTCTCCCCGCCGTCGGGCCGGGTCACGACGACGGTGCGCTCGCCCTCGAGCCGGGCGGTGCCGCGGACGAGGTCGATGCCGGCGCCCTCGACCCAGCGCACCTGGCCGGCGTCGTCCCAGTGGCCGGCGAAGGAGTCGCGCCGCTCGAGGGTGGCGGTGACGTCCTGCTCGCCGGTCACCGCGGCCGCGGCGCCCCTGACCGCGCGGGCCTCCTCGATCGCCTCGGTGCCGCGCAGCAGCGCCTTGCTCGGCATGCACGCGTAGTACGAGCACTCCCCGCCGACGAGGTGCTCCTCGACGAGCACCGCGGACAGCCCGCCCCGCACGACGACGTCGGCGACGTTCTCCCCGGTCGAGCCGGCTCCCATCACGACGACGTCGTACTCGCCGGTCCGCGTACCGTCCATGCGCTCATCGTGACGGCCCGACGGGAGGCGGGCGCGCCGACCACCTGGCGGCGCGACGGAACCGGTCCTCACCAGGACCCGTGTCGGGCATGCTGCGCGGTGACCTGGACCACAGCGCTGGGGGGTCCCATGCCCGTCGTCCCGATGAAGGAGATGCTCGACCGGGCGCTGGCCGACCGGTACGGCGTGGCCGCCTTCAACGTCGTCAACGACCTGACCATCGAGGCCGTGCTCGCGGCCGCGGTCGAGGAACGGGCCCCGGTCATCCTGCAGACCTCGGTGAAGACGGTCCGTCAGTACGGCCGCGACCAGCTCTTCGGCGTCGTCACGGCACTGGTGCGGGAGGTGCCGGTGCCGGTCACCCTGCACCTGGACCACTGCCCCGACCGGTCGGTGATCAGCGACTGCCTCGCCGGCGGGTGGAACTCGGTGCTGTTCGACGCGCACGAGCTCGACGTGGCCGAGAACCTGCGCCAGACCCAGGAGGTCGTCGCCGAGGCGCGCCGCCACGGCGCGCACGTCGAGGGGGAGATCGAGGGCATCCAGGGCGTCGAGGACGACGTCGGCTCCGACGAGGCGTCGGTGCTGCTGGGCCTCGAGGTGGCCGTCGACTTCATCAAGCGGACCGAGGTCGACTGCTTCGCGCCCGCCATCGGCAACGCGCACGGCCAGTACCGGGGGACGCCGACGCTGGACCACCAGCGGGTCAGCGACCTGGTCGCGGCCACCGGCGTGCCGATGGCGCTGCACGGCGGCACCGGCCTGACCGACGAGCAGTTCACCGACCTCATCGCCCGCGGCTGCGCCAAGGTCAACATCTCCACGGCGCTCAAGGAGGCCTTCATGCGGTCGGGCCTGGAGCACCTGGAGGAGGCCCGGGCCAGGGACCGGTGGGACCCGCCCTCGCTGTTCCGCCACCAGCGGGCCGCGGTCGTGGAGATGGCCCGGCGCCACATCCGGCTCTTCGGCGGCGCGGGACGGGCCTGGTGAGGGAGGCACGGTGACCGCGCTCGTCTTCGACTGCGACGGCGTGCTGGCCGACACCGAGCGCCACGGCCACCTCCCGGCGTTCAACGCCACCTTCGAGGAGTTCGGCCTGCCGGTCCGCTGGAGCGAGGACGAGTACGCGGAGAAGCTGCGCATCGGTGGCGGCAAGGAGCGCATGGCCAGCCTCTTCCACGACCCGGACCTCGTGCGGCAGGCCGGCATCCCCGACGACGACGCCGAGCGCGCGGACCTGCTGGCCCGCTGGCACAGGGCCAAGACGGCGCGGTTCAGGGAGCTCGTCGCCGCGGGCGCACTGCCCCCGCGGCCCGGCATCCGCCGCATCGTCCACGGCGCGCTCGACGCCGGCTGGACCGTCGCGGTGGCCTCGACCTCCGCCGAGGAGTCGGTGCGCGCGGTGCTGGTCCACGCCGTCGGCGCCGAGGCGGCCGCCCGCATCCCGCTGTTCGCCGGCGACGTCGTCCCGGCCAAGAAGCCCGATCCGGCGATCTACGCCCTCACCGTCGAGCGACTCGCGCTCGACCCGGCCGACACCCTGGTCGTCGAGGACTCGCGCAACGGGCTGCTGGCCGCCACCGGTGCCGGGCTGCGCTGCCTGGTCACGGTCAACGGCTACACCCGGGACGAGGACTTCTCGGAGGCGGTGCTGGTCGTCTCCGAGCTCGGTGACCCCGGCCGGCCTCCGGTCGAGGTGCTCGCCAACCGCGGCGCGGCACGGCCCCGGCAGATGGTGACGCTCGACGACCTGCGGGCGTGCCTGGCCCCGGAGCCGGTCCCGGCCGGCTCCGGCCCGGCCTCCGGAGGGGTGCAGGACCCGGTCGAGGGTCCGGCGGACAGGCCGGCAGAGGGAGGAACGGCGTGAGCGGTGCACAGCAGCGGGTGGAACTCGTCGTCCGGACCATCGCCGAGACGGCGATCGAGAACGAGCGGTACTTCGGCGACCTGGACGCCGTCGTCGGTGACGGCGACTTCGGCTACTCCCTCGCCCGCGGCTTCGAGAAGCTGCTGGGGGGCTGGTCCGACCTCGACCGCAGCGACCCGGGCACGTTCCTCAAGAAGTCGGGCATGGTCATCAGCTCCCGCATCGGCGGCACGTCCGGCCCCATCTGGGGGACGGCGTTCATGCGGGCCGGGATGCAGGCCGGCGGCACCGACGAGCTCTCCGGCGACCAGGTCGTGGCGATGCTGCGGGCGGCCATCGACGGCATCAAGGCCCGCGGGCAGTCCGACGTCGGCGACAAGACCCTGATCGACGCCCTGGTGCCCTACACCGACCGGCTGGAGCAGGAACTGCACGGCGGCTCGGACGTCCCCACCGCGCTGGCCGCCGCCGCCGGGGCCGCCCGCGACGCGGCCGAGGCCACGAAGGACATGGTCGCCCAGCGGGGGCGCGCGGCCTACACCGGCGAGCGCAGCAGGGGTTCGGTCGACGCCGGGGCGATGGCGGTGGCCGTGATCACCGACCGGGTCAGCCAGGCCTGGCAGACACAGGGAGCGTCCTCGTGAAGAAGTTCGTCAACGACCCGAAGGACTACGTCCGCGAGATGCTCGAGGGGATCGCCCGTGCGAACCCCGACACGCTCCGGTACGTCCCGGACTACAACCTGATCATGCGCGCGGACGCGCCCCGGGACGACAAGGTCTCGATCGTCCAGGGGTCCGGCTCCGGTCACGAGCCGGCGCACGTCATGGTCGTCGGCAGGGGGATGCTCGACGGCGCCTGCCCCGGCGACGTGTTCGCGGCCCCGCCGATGGACTACGTCTACGAGACGACCAAGCTCCTGGCCTCCCCGAAGGGCGTGCTGCTGCTGGTGAACAACTACACCGGCGACCGGATGGCCTTCGACATGGGCCGGGAGATGGCCGAGTCCGAGGGGATCCGGGTCCGGGTGCTCACCATCGACGACGACGTCGCGGTCAAGGACTCCACGTTCACCGTCGGCCGCCGCGGCGTGGCCGGGAACTTCTTCGTCATGAAGGCCGTGGGTGCCGCCGCGGAGGAGGGCGCCGACCTCGACGAGCTGGTACGGGTCGGGGAGAAGGTCAACTCCGTCACCCGCACCATGGGGGTGGCGCTCACCGCCTGCACGCCGCCGGCCAAGGGCTCGCCCCTGTTCGACCTCGGCCCCGACAAGATGGAGATGGGCGTCGGCATCCACGGCGAGCCCGGCCGGGAACGCCGCGAGCTGGTCCGCGCCGACGAGATCACCGACCAGTTGCTGGAGCCCGTCGTCTCCGACCTGCCCTACGTCTCCGGCGACCGGGTCGCGCTCATGGTCAACGGGCTGGGCGGCACGCCGATCAGCGAGCTGTACATCCTCTTCCGCCGCGCGCACGAGCAGCTCGAGCGGCGCGGGATCACCGTGGCGCGCAGCTACGTCAACGAGTACTGCACCTCGCTCGACATGGCCGGCGCCTCCCTGACCCTCGTCCGGCTCGACGAGGAGGTCGAGCGCCTGCTGGCGGCGCCCGCCGAGGTCGCCGTCCGGGTCTTCTGACGGAGGACCACCCTTCCCCCACGCCTCGCAGGCTCGGCGTGGGCTCCTGGAGGGTGGCCGTTCCGGCACCTCCCCTGACCGGCTGTGGTCGACTGGCCGCCATGCCGGTGTCACCCTCCGAGTTCAGCGCCGCCCTGCGGCAGTACGCCGCAGGGGTGGCGCTGCTGACCGTCCGGGACGACATCGACGACGTCGGGACGACGGTCACCTCGGTGATGAGCGTGTCGGCCGACCCGCCGCTGGTCGCCGTCGGGCTGACCGCCGACGGGTACCCGGCCGAGGTGCTGGAGGCCGTGGGCACCTGCGGGCTCACCGTGCTCGCCGCCGGGCAGGCGATCCTCGCCAGCCGGTTCTCCTCCGCCGGGCGGCCCTCGGCGCGGCACCTGCTCGAGTCGGTGCCGTGGTCGCGGGCGGCCGGCAGCGGCGCGATCGTGCTCGACGGCGGCGTCGTCGCGCTGGACTGCCGGCTCGACCGGCTGGTGCCGGCCGGGGACCACGTGCTGGCGCTGCTCGCCGTCGAGGACGTGCCCGTGCTGCGCGAGGACGCCGCACCCCTGCTCCGGCTGCGCGGCCGCTACGTCGACGCCCCCGGGACTCACTAGGGCCCGGCGGCCGGACCGGGTCTAGTTTCGGGGGCGATGAGCGAGCCCCAGACCCCCGTGCCGTCCGCGCTGCGCCGCGCCCTCGCCCGCGCCGAGCGGGGCGTGACCCTCGACGCCGGCGAGGCCGAGACCCTGCTGTCGGCCCGCGGGCTCGGCGACGGCGAGCCGCTGGACCGTCTGCTCACCGCCGCCTCCCGGGTGCGCGACGCCGGCCTCGCCTCGGCCGGCCGCCCCGGCGTGGTCACCTACAGCCGCAAGGTGTTCATCCCGCTCACCCACCTGTGCCGCGACCGCTGCCACTACTGCACCTTCGTGACCACGCCCGGGCAGCTGCGGGCCCAGGGGAAGGCGCCGTTCCTCTCCCCCGACGAGGTGCTCGACGTCGCCCGGCAGGGCGCCGCGCTGGGCTGCAAGGAGGCGCTGTTCACCCTCGGCGACCGCCCCGAGGACCGCTGGCCGGTCGCCGCCGAGTGGCTGGAGGCGCACGGCTTCGACTCCACCCTGGCCTACCTGCGCGCGATGGCGGTCCGGGTGCTGGAGGAGACCGGGCTGCTGCCGCACCTCAACCCCGGGGTGATGACCTGGGAGGAGGTCCAGCGGCTCAAGCCGGTCGCGGCGTCGATGGGGATGATGCTCGAGACGACGGCAACCCGGCTGTGGTCCGAGCGCGGCGGCCCCCACTACGGCTCCCCCGACAAGGAGCCGGCGGTCCGGCTGCGGGTGCTCGAGGACGCCGGCCGCTCCGCCGTCCCGTTCACCACCGGCGTGCTGCTGGGCATCGGCGAGACGCCGGCCGAGCGGGTCGACGCCGTCCTGCAGATCCGCGCCGCGCACCAGCGGCACGGGCACGTGCAGGAGGTCATCGTCCAGAACTTCCGCGCCAAGCCGCGCACCGCGATGGCCGCGCACGACGACCTCGCACTGCAGGAGTACGTGGCCGCCGTCGCCGTCACCCGGCTGCTGCTCGGCCCGCGGGCGCGGGTGCAGGCGCCGCCGAACCTGTCCGACTCCACCGAGCTCGGGCTGCTGCTGCGGGCCGGCGTCGACGACTGGGGCGGGGTCTCCCCGCTCACCCCCGACCACGTCAACCCCGAGCGGCCCTGGCCCAACACCGACAAGCTCGCCGCGCTCACCGCCGAGGGCGGGTTCACCCTGCGCGAGCGGCTGGCCGCCCAGCCGCGCTACGTGCTCGAGCCCGAGCCGTGGCTCGACCCGCGGGTGCGCCCGCACGTGGCCGCGCTGGCCGGGCCGGACGGGCTCGCCGTCGAGGGCCGGATCCCGGCGGGGCTGCCGTGGCAGGAGCCCGACGAGGCGTGGGTGTCCTCCGGCCGCACCGACCTGCACGTCGAGGTGGACACCGTCGGCCGCACCGGCGACCGGCGCGGGGACTTCGACGCCGTCTACGGCGACTGGGCCGACCTCCGCGCGCGCACCGAGTCCGCCCGCGACGGCTCCTCCACCGCGCTCGCCGTCGGCGACCCCGAGGTGGCCGCCGCGCTGCGCGCCGCCGAGCGCGACCCCGCCGGCCTCACCGACGCGCAGTACCTCGCGCTGCTCGGCGCCGACGGTCCCGACCTCGAGGCGCTGTGCGCCCTGGTCGACGCCGTCCGCCGCGACGTCACCGGCGACGACGTCACCTACGTCGTCAACCGGAACGTCAACTTCACCAACGTCTGCTACACCGGCTGCCGGTTCTGCGCGTTCGCGCAGCGGCGCACCGACGCCGACGCCTACACGCTGTCGCTGTCCGAGGTGGGCGACCGGGTGGACCGCGCCTGGGCCGCCGGCGCCACCGAGATCTGCATGCAGGGCGGCATCCACCCCGACCTGCCCGGCTCGGCCTACCTCGACCTGATCGGTGAGGTGAAGCGCCGGCGGCCGGGAATCCACCTGCACGCGTTCAGCCCGATGGAGATCGTCAACGCCTCGGCGCGGACCGGGCTGTCGTTCGAGGACTTCCTGCTCGCCGCGAAGGAGGCCGGGCTCGACTCGGTCCCCGGCACGGCGGCGGAGATCCTCGACGACGACGTCCGCTGGGTGCTGACCAAGGGCAAGCTGCCCGCGGCGACCTGGCTGGAGATCATCGGCACCGCGCACCGGGTGGGCATCCCGACGACGTCGACGATGATGTACGGCCACGTCGACACCCCGGCGCACTGGGTGGCGCACCTGCGCACCATCGCCCGCCAGCAGGACGAGACCGGCGGGTTCACCGAGTTCGTGCTGCTGCCCTTCGTGCACCACAACGCGCCGATCTACCTCGCCGGTGTCGCCCGGCCGGGCCCGACGGTGCGGGAGAACCGGGCGGTGCACGCCGTCGCCCGGCTGCTGCTGCACGGCCGCATCCGCAACATCCAGACGTCGTGGGTGAAGCTCGGCGACGCCGGCACCCAGGCGGTGCTGCGGGGCGGCGCCAACGACCTCGGCGGCACGCTGATGGAGGAGACCATCAGCCGGATGGCCGGCAGCGAGAACGGCTCGCTGAAGACGATCGCCGAGCTGGAGGCGATGGCCGCGGCGATCGGCCGGCCCGCGCGGCAGCGCACCACCGACTACGGCACCCCGTCCGAGGAGCGGCTGCGCACCGCCCGCTCCGAGGCCGGCCGCCGCGCGCTGACCCTCTCGATCACCCCCGTCTGAGCCGCCGGGAGCGACCCCGTGGCTCGGGCGCGGCGGGCCGCCCCAGGAGGACAGCCCGTCGGGCTTGCGGTGAGCGCCGACGTCTCCCAGGATCGTCGCCGCACCGTTCGAGGTGTCACGGCGGACAGGTCCCCGCGGGGTGCTCGCCGCACGGTCAGGAGGTGCACGGATGGCCGGAGCCGACGACGTCGGTGACGTCACCGCCGAGATCCGCGTGCTCCTCGTCGAGGACCACCCGCACCTGCGCAGGACCCTGGTGGAGGCACTGTCCGAGGAGGACGGCCTCGTCGTCGTCGGCGAGTGCGAGGACGGGTCACAGGTGGTGGAGGCCGCTGCACGCCTGCGTCCCGACGTCGTGTGCATGGACCTGTCCATGCCGGTGATGGACGGGTTGGCGGCCACGGAGGCGCTGCGCGCCGCTCGATCCGAGGCCCGGGTCGTCGTGCTGACCGCGGAAGCCGACGAGGCACGACTCGAGGCCCTCGCCGCGGGTGCCCACGCGCTGGTGCCGAAGGGCACCCGTCTCCACGCGCTGCTCCGCTGCGTGCGCACGGTCGCCGCCGGTGGCACGGGCTGTCCCTACTGCCTGTGACGCCGCGGCGCCCTGTCGACCGTCGTCCCCCCGACTCCTCGGGTGACACCGGGACCGCCGGAACGCACCGGTGGGCCGCCGCGGGAGTCCGCGACGGCCCACCGGGCTCACTGCGTCAGGCCGTCGGGTGGTCGACCACGTACCGCGGCTGGCCCTGGTTGCTGCCGTCGGCCTGGCCGCCGACGTCGTTCACCACGTGCCGGATGATGCCGAGGCCGTCGAGGTGGACGGTCATCACGTGGTGCAGCCGCACGCCCGGCGTCGTCGGCACCTCGAAGCCGCTCTCGGTGGTGATCCCCGGACCGGCGTTGCGCTGGTAGCCGTAGACGCCGCCGCCGTGGAGGCGGTGCTGCTGCACGTCGTCGGCGACCTTGTAGCCGGCCCAGCCGAGGGTGCCGTCGGGCTGCTGCCAGTCGGCCTGCGACGGCGGGTCGTAGGGCAGCTCGTTCTGGTAGAGGACCGTCGTCCCCTGCTCGCCGTTCCAGATCGTGTTGTAGGTCTGGAAGTGCTCGACGAACAGCCCGGTCGCGGTCACCCGGTCGCCGTTGATCTCGGCGCCCACGCGGCCGGTGTTGGTCCGCCAGCGGTCGGTGTCGCCGTTGACGCCCTGGGTGAAGCCGGGCTCGACGCCGTGGTCGGCGCGCCACACCCAGGTGTGGTCGATGAGCACGTCGTCGCTGTCGACCACGAGCGCGGTGTCGACCTTGCCCACGTGCGGGCCGCCGACGCGGAAGTAGACGTCCGACAGCGTCGTCGGGTCCGCCGCGCTGGAGGTCCCGCCGTCGCCGTGGGGCTTGCCGACCTGCAGCAGCGCCGGCGACTCGACGGTGCCGGCGTCGACGGTCACGCCGGCCACGACGACGCCGGGGACGTCGGCGACGGTCAGCGGGACCGCCCCGTCGACCGCGGTCAGCGTCGCGTGCCCGATCCCGAGCACCACGGTGCCCGGCCGCTTGACGTCGATGCTGCGCGCGACGTCGTAGACCCCCGGCGTGAGCAGCAGGTGGCCGCCGCGGGCGAGGTGGTTGTTGATCTGCTGCACCGGCGTCGACGGCGTCGCGACGAGGAAGTCGGTGAGGGAGAGCGTGCGGCCCGGCGTGAGCCCGGCGCCCCAGCTGGTGCCGCGTGAGGCCTGCTGCGCCGCGGGCACCCGCACGTTCCAGCGGCCCGCGTCGTCGAGGAACAGGAACGGCTTCTCCCGGCTGACCGGGGTGGTGTCCAGGGTGGTGTAGGGCGGGTTCGGGAAGCCGGCCTCCGAGGGCGCGCCCTCGACGCCGGAGAAGACCTGGTTCCAGACGCCGTTGGACCAGCCGGCCACCGTGCTGTTGCGGGTCAGCCACTGCTGCTGGGAGCCGCTGATGGTGAAGGGCAGCTGCGAGTCGGCGATGAAGCCGCCGCTGGCGTACTGCGGGCCGGCCGTGCAGTAGTCCATCAGCGACAGGTTGGCGCCGGTGACCGCCACCCGGCGCAGCGAGACGGCCTGCGAGACGGCCCAGAAGTTGGCCGAGGCACGGCAGCCGTCCTGGCCGGCGCCGTTGACGTCGATCGTCAGGTTCGACACGGTGCGCCAGAAGTTGTTCAGCGCGATGCAGTTGCTGGTGCCGCCGCCCTCGAGGCAGCGGTTGTAGGTCTCGACCTTGCCGTTGATGACCACGTCGGACGGCGAGTCCCCGAGGCCGGTGACCTCGGTGTAGTAGCCGACCTTGATCTGCAGCGGCTGGTCGTCGGTGCCGTAGACGCCGGGCTCGAAGAGATAGGCGTAGCGCTCGCTGCCCATCTCGTTGTCCCGCTGCTTCTCCCAGGTGGCGTCGAGGGTCGCCTGGATCCGGCTGACCGGCATGGACGGGTCGAACACGGTGACGTTCACGCCGAGGCCCGGCGCGGTCGGGCTGGTGGCGGGCGGCGGGGCGGCGGAGGCCGCCCCCACCGCGAGGGGCGAGACGGACAGGGCCGTCGCGACGGCGAGCGCGGCGCCGAGACGGCGCCGGCGGGCCGCGGGGAGGGATGCTGGCTGCACGGACGTCCTCATCGTCGAGGGGTGTACGCACGGTGTGACTGCTGTCACGGTGCGCACACAGGTTAGGGGACCGTTCCGTTTCAGCCGCAACCACCCCGGACGCCCGCGCAGGTCAGGCGGTCGGTACCGGCTCCCGCGGCGCGGGGACGACGGCGGCGGCCGCCGGCTGCGCGGGGTCGTGCGCGGGCGCGGGCAGCGGGCGGCCGAACAGGAACCCCTGCGCGTGCGAGCAGGCGAGGCCGCCGAGGACGGCGTGCTGCTCGCTGGTCTCCACGCCCTCCGCGACCACCTCCAGCCGCAGGTTGTGCGCCAGCTCGATCATGGAGGCCACCAGCGCGGTCGCGCGGACGTCGCCGCCGAGGTCCTGCACGAAGCTGCGGTCGATCTTGAGGACGTCGGCGGGCAGCCGGCGCAGGTAGGACAGGCTCGCGTAGCCGGTGCCGAAGTCGTCGATCGCGATCCGCACGCCGAGCTCCCGGAGCGCGCACAGCTGGCCGGCCACCCGGTCGACGTCGCGCAGAAGCACGCCCTCGGTCACCTCCAGCGTCAGCTGCGCCGCCGGCAGGCCGCTCGCGGCGAGGACGGCGGACACCAGCGCGACGACGTCGTCGTCGGCCAGTTGCCGCGGCGAGAGGTTGACCGCGATGCCGATCGGCCGGCCGGCCTCCGCCGTCCAGGCCGCCGCCTGGCCGACCGCCCGCTCGAGCACCCAGCGGCCGATCTCGACGATCGCGCCGCTCGCCTCGGCGAGCGGCACGAACTCCGCCGGCGGCACCAGTCCCCGCTCCGGGTGGTGCCAGCGCAGCAGCGCCTCGTAGCCCGTGGTGCGGCCGTCGGCGAGGTCGACGGTGGGCTGGTAGTGGACTTCCAGCTGGTCGGCCCGGACCGCGGCGGCGAGGTCCTGCAGCAGGGTGACCTCGTCCTCGGCCGCCTCGGCCATGCCGGGCACGTAGCGGACCAGCCGGTTCTTCCCCAGCGCCTTGGCGCGGTACATGGCCAGGTCGGCGTTGCGCAGCAGCGTGCCGGGCCGCCGGTCGCCGGCGGTCGCGGTGTCGGCGACGCCGATGCTCACGTGCACCGCGAGCGGACGCCCGCCGACGTCGACCGGCTCGGCGAGCGCGGCCAGGACCCGCTCGCCGACCGCCGCCGCCTCGTCGGCGCCGCCGTCGACCACGACGGCGAACTCGTCGCCGCCCAGCCGGCCCACCTCGTCGCCCTCGCGGACGCAGGCCCGCAGCCGGTCGCTCACCGTGGTGAGCAGGACGTCGCCGGCGGCGTGGCCGCGGGTGTCGTTGACGTCCTTGAAGTCGTCCAGGTCGAGGAACAGCACGCTGACCGGGCCGGTGCGGCGGGCCAGCAGCGCGGCGGTGGTCTGCAGCAGGCGGGTGCGGTTGGCCAGCCCCGTGAGCGGGTCGTGCAGGCCCTGCCGCTCGTTGAGCCGCCACGAGGACAGGTGCGCCAGGCTCGCGGCCAGCACGAACCCGCCGTGCACGAGCGCCCACAGCCACGGGTCGCGGTAGGCCGCCTCGTGGTCGAACACCGAGTGCGGGAAGAGCGTCCCGATCGCGCCGTGGTGCCCGATGACGACCACGAGGGCCAGCCCGAAGGGCACCCAGTCCTGGTAGAGCGACACCAGGCCGACGACGACGAAGAAGTGGAAGTGCGCCTCGGTCAGCCCGTCGCAGGCGTGCACGAGGAGCACCGAGGCGGCCAGCAGGCTCCCGGTCACCCCCGCGGCCCGCAGCGTGCGGCCGGCGTTCGGCAGCAGGCTGAACGACAGCGGGTAGGCGACGGCGAGGGCGGCACCGACCGCCGCGGCCGGGGACCAGCCCCGGGCCACCGCGACGACGCCGATCACCACGGCCTGCACCGCGGCCAGCCGCAGCAGCAGCGTGTGCCGCCGCTGCCAGACCTCGTCCGGCAGGGGCCGCCCCTCGGGCAGCGCGCGGCGGAGTCGGCCGATGACGGGGAGCTCCATGGTGCCCCCATCGGCCGCCCATCCGTACCGGATCAGTTCCGTTCCGCGGTGCTCACCCCCGGGGGTGAGCCCTGCCACACCCTGCGCGCCGCCGCGGTGCGCCAGCGCGGCCGGTCCACCTCGGCGGGCAGCGTCCACCAGTTGCCCAGCCACGCGTCGAGCCCGGGCTCGAGACGGGACAGCCCCGCGCCCGGATAGGGCGTCAGCTCCCCCGCCCACAACCGGCCGTCGTGCCGGTAGAGGTCCACCCGCAGCATGTCGAAGCCGGCCGCCGCCGCGGCTGCGGCCTCCAGCAGCTCGGGCAGCCAGGCCGGGCGCGGCACGTCGGGCCCGGGCGGGTATCCCCACGTCCAGGGCAGCGGCTCCCAGTCGGCGGTGTACAGGCGCGCACAGTGGACGTCCCGTCGGCCGGTGTGCACGCCGACCACGCGCGGCACGCCGTGGAACACCAGGACCTTGAGGTCGGTGGGCACCTCCCCGGGCTCTCCGACGTGCTCCTCCACCAGCAGGCACGGCCGGGCGCAGCGGTAGGCCCACTCCTCGCTGTCGCGCCAGTAGCGCTCGGCGACCCAGCCGGCGGTGCGCGCAGCGAGATCGGCGACGTCGGGTCGCCCCTCCCCCACCAGCACCCGCCGGCACGAGTGGTTGGGCTTGAGCACCCACGGGCCAGGGAGGTCGACGCCGGCCAGCTCCGCGACGTCGGTGCCGGTCCAGTACGTCCGCGGCACGCGCAACAGGTCCGGCGCCCGCCGCGTGAAGTGGTCCTTCATGGCCAGCTTGTCGCAGGTCGGCGCCAGCAGCGGACGGCGGTCGCGGGTGATCCGCCGCTGCAGCTTCTCGGTGAAGGTGCGCGGTTCCCCCCACGGCGGCAGCCGGCCGTGGTGCTGCCGGTAGAGCCGGGCCCGCCGCAGCGAGGACGGGAGCACGCAGCTCCAGGCCGGCGCGGACTCGCTCACGCACCCTCCCTACCGCGCCGCGCCCCGATCGGAACAGGGCCGTGCGCAACAGGGACGCCGCGCGGGGTAGAGCCGCGGGGTGCGTGCCATCACCTACACCCGGCCCGGCGGCCCCGAGGTCCTGCAGCTGACCGACCGGCCCACCCCCGACCCCGGCCCCGGCGAGGTCCTCGTCCGGCTCGCGCTGGCCGGCGTCAACCCGACCGACTGGAAGTCCCGCACCAACGCGGAGCCCGGGCCCGACGGCCAGGTGCCCGGCCAGGACGGCGCGGGCACGGTCGAGGCGGTCGGCCGGGGCGTGGACCCCGCGATCCGCGGCGAGCGGGTCTGGGTGTGGGAGGCGGCCTGGCAGCGCCCCTGGGGGACGGCGGCGGAGTACACCGTCGTGCCCGCCCGCCAGGCGGTGCCCATGGGCCCGAGCCCCTCCTTCGAGCTCGGCGCGGCGCTGGGCATCCCGTTCCTCACCGCACACCGCTGCCTCACCCTCGGCGAGTCCGTACCCGACCGGATGGGCCCCGGCTCGCTGACCGGGCGCACCGTGCTGGTGCAGGGTGGCGCCGGCGCGGTGGGCAACGCGGCGATCCAGCTGGCGCGCTGGGCCGACGCCACGGTCATCGCCACGGTGAGCAGCCCGCGCAAGGCGCAGCTGGCCGCGGCGGCCGGCGCCTCGCACGTCGTCGACTACCGGCAGCAGGACGTCGTCGCCGAGGTCCGCAAGATCGCGCCGAAGGGCGTCGACACGGTCGTGGAGGTGTCGGCGGCCCGCAACGCCGCCGTCGACGCCCGGGTCGTCGGCATGCACGGCGCGGTCGCGATGTACGCCGACGACGGCGGCGCCGAGGTCACCATCCCGGTGCGGGCGCAGATGAACCCCAACGCGCGCTGGCAGTTCGTGTACGTCTACACCGTGCCCGAGCGGGCCAAGGTCCTCGGCGTCGAGGACGTCAACGCCGCGCTGCTCGACGGCGCGCTGCGGGTGGGCGACGACGCCGGGCTGCCGCTGCACGTCTTCCCGCTGGCCGAGACCGCACAGGCCCACCGGGCGGTGCAGGACGGCGCCGTCGGCAAGGTCCTGGTCGAGGTGACGGCCTGACCGCCCGCGAGATCAGCCGACGCCGAGGTCCTTCGCGATGAGCATCCGCTGCACCTCGCTGGTGCCCTCGCCGATCTCGAGGATCTTCGCGTCGCGGTAGAAGCGCCCGACCGGCGTCTCGTTCATGAACCCGTAGCCGCCGTGCACCTGGGTGGCCGCGCGGGCGTTGTCCATCGCGACCTCGGAGCTGTAGAGCTTGGCGATCGAGGCCTCGCGGCGGAACGGCTCGCCGCGCAGCATCTTCTCGGCGGCGCGGTAGTAGGCCAGCCGCGCGGTGGAGGCGCGCACCTCCATGTCGGCGATCATGAACTGGACCGCCTGGTTGCGGCCGATCGGCCGGCCGAAGGCCTCGCGGGTGCCGGCGTAGCGCACCGACTCGTCCACGCAGCCCTGCGCCAGGCCGGTGGCCAGCGCGGAGATGGCCACGCGGCCCTCGTCGAGGATGGAGAGGAACTGCGCGTAGCCGCGGCCGCGCTCCCCCACCAGCGAGTCCTCGGGCACGCGGCAGTCGCTGAAGGACAGCTCGCGGGTGTCCGAGGCGTTCCAGCCGACCTTCGAGTACCGCGGCCCCACGGTGAACCCGGGGGTCCCCGCCGGGATCGCGATCGCGGAGATCTCCTTGCCGCCGTCGGGCCGGGTGCCGGTGACGGCGGTGACGGTGACCAGCTCGGTGAGGTCGGTGCCGGAGTTGGTGATGAAGGCCTTGGAGCCGTTGACCACCCAGTGGCCGTCCTCCAGGCGCGCGGTGGTGCGGGTGGCGCCGGCGTCGGAGCCGCCGCCGGGCTCGGTGAGGCCGAACGCGGCCAGCGCCTCGCCCGTGCACAGCCGCGGCAGCCAGCGCTTCTTCTGCTCCTCGCTGCCGAACCGGTACAGCGGCATCGCGCCGAGCGAGACGCCGGCCTCCAGCGTGATGGCCACCGAGCTGTCCACCCGGGCCAGCTCCTCGATCGCCACGCACAGGTCGAAGTAGGTCCCGCCCGAGCCGCCGTACTCCTCGGGGAAGGGCAGGCCGAACAGCCCGAGCTCACCCATCTGCCGCACGATCGCGGTGGGGAACTCGTCGCGCTCGTAGAAGCCGCCGATCTGCGGGGCCACCACCTCGAGCGCGAACTCGCGGACGGTCTGCCGCAGGGCCTCGGTCTCGTCGTCGAGCCGGTAGTCCAGCACGGTGTGCTCCCTGGTGCCGGGGCCGCCGGTGGGGTCCTCCCCGGGGCCCGCCTGCGGCCGCACCGGTCGGCCGGCCGCTCCCCCGCGATGTTAACGACGGTTCACATCGGGGTCCAGACGGCGGCGGTTAGCATCCGCGGCGTGACCGCCAGCCAGCCCGACTCGGCGCTGACGGCCGACGCCGCCCGGCCCTCCCGGCGGGAGCAGATCCTGCGGGCGGCCGCGCAGCTGTTCGCCGAGCGCGGAGCGCGGGCGGTCGGGGTCGACGACGTCGGCGCCGCGGTCGGGGTGACCGGCCCGGCGATCTACCGGCACTTCGCCAGCAAGGACGCGATGCTGGCCGAGATGCTCGAGGGCATCAGCCAGCGGCTGCTGGCCGGCGCGCGCGAGCAGGTCGCCGCCGCCGGTCCCGACCCCGCCGCGCAGCTGCGGGCGCTGATCGCCTTCCAGGTGGACTTCGCGCTGGACAACCCCGCGCTGATCACCGTGCAGGACCGCGACCTCGGCTCGCTGCCGGCGGACGACGCGGCCGCGGTGCGCCGGCTGCAGCGCCGCTACGTCGAGGTGTGGGTGGACGTGCTGGCCCGGCTGCGGCCCGAGGAGGGCACCGACGCCAGCCGGGCCCGCGCGCACGCCGTCTTCGGGCTGGTCAACTCCACGCCGCACAGCGCCGGCCGGCTGCCGCGCGCGCGGACGGCCGCGCTGCTCGCCGCGATGGCCGAGGCGGCCGCGACCGCCTGACGCGGCGTCGTCGCGGGGGTCGTCAGTCCGCGGACGGGTCGGGCATCGGCAGGCTCAGGCCGGTGCCGGCGACCAGGTCCAACTCGGCGGTGCCGCCCTCGCCGGGGCCGGTCCAGGCGGTCTCCACGATGGTGACCACCGGGCCCTGGACGGCGCTGGCGTACTCGGCGCCGGACAGCCCGGCGGGCGCCCCCGGGTAGGTCACGCCCTCGCGCAGCAGGTCGCTGACGTTGCCGCTGCCGTTGCGGTCGGTCAGGTCGCGCAGGTCGCGGGCGGCGACGGTGTCGCCCATGTCCACGGTGGCGACCGAGACCACCACGGCCCGGCCGTCGACGTCGGTCGACCACAGCGCCCGCGCCAGGCCGGTGCAATCGGTCCGCTCGAAGGAGTCGGCGACGTCGCCGTAGGAGTTGCCGACGCAGGTGTCGTCGACCTGCACCCGCTGCAGGACGAACTCCAGGCCGTCGAGGACGGTGCGCTCGCCCGGCTGCGGGCCGGCCTCCTGCGGCTCCGGGGAGGGCGCCGGGGCGCTCGTGCTGGGCGGGGCGGCGGAGGCGTCGCCCCCGCCGCCGGTGAGGCTCACCAGCGCGACCACCGCGACGACCACCACGGCCAGCGCGGCGGCGGCCAGCAGCACCAGCCGGCGCCGCGCGGCCGGCGAGCGGCGGCGCGGCCCCACCAGCGGGATCGGCGGGGACGACGGGACCGGGACGGGGGCCGCGACCGGCGGCGCGACGGGCGGCGAGGCCGGAGGCGCCTCGTACCCGGCGTCGGTGTCGGCGCGGCCGAACAGGCCGCCGATGCCGCCGGTCTCGTCGGCGACGTCGGCAACGGGATCGGCGACCGGAGCGTCCGGGACGCCGCCCCCGGACTGGACGGCGGGCGATTCGAACCGCGCGGTGGCCGGGTGCGCCGGGGCGGGCGCGACGGGCGCCGGCGCGACGGGGCCGGGCGCGACCGGAGCGGCCACCCCGGCGGCCACCGCGCGCGCCGCGGCCTCCTCGTCCGCCCGGATCGCCGCGGCGGCGACGGCGGCGGCCGCGACCGGGTCGACCAGCGGACCGGCCGGGGCCGGGGCGGGCGGCGGGACGGCCACGGGGGCCGGCGCCGGGGTGGGCGGCGCCGCAGGAGCGGCCGAGGCGGCCATCGCCGCGGGGGCGAGCAGCTCCCGCCGGCGCAGGACGTAGGGCGAGTAGGGGAAGCCCTCGCCGTTGAGCTCCTCGACCGTGGGCCCGCGGCCCTGCAGGCCGAGCGCGGTCAGCGCGGCGCGGACGTCGGCGGTGGTCCACAGCCGCGGGTTGTCCACCCCGGCGTAGCGGGCGGCCCGCGAGATGCCGAGCAGCAGGGAGCGGGGTTCCAGCAGCGCGACCTGGTCGCCGTCGCCGAGGTCGCCGTCGGCGGGGACCAGGCCGGTCAGGTCGCCGGCCAGGACGGTGAGCCGGGCGATGCGGCCGGGCTCGAGCCCGGCCCGGCGCAGCCGGACCGCGGCGTCCATGCCGGCCCGCATGAGGCCGTCCAGCGGCGTCGAGCCGCCGCCGGCCAGCTGCAGCACCTCGCCGGGACCGGCGCCCGGGCCGATGGTCCAGGAGCCCTCCGGGGTCGCGGTGACGACGCCGGCCTGCCGGACCACCTCGACCACCCGCACGACGGCCAGGCCCTCGGGGACGAAGACCACGGCGTCGGACAGGCGCCGCTCCATGGGGCCGTCGACGACCGGCACCGACGCCACGACGGCGCCCCGGACGGCGCCGCCGCGGTCCCAGCGGGTCAGCTCGGCGAAGAGCGCACGCTCCCCCGCCGTCTGCGGCGGCACGGGCGTCAGGGCCAGCACGTCGTCCTCCGGGGGCGGGTGGGGGTCGGGGGGAGGCCGGGCGCGCGCGAGGGCGCGGGGCGCGGCCCGGGAGCGGGGTCCGGTCGGGCGGCTCCGTCCGACGTTACGTCAGGTGACGGGCCGGTCCCGCGCCTCAGCGGGACGGCGCGCCGCCGGCCGGGACCGCGGCGGACGGGAGGCCCGGCTCGACGGGACGGCGCCAGCCGGCGAACCGGGCGCTGCGGGCGACGACGTCGACCGCCGACCACAGCGCGGTGAACGCCGCGACGATGAGCGCGATCGACCACCAGGACCAGTTCCACGGCGGCAGGGCCCCGGCGGCGTCCTGCAGCCGGCCGGCGGCGTAGACGACGACGGCGGTGGCCGGCGCGGCGCTCCAGCCGGGCAGCCCGCGCGTGATGGCGAGGTCGACGCAGACGGCGCCGGCCAGCAGGACCAGCGGCAGCACCGACGGCGGGAAGCCCATCGCGACCAGCCCGCCCCACATCACGGCGCGGTAGGCGAGGTAGGTGCCGGCGACGACCGTCGCGGTCCACCGCAGGCCGACGACCCTGCGCGCCACGACCAGCGCGAGCAGGCCGGCGCAGAGGAGCCACGCCGGGTGCACCCAGGAGGGCACCGGCAGCATGAACATCGTCGGCGTCTGCCCCTGCGCGGCGGCGAAGTCCAGCAGCTGCGGCTCGGCCGTCGTCCGCCCGGCCTCGTAGGCGCGCAGCGACAGGACGCCGTACTCCTGGTGCTGGTTGGGGAAGACGACGTTCTCGACGAAGAACAGCCACAGGCCCAGCGACACGAGCGTGCGGACCCGGCCGGGCGCGGCGTACAGCCACCAGCCGCGGATCGCGCCGGCCAGCATGATCGCCGTCCCGATGTAGAGCAGCGCGTGGCTGGGGCTCCAGCTGGTGATGTCCAGGCCGTTGACCCGGTGGTTGACGATGTCGACCGGGATGGCGACGAGGAAGGTGCCGATCCCCCACTGCATGAGCCGCAGTGCCCGGCGGTCGACGCCGAAGCCGCTGTAGCTGTGGAAGACCACCAGCGCGACGACCACCGCGGTGCCGGCCGAGTTGAGCAGGTGCGGGGGCGCGAGGTCGTCGCGCAGCCACTTGAAGTGCCAGGAGACGTCCCAGGACGAGCCGAGCATCTTGAGCAGGAAGGCCCCGAGCCAGGCGGTGTAGATCCAGCGCAGCTCGGTCTCCCCCGTCGGGCGCCCGGGCCGGCCCGGCGTCATGTACGCGAGCCACAGCCAGCGCAGCAGCGCGACGGGGTGCCGCAGCCCGGCCGCCAGCGAGCCCGGTGCCGGGGGGACCGCTCGGGCGGGAGCGGCAGGGGCGGGATGGGGCACGGGAGGACTCCCTGGTCTCGCTGACGGGATGGACCCACCGTAACGGCGCCGGTCGCCGAAGCCGACCCCCCGAGTGGCGCCGGTGTGGCGCATGGAGTAGTGGGCCGACACGCGAGGCGTGCGGGACGGACGGGACGTAGGGTCGGCCGACGTGGCGGACAACGGCGGGCACCTGGTCTGGATCGACTGCGAGATGACCGGGCTGGACCTCACCCGGGACAAGCTCATCGAGGTCGCCGTCGTCGTGACCGACTCGGAGCTGCGGGTCCTCGACCCCGGCCTGGACCTCGTGATCTCCGCCGACGACGTCGATCTGGACGACATGGCCGACGTCGTCACCGAGATGCACGCCAAGTCGGGCCTGACCGACGCGGTCCGCGCCTCGACCCTCACCGTGGCCGAGGCCGAGCAGCAACTGCTCGCCTACGTGAAGCGGTGGGTGCCCGAGCGGCGCACCGCCCCGCTGTGCGGCAACTCGATCGGCACCGACCGCGGCTTCCTCGCCCGCGACATGCCCGAGCTCGACGACCACCTGCACTACCGGATGGTCGACGTCAGCTCGATCAAGGAGCTGGCCCGCCGCTGGTTCCCGCGGGTCTACTTCGCCCAGCCGCCCAAGGGCCTCGCCCACCGCGCCCTGGCCGACATCGTCGAGTCGATCCGCGAGCTGGCCTACTACCGCCGGACGCTGTTCGTCGACGTCCCCGGCCCGTCGACGTCGCAGGCGCAGCGGGCCGCCGGGGAGGTCGTCGCCGGCTTCGCCGACGTGCTCTCCGCGGCCGACGCCACGCCGCCCGCCACGGCCGCGGAGGACGGCACCCCCCCGGCTGCGTCGGGGAGCTGACCGGCTCCGGTATCCTCGTCCCTGCCTCCGGCGCGGGTCCGCGACCGGGGGCACGCGGTGGGTGTAGCTCAGCTGGTAGAGCACCAGGTTGTGATCCTGGGTGTCGCGGGTTCGAGCCCCGTCACTCACCCCACGCGGTGGAGGCCCTGGTCAGGCGACTGACCAGGGCCTCTCCCGTTCCGGCGCGTGCGCGGCGGCAATCGGGACCCGCTGGGCTCCCGCTCTCGCGCCTGTCGGTTCGCTCGAGCCAGAACTCGGCCAACGGCGCAGCATCACCCGCACGAACGTGAAGCGGCCCCTCGCATCCGAACCGGCACCCCTCGGGCGCCGCCGCATGCACGTCCTCGCGCGGCTCGAAGGCGGCCGTCGCCGACACGGAGCCGAGGCGGCCGTCGTGGGGAGCGCAACGGGGCCGCCGTGGGGCACGGTCCGGCGGCATCACGCGGTCGTTGCGGAGCAGCCAACCGCCGGCTGGCTCACCACGAGGATGCGCGCTGCGGGTACTCCGCGGCGGGGCTCGGTGGGCGGTCTTCTACATCGCCGTCCCCTGCGGCACGGCGGTCGATGCCGGGGCCGCCCGGGGGGCTGCGTCGACGGGCTCGAGCAGGTGTAGTTCACGGGCCCGGCGGACGGCCTCGTTGCGGCGGGTGACGCCGAGCTTGCGCAGGACGCTGCGGATGTGCGTGCGCACGGTGTTGATCGAGACGAACAGCGCGGCGGCGATCTCGGCGGTGGACAGCATCGCGGCGAGGTGCTGCAGCACCTCCAGCTCGCGCGGGCTGAGCTCGCCGATGACCGCCGATGGCTCCGGGGCACGTGATCCGGTGGTCGCCTGGGCCGGGTGGCGGGGTGCGGGGATCGCCGGTGCGGTGGGGTTGAGCCAGGCGCCGGCGGCGGCGAGTGCGGGATGGGTGCGCAGCATCGGCCGCAGCTGCGCCGGCGCGTCGAGGAACGGCCGCCGCAGTCGTTCGGGGGCGGCCAGCTCCAGGGCCTGCTGCAGCGTGGCGACGGCGGTGGCGGTCTCGCCGGCGTCGGTGAGCCGGCAGGCGCGGGCGACGGCGTCCTCGACGGCGAGCCCGAGCGGTAGCGGGCCGCCGGCATCGGTCGCGCCGGAAGCCGGAAGGACCTCGCCGGCGGCGGGCAGCCCGAGGGCCGCGGCGGTGGTGCGCAGCACGCGGCGCCGGGGCGAGCCGGGCGGCAGGCGGTCGAGCAGCCCCCGCGCGCCCGGACCGTCGTGGCGGGCGAGGCGGATGCGGATGGCCTCGGTGAGGACGTGCTCGCGCACCCAGCCCGGGATCCCCACGATGTCCAGGGTCGGCTGGAGGGCCTGCTCGGCGGAGTCGAGCTCGCCGCGGGCCCGACGCAGCCGGCTGTTCAGCACGGCGAGCAATGGGCCGCTGATGTGCGGGTCCGGGCGCCGTTGCGCGGCGCGGGCCAGCCAGCGGCGGGCGGCGGCGAGTTCGTGGCGGTCCACGGCGGCCCAGGCGGCGGTGATGGCCGCGGCGGGGGCCCGATCCGGCTCCGGCAGGCGGCCTTCGTCGGCGAGGGCCTCGTAGTCGGCGGCCAGCTTGGTCGCGCGCCGCAGCCGTCCGACCAACGCCTCGAGCAGTGCCAGGTCGGCCAGGCAGCGAGCGACCAGCCGGGGTGCGTCGCCGGCGCGGCCGGCGGCCAGAGCGCGCGCGGAGGCTTCACGCAGCACCCGTTCGGGAAGCTCGCTGGACAGCAGCGCGGTGGCCTGGCTGCAGGCGAGCACGGCGGTCAGCTCTGCTCGCCGCTGCGCCTGTCCGTCGGGCAGCGCCGCGATGAGTGGCTCAGCGGTCGCGGCGGCCGCACGCACGCGATCGGCGACCGGGCCGGCGGCCGCGGCGGTGGCGCAGACGACGGCCGCGCCGATGCGCAGGGCGGGGCGGGCATCGGAATCGCCGGCGACCGCCGCGGCGACGATGAGATCGGCAAGCGCCGCCGGGTGGTCCGCGGCGAGCGCGGCCGCGGCCCTCAGCACCGCAGCGTCCGGTCCGCCCGTGCTCGGCGGTGGAGCTGCGGGGGCGGATCCGCGGGCCAGCAGGGGGCCGACCGCGAGGTCGTCGCTGAGCAGCCGGGCGGCCACCTTCTCGTCGCCGGCGGCGCGGGCGTGCTCAACCGCGACCGGCAGGCGCCCGGCGGCGGCGTACCAGGCCGCGCAGGCGCGATGCGCGGCGGTGAACGCGCGGGGATCCTCGTAGGCCAGTTGCGCCTTCAGCAGTTCACGGAACAGGGCGTGGATGCGGAAGCCGCCGGGGGCGCCGGGAGCACGCTCGACGAAGGCGTTCGCCGCGGCCAGCGAGGCCAGCACGCGGCCGCCACCGGACCGGCCGGCGAGCCGGTCGACCAGTTCCGGCCACAGCTCCTCGGTGACGCTGATCCGCAGCAGGAACCGGCGCACCGGCGCCGGCTGCCGGTCGAGCACCTCGGCGACCAGGTACTGGGCGACGCTGCCGTCGTCCGCGGCGAGCGTCGTCAGCAGCCGGGCGGGGTCGATGCCCTGGATGAGCGGGACGGCGGCCAGCCGCAGCGCGGCCGTCCAGCCTTCGGTCTGCTGGTGCAGGGCCGCGGCGACCTCAGCGGGCACGGGTGTGCCGAGCGCGGCCAGCAGTTCACCGGTCTCCTCTGCGGTGAAGGCGAGCTTGTCGGTGCGGATCTCGGTGAGCCGATCGTCGAGCCGGTACCGGTGCAGCGGCAGCAACGGGTCGGCGCGGGCGCACAGCACCAACCGCAGCCGCGCCCCGACGTGCCGCACCAGCAGGTCCAGCGCGCCGATCACCTCCCGGGCGGTGAGGCTGTCGGCATTGTCCAGGATGAGCACCACCGGCTCCGGCGTCGCGGCCAGCGCCGCGGCCAGCCCCGCGGCCCACGCCCCCGGCGCGGATTCGGCCGGCCCCCGCGCAGGCAGGTCCGGCAGGTCGGTCCCGCTCTGCCGGAGCGCCGCGAGCAGGTAGGACCGGAAGACGGCCGGGTCGTCGTCGCCGGCGTCCAGGGACAGCCAGGCCACACGACGGCTCTGCTGCGCTCGCATCCACGTGGCTGCGAGCACCGTCTTGCCCGAACCGGCGGGGCCGGACAGCAGCGTCACCGGCGTGGTGGCCACCGCCCGGGTCAGCTGCGTCAGCAGCCGCGGCCGGCGCAGCGGCGGGAAGCCCAGCACAGGTGGGCTCAACTTGTCCGCCAGCAGCACAGGGCCCGCCCACTCGGGCGCACTCTGCTCGGGTCGGAGCCCTGCCTGGCCGACCCCCTCACGCGTCTCCACGATCTGCCCTCTCCATCGCCGGTCGTGCCGGACGGACGATGCGACGGGCCGCTTCTCGGTGGGCTCGCCTGCCAGGCGGTGTGCAGTCATCTTGGGCACAACCAATCCGTTGTGGCCCGGGGCCGTTGGTCCTGAGACGGGGCATCCTCGGCCGGTGGTCCGGGCCGCGGTCCTCGGGTCGGCTCGATCAGAGCAGGCCGAGGTCTCGTGCTCGCGGCACCACCTGCTGCCGGTCGGTGACGTCCAGCTTGGCGCGGAGGTGGTGAATGCGGGCACGGACGGTGTTCGGGGAGAGCGACAGGGCCGCGGCGATCTGCGCCGTCGATCGCCCCGCGGCGAGCAGGCGCAGCGCGTCGAGCTCTCGGGCGGACAGGACCGGCCTCCCGTCGTGGTGGCCGTCGCCGGGCTCGGCCGTGGGCGGGTCGGGCATGGCCGCGCTCCGTTCCCTGCGGTCGCGCCGGGGCCGGCCGCTCCCGGTCCGGTGCGACGGATCCTCTGCAGCACCCCGGGGACCGGCGACCTGCTCAGGCGGCGCAGCTCCGGGTGTCGCCACGGTAGGAAGTCGCAGGTCGGCCCGCTTTCCCGATGAGGCCGCTTTACTTGCGGATGCGGGCCACCAGCGGAGGGAGCCGGCATGGAGCGCCTCGTCCGCTACGCGGCGCTGACCGGCTACCCGGAGGTAGCCCGCTCCGTCGGCCTCGACCCGGCGCGTTTGATGGCGGCAGAGGGGCTGGACCTCAGCGCGCTGGCCGAACAGGACCGGTGGATCCCTGCGGCGCCGGTGGCCCGGCTGCTGGAGCGCTCGGCGGCAGCATCCGGCTGCGAGGACCTCGGCGTGCGGATGGCGGGCTACCGGCGGCTGTCGGCCCTGGGCCCGCTCAGCGTGGTGCTGCGCGAGGAGCCGGACCTGCGCAGTGCGCTGGACCTGCTCATCCGCTACGAGCACGCCTACAACGGCGTGCTGGACCTGCGGCTGCTCGAGGCAGACGGGCCGGCGACGGTGCAGGTGTGGTTGAACTTCGGCGCGCCGGTCCCCGTCCGCCAGTTCCTCGACGGCACCACGGCGGTCCTGGTCGGTGTCGTCCGCAGCCTGGTGCGGGCGGACTGGCAGCCGCTGTCGGTGGTCTTCGCCCACGGCCCACCGGCCGATCCCACGCTGTTCCACCAGGTGTTCGGCCCGGGGTTGCGGTTCGACGAGCCGTTCACCGGGGTGGTCTTCCCGGCGCGTGACCTGGAGCTGCCGACGGTGACCGCCGATCCGGGGATGCGGGCGTACGCCCGCCGGCTGCTGGAGACCGTGCCCGCCCCGCGGCCGACCAGTCCCACCGAGCAGGTCCGTTCGATGGTCGAGGTGCTGTTGCCGACCGGCCGCTGCTCGCTGGTGCACGTCAGCCGCTCGCTCAACATCCCGCCGCGCACGCTGCGGCGGCACCTGGCCGAGGAAGGCGAGACCTTCTCGACGATCGTGCACGCCACCCGCATCCAGTGGGCCGAGCGGTACCTGGCCAACGACGCCTACTCGCTGACCCGGATCGCGCACCTGCTGGGATTCGCCACTCCTAGCGCGTTCTCCGTCTGGTTCCGCGGGCAGTTCGGCGCCACCGCAACCGAGTGGCGCCGGCGCGCGCAGTGCCGGCGGGCCCGGCGCCCGCCGCTGGAGGACGGGGTCGGCGACCGTGGCTGACGGCGTCGCCGACCCGCCGGTGCCCGGGGCGGCCCGGTCGGGGTTCCCCGGTGTCGTCTTCGCGCTGGCGTTCGCGCTGCTGCTGTCGGACTTCATGTGCCGGCAGGTCCTCGTGGCGGTGTTCCCGGCGCTCAAGGCCGAATGGGCGCTGAGCGACACCGAGCTCGGGGCGCTGAGCAGCGTCGTCGCGCTCACCGTCGCGGTGCTGACCGTGCCGCTGTCGCTTCTGGCCGATCGGTACGGCCGCCGCCGCGCCGTCCTGCTGATGGCCGGGCTGTGGAGCCTGGCCACCCTCGGGTCCGCGCTGGCCGCCGGCTACTGGCAGCTGCTTGCCACCCGGGCGCTCGTCGGCGTCGGTGAGGCCGCCTACGGCAGCGTCGGCCTGGCCATCGTGCTCGCGGTCTTCCCGGCGCACCGGCGCGCCGCGCTGTCCGGGGCGTTCACCGCCGGCGGCGCGTTCGGCGCCGTGCTGGGGGTCTTCCTCGGCGGGGCGCTGGCCTCCCGGTTCGGCTGGCGCCCGGCCGTCGCGGCGATGGCCGGGCTCGGCCTGGTGCTGCTGGTCGCGTTCCGGCGGTGGGTCACCGACGACCGGCTCGCCCGCCACGCGCAGCCCGACGGGACCGACGGCCCGCCGGGCGCGCGGTCACGAGCACCGCTGTCGGCGGTGCTGTCCCCGCCGGCGGCGCTGTGCTACCTCGGCAACGGGCTGCAGTTGTTCGTCGCCGGCTCCCTGATCGCGTGGCTGCCCAGCTACCTCAACCGGGCCTACGCGCTGCCGGCCGGCAGCGCCGCCACGCTGGCCGCGGCCCTACTGCTGCTCATGGGCGTCGGCATGATCGGCTGCGGGCTGCTCACCGACCGCCTCGCCCGCACCCGGTCAGCGCGCCGCTGGACGACCGCGATCGGCTACGCCGCGGCGTCACTCGTCCTGCTCGGCATCGGCTTCTCCCTGCCCGCCGGGCCGGCGCAGCTGGCCCTGATCGGCGCCGGGGCCTTCTTCTCGGCCGGCACCTCCGGCCCGGCCGGTGCCCTGGTGGCCGAGCTGACCCCCGCGGCGGTCCGGGCCAGCGCCCTGGGCGTGCTCGCGATGGCGAACAACCTGATCGGCCTGGCCGCCGGCCCGCTGGTCACCGGTGCCCTCGCCGACCGACTCGGCCTGACCGCCGCGCTGCGATGGGTGCCCGTGGCCTCGCTGCTCGCCCTCGCCGTCCTCGCCCTCGGCCGGCGCGCCCACCCCGACGACGCGCGCCACGCCGCCCCCGCCACCTGACCGCGGAGCGACGCGCAGGCGCGGCGACCGGTCACGACGCCAATGCTCTCCGCTCAGCTGGCCCACGAGTCCCCGCAGGAGTTCACCGCCCTGCGCCGGACGAGCACCGCCTGGTACGCCGCCGCCGGACCGCTGAACGACGGCGTGACCCCGGCCGTCCCCACCGCGCCGCAGCCCGCCCGGGTCGACGGATCCCTCCCCGTTGCACCGCCGAGGAAACCGCGACGCCGCCCCGAATCTGAGCCGGCGCGAACGCGACGTCCTCCACCAGCTCGCCGGGGGGCACTCCACCGCACGGATGGCCGCCGCGCTGGCCCTGTCGACGAACACCGTGCGAGGCCACGTGCGGACGCTGCAGCGCAAGCTCACCGCCCAGGATCGGGACGGCATCGTCGGCCGCGCCCGCGAGTTGGGCCTGCTGTAGCGGGCGGGCGACCGGTCGGAGCAGTCGCCTCTGGCACGACCGCTGCATCGGCCCGGATCCGCCCGTCGTGGGCGAGGTCCGGCCTGCCGCGCCTGACCGCCGGGTAGCAGCCGACCGGAGCGACGAGCAGTCATCGCAGCCAGCGGTGCAGGGACTTGCGGCCCGCCGCCTTCCAGGCGTCGTCGAAGTGCTGCCGGGACTGCGCTGATCGCGCCTCCTCGAGTGCGTGCAGGCGCCCGTAGAGGAAGGCGGTGCTGGTGCTGGAGGTGTGCTCGGCCAGGTCGCGCAGCCGTTCCCGGGTGAGGACGGAGTCCTGGTGCTCCCCCAGCGCCTCCTGCACCGCCTCCATCGCCCGCGCGAACGCGGTGGCGTCGGCACCGAAGACCCGGCTGACCGACTCACCGGCGTAGCGGGCGGCCTTCGCGGCCTTGCGGGCGTCGTGCAGCAGCTCCTCCCGCTCGGGGCCGGCGGGCCGGGCGGATGCGTCCTCGACGAGGCGGCGGACCCCGGTGTAGCTGCGGGCCACCAGTCGCGGCAGCGCCTTCCCGGCGCGGGCTCCGGCGCGCGCGGTGAACGGCGGGCAGGCGACCAGGTCGTCGAGGTCGGTCAGCAGGCGGTGGTAGCGCTCGCCGTCCAGCTCGGCGAGCACCCGGTCGTGGGCGCTGCGGTAGGCGGCGCCCAGCTCCGCTGCAGTCACCTCGGCGACCGGACCCGGCTCGCCGAGCGGGTTCTCCGCCTCGACCGCCGAGCGCACGCGGTCGCGCATCACCTCGGCGTCCCGGGCTGCGCCCAGCTCCGCGGCCAGCCACTTGAGCTCCCCGCGCAGCGGGCGGACCACGTCGCCGGCGAACAGCGGCTTGAACGTGGCCAGGGCGCTGCGCAACCGCCGGGTGGCCACCCGCATCTTGTGGACGGCGTCGGGGGCGTCCAGGCGCACCGGCAGGTCCTGCGACCGGATCTGCTCCACCTGCTCGCGGACGTAGGCGAGGACCACCTCCCCGGCGGCCGACTCGGTCGTGAGCTTCGCCGCCTTCCGCTCCGCCGGCGCGACGCGCTGGTGCCCGTTCATTACCTGCACGAGCTCCGAGGAGCTCGGGGCCTCGCGCAGTCCCCGAGCCCGCAGGTGGGTGTCGACGGCGTCGAGGAGGTCGGTCGCGCCGCCGACGAGTCCCACGTCGATCTCCCGCCAGGACGTGGCGGCGCCGGCCGCGTCTCCGCTGCCATCGGTCGGCCACAGCCTGCGCGCGCTGACGCGGTCGTCGGCGATCTCCGCCAGCGCCTGCCCGGTCGCATCGACCAGCCGGCGCACCGTCCGGTCGGTGGTGATCTCGGCGACCGGCCGCAGCGGGGCGCCTCGGCTGTGGGCCCAGACCATGTTCTGCAGCGCCTCGGGGACGGTCCGGGTGGCGCGGCCCAGCGGCAGGCGCACCTCCGAGCACGCCCCGGTCCCCGCGGGGACCTCGAGGTGCCATCCGGCGTCCTCGCCGCCCGTGCGCCGGCGCAGGGTCAACCCCGCCGTCGCCAGACGGAGGTCCGCGGTGTCGAAGTAGACCGCCTCCAGCCGCTGGGCCTCCGGCTCTCCCTCGGCGACCGGGGTCGCCGGGTCGACCGCCGTGCTGCGGCCCTCCGCGGATCTGGCCACCAGTTCGGTCGACGACGGCAGCTCGAACGACTTCTGCGCGGCGTACTTCTTCGCGATCTCCACGTGAACCTTCTTCTCGATCCACACGTGAACGGCCGGCGTCCCGCAGGTGTACCAGGCCGAAGCGCCCCCGACCCTGTGTTCGATCGCGCGGGATTCCGCCGGTGAGCGCAGCGCGATCCTCCGCGTCGGGTGAGGCGCACCCCGCCACGGGAGCCCGAGCATGTGGCCGGACGTCCTCGGCCGGCGCGGCCGTCCGACCGGGAGGGCGAGGAGGCCAGCGTGACGTCAGCGACGCCACCGGCGGACCGGGAGGCGACGCCACCTCCGCGACCCCGCGCCGGATCCGGGCCCGGCGTTGCCGAGGGGGCCGGCAGCGGTCCCCCGACCACGCGAGCGGCAGGAGCCGAGGCGTCCCGCCGGCTCGTCGACGCTCGACGTGCACCTGGACCTGCCGACCGGTCGCGTGACCGCGATCGGTCGGCTGGACGGCCGCAGCGCACGACTGCTGCGCGAAGCCGTGTCGGTCCTGCTGGGCACCGAGCAGCCGACCCTGGTCATCGACGTGAGCGAGTTGGAGGTCGCCGATCACGCCGCGCTGCGGGCCATCGGGGACGCCCACCGCCGAGCGATGCGGCAGGGCCGACGGATCACCGCGCACGGCGCGTCACCACAGCTGCGCAGCGCGCTGAGCCGGCTGCACCTGAGTTCCCATCTCCTCCACGACGACGCCGACCACGGACGAGACGCTGACGCCGTGAGAACTTCCGGCGGCGCCAAGTGACCCGGCCTCCACGACGTCATCGGCACGGATGCGAGGACCGACGTACGGACCGCGGTCGATGACGCGGCGCCAGGCTGCGGGCCACCACGCCAGCAGCATCAGGGCGGCCAGGCCTCGCACGCCGCAGCCGCTGCTCGCCGTCCGCGGCGTCTCGGGATGCACCATCCCGGTGTCGCCGACGAAGCTCGAATAGGGCCTCTGCCGTTCCCCGGGAGGGTGCGGAGGGACGGCCGCCGGGCGAGGATGGCCCCAGGAACCGCCGAGGCGAGGAGGTCCCCCGTGCCTGGCACCTCTGCCCCCGATGCCGGACGACGGCACACCGGCACCGGCGACCCCGTCACCGCCGGCTGGGACCGCGACGACGCCGCTGCCGAGCGGGACGCCGACGCCCGCGACCGCGACCGGGACGCCGAGGACCGCGACGAGCGCGCCCTGGAGCGCATGACGGCCGCCGGGCACCGGCACGCGACCGTCGGCCGGGACAGGGCGGCCGACCGGGAGGCCGCCCGCGCCGACCGCGACGCCCAGGAGGCCGACCGCAGGGCCGCGGCCCGTGACCGCGAGGCGGCCGCGGCCGACCGGGAGCAGGCGGCCCGCGACCGGGCCGCCGCCCGGATCGACCGGGAGCAGGCCGCGGTCGACCGCGCGCAGGACGGCTGAGCGGGGAGCGGTCAGTCCAGCGTCCCGGTGCGGATGACCTCCTCGGCCACCTGGCGCAGCTTGACGTTGCGGTGGCTGCTGGCGGTCCTGAGCAGGCCGAACGCGGCCTCCTCGTCGACCTTGCGCAGCGCCATGAGGATGCCGATCGCCATGCCGATCCGCCGGTTCGACTCGAGGGCGACGCGCAGGTGCGTCATCTGCTCGTCGGCGACGAGCAGGTTCTTCTCCATGCGGGCGACCTGGTCGGCGGCCCGCTGCAGAGCGGCGGCGACGGCCGCCGAGGTGGAGCCGGGTGAGGGACGCGACCGGCCGTCGGCGCCGGCCGGCGGGCGCTCCGCGGGGGCGTGGTCAACCACGGGTGGTCTCCGTGCGGGCGGGGCGGAGGGGCCGCGTCACCGGGTGCCCGGGGCTGGACACCTGGTCGTTCGCCCGACGGTAGCCGACACCCCTTCCCTCAGCGTCCGGCGTCCGGGGCGGGCAGCGGCCGGTCCAGCGGGTGGGCGCGCTCGTCGGCCGGCAGCCGGGCGGCCAGGAGGGTGACCGCGGCCAGCACCGGCGGGGCCAGGCCGGCCACGAGGAACGCCGCCCGCAGGCCGGCGCCCTCGCCCAGCGGCCCGGCGAGGGCCACCGACACGGGCACCAGCGCGCCCGAGACGACGAAGTCGAGGCTGGACACCCGGCCGAGCAGCGCCGACGGGACGCGGCGCTGCAGCAGGGTGCCCCAGATCGTCATCCCGCCGTGCACCCCGGCGCCGACGAGGACCGCGGCGGCGACCATGACGGGCACCGACGTCGTGGTGCCGAACGCGACCAGCGGCAGGCAGCCGGCCGCCCACAGCAGCACCGTCGTCGTGAGGTAGCGGCGCGGCAGGGGCCGCGAGGCGACGACGAGCGAGCTCAGCGCGCCGCCGACGCCGGAGCCGGCGAGCACCAGCGCGTGCTCGACGGGGCCGCCGCCGGCGCGCTCGCGCAGGGCGAACGGCGTCAGGACCTGCAGCGGCCCGGTGGTGACCAGCAGCATCAGCGCCCCGAACAGCAGCGTGGCGAGCAGCCAGCGGGTGCGTACGAGGAAGGCCAGCCCCTCGTGCAGGTCGGCCAGCAGCGCCCGCGCCGGGTGCGCCGGCCCGTCCGCGGCGCGGTGCACGGGCAGCAGCGGCAGCCCGAGGACGCAGACGGTGGCCGCGAGCGAGGTGGCCGCCGTGACCAGCAGCGCCGCGCCCGGGGAGGCCGCCGCCACCAGCAGCCCGGCCAGCGCGGGGCCGGTGACCTGGTAGAGCAGCGGCCGCATCGCGCCCTCGAGGCCGTTGGCGGCCAGCAGCTGGTCCTCGGGCAGCAGCGCGGGCACCAGCGCCGAGTAGGCCGGGTAGTGCAGCCCGAGCCCGGCCCCGCCGAGCAGCCCGGCGACGGCGAGCAGCGGCAGCGGCAGCGCGCCGGCCACCGACAGCGCCCCGGCGAGGCCCACCGGCACCGCCGCCAGCAGGGTGACCGCGACCAGCAGGTGGCGCTGCGGCACCCGGTCGGCGAGCACCCCGCCGGGCAGCGCCGTCGCCAGCGTCCCGACCGCGGAGGCGCCGGTCACCAGCGACAGCTCCGCCGGGCCGCCGCCGAGAGCCACCACCTGCCAGACGGCGGTCACCGCCCAGGCGCCGTTGGCCACCAGCGACAGGGCCAGGGAGAGCGCCAGCCGGCGGTAGGCCGCCGAGCGCAGCGGCGCCAGCGCCCGCGGGGAGGCGGTCACCGGCCCATGGTGCCCCGCAGCGCGGGCCGCCCTCCCGCCGCCCGCCGGAACCACGCCGCCGGGGTTCCGGAAACGCGCATGGACCGGACCCGGACCGGGCACCGCTCCCCCGTGGGGGACTGGCGGGAACAGCTGGACGGCATGCCCTTGGAGAGCCGGCTCAAGGCCCTGCTCGTGTACGAGCTGGCCTCCGACCGCGTGCCCGGGCAGCCGCTGGACGTGACGACGGCGGCGGTGCGGGCCGTCGCGACGGCGGAGGGCCTGGACACCGGGCAGCCGTGGATCGACGCGGCCGCCGCGCGGATCAGCGCGACCCCGGACGGGGCCCCCGGCGCCTGACCCCGGTGTGCCGCCTGTGACGGCAGGGGCGGGTGCGCCGCCCCGATCCGGACACGCACCGGGCGGTGCTGGCCCGCCGCCGCGCCGCCTCGGACCCTGGCGGTATGACCACTGCCTTCTCCTACGGGACCGCGCACGCGGTCGTGATGGTCGGCTCGGTCGGCAGCCCCGAGGGCCTGCAGCCCCGGCAGATCGGTCCGGCGCACGCGACGATCGGCCGGGTCACCGGCCGCAGCCGCAAGTCGCTGTGCGGCGCGTACGTGGCGGTGGACGAGCAGACGGAGTGGCCGCCGGAGGAGTACGAGGAGCACCAGCTCTGCCGGGAGTGCGCGGAGCTGGCCCGCCTCTGAGCGACCCTCAGCCGCCCGCGACCGAGGGCAGCACCTGCACCACCGACCCGGCGGGCACCGGCGTCGCCAGGCCCGCGGAGAAGCGGACGTCGTCGCCGTCGACGTAGACGTTGACGAAGCGGCGGACCTCCCCCGCCTCGTCGCGGATCCGCCGCTCCAGCACCGGGTGGGTGGCCGCCAGCGCGTCGAGCAGGCCGGCCAGCGTCGCGTCGCCCGGGTCCACCTGCAGCCGCCGGGAGCCGCCGGCCAGGTCGGCCAGCGCGCCCGGCAGCAGCACCTCGACGCTCACGGCAGCACCGCCGCGCGGACGCACAGGACGTCGGGCAGGTGCTCCGCCACCGTGGTGAAGGTGTCGCCCTCGTCGGCGCTGGCGTAGACGCAGCCGTCCCGGGTGCCCACGTAGACGCCGGTCGGGTCGCCCTCGTCGACGCAGACGGCGTCGCGCAGCACCGAGGTCCAGGACGCGTCGGGCAGCCCCGCGCCCAGCTCGGTCCAGGTGGCGCCGGCGTCGCGGGTCCGGTGCACCCGCAGCCGCCCGTCCGGCGGCACCCGCTCGGCGTCGGCGACCAGCGGCACCACCCAGGCGGTGCCCGGGGTGCGCGGCGAGGCGGCCACCGGGAAGCCGAAGTCGACGGGCAGGCCCTCGGCGATCGAGGTCCAGGACGCGCCGCCGTCGTCGGTGCGGAAGACGCCGAAGTGGTTCTGCGCGTAGAAGCGGTCGGGGTCGCCCGCGTCGGCGGCGACCTTGTGCACGCACTGCCCGTACTCCGGCGGCGGGTCGGGCAGGAACGGCGCGGTGATGCCGGCGTTGCGCGGCACCCACGTCGCCCCGCCGTCGTCGCTGGCGTAGACACCGCCGGCGCTCATCGCCACCAGCACCCGGTCGGTCGTGGGGTCCGGCAGGACGGTGTGCACCGCGCCGCCCCCGCCGCCCGGCTCCCAGGTCGGCCGGTGCGGGTAGTCCCACAGGCCGCGGACCAGCGCGAAGGTGCGGCCGCCGTCGTCGCTGCGCCACAGCGAGTGCGGCTCGCACCCGGCCCACACGACGCCGGGGCGGTCGGCGGTGTCCGGGCGGATCTGCCAGACGCGGGCCAGCGCGGCCCCGGTGTCGGCCGGGAAGCGGATGGCGCCCTGCTCGGTCTCGGTCCACGTGCGGCCGAGGTCGTCGGACCAGGTGACGGTCGGGCCCCAGTGGCCGTACCGGACCCCGGCCAGCACCCGCGGCGCCCCGCCGTCGGAGTCACCGCCCCGGGTGTCGATGCCGACCGCCGCCACCTCCTGCGCCAGCAGGTGCGGCCCGTCCACGGTCCAGGTGCGGCGGCCGTCGTCGCTGCGGGCCAGCCACAGTCCCTTGCGCGTCCCGATGGCGAGCAGGTCGGTCACGGTGCCTCCGCGGCGTCGGCGGGACCCGGCGGGTCCCTCCCGACACGGCAGACCGCGGCCGGCGCCGGAACTGAGCGGTGGGCCCGCTCAGAGGCGCGTGGAGCCCTCCGAGCCCTCGGCGGTCCGGCCGGGGTGCCCGTCGGCGTGCCGGTCGGCGAGGCCGGGGGCCAGCCGCTCCGCCTCCGCCCGCAGCTTGTCCGCCGCCGAGGCGTGCTCCTGGGCCGCCTCGGCCCGCTGGCGGGCCTCCTGCTCGGCCAGGCGCGTGCGCTCCTCGACCTCGGCGCGCTCGCGGCGGGCGCGGGCGGCCTGCTCCTCGGCCAGGGCCTGTTCCTTCTCCGCCTGCACCCCGCGCAGCCGGGCCTCCTCGAGGTGCTCGCGCGCCTGGGCGCGCTGCTGCTCGCGGCGGCGTGCGCCGGCGACCCGGCTGCGCTTGGCCAGCGCGAGCCCGATCAGGGCCAGCACGACGACCGCCACGACGACGATGAGCACGATCAACCAGGTGTCCACGACGCTCTCCCTCCCGAGATCGACTCGAGAGTGCCCTGGTGAGCGCCCCGGGAAACCGAGATCACTTCAGCGCGGAACCGGCCTGCCACTGGTCCCACGGGATCGTCCAGTCCGCGATCGGCGAGGTGAGCTGTCCGGCGTCGGAGTTGACGATCTCGACGACGTCCCCCGGCTGGGAGAACTCGTAGAACCAGCGGGCGTTCTCGTCGGAGAGGTTGATGCAGCCGTGGGAGACGTTCTCCCGGCCCTGCTGCGCCACCGACCACGGGGCGCCGTGCACGAACTCGCCGCTGTCGGACAGCCGCACGGCCCACTTCACCGGCGTGCGGTAGCCCTCGGGGCTGTCGACGGGCACGCCGTAGGTGCTCGAGTCCATGACCCGGTCGGCGTTGAGCTCGGTGACCACGTGCGGGCCGTTGTAGCTCGGGTTGTCCGGGCTGCCGGCGCTCATCGGCCAGTCCTGCACCAGCGTGTCGCCGTCGTAGACCTGCATGCGGTGCGTCGCGACGTCCGCGACGGACACGTGCCGGTCCCCGATGCGGAAGGAGACCGTGCGGTCCTTCTCGCCCCAGACGCCGTCGCCGAGGGGGACGCCGTAGAGGTCGGCCTCGAGGGTCACGTCGGTCTGCGCCGGCCAGTACTGCGACGGGCGGAAGTGCACCTCGGTGTCGCTGATCCAGCTCCAGACGCCGTCGGTGGGGGTGGAGCTGGTGACCAGCAGGTGGCTCTCGGCGGCGGCCTTGTCGGCGACCGGCTGCTCGAAGTACACGCGGATCGGCATGCCGACGCCGACCGTCTGGCCGTCCAGCGGGCCGATCGAGGGGGTGGTCACCGTCTCCGGGTCCACGGTGGTGAAGGTGCTGGTCGCCTCGGCCTGCTCGCCGTCGGCGTTCGTCGCGGTGGCGGTGAGCGTGTAGGTGCTGCCGTAGGCGAGGTCCTCGTCCGGCGTCCAGACGTCGGTGCCCTCGGTGTCGCCGTCGGCCACCTGGCCGGGGACGTCCGCGCCGGCCCGGTCGGTGACGGTGACGTCGGCGAGCTCGCCGTCGGTGACGGAGATCTCCACCGGGTCGGCCGGGGCGACGTCGACCGCGCCGTCGGCCGGGGCGAGCTGCAGCTGCGCGGGCGCCGCGTCGGCCGGGGTCGGGGCCGCGGACGACGACGCCGACGACGTCCCGCCGTCGTCGCCGCTCTGGCACCCGCTGAGCAGGACCAGCGCCCCCGCCGTGACCAGCGCAGCCATCCGTCGCACCGTGTTGCCCCCTCGTCCCCGCGGAGCCGCGCCCGCACCCGGCACAGCCGTACCCACCCAGTGTCCACGCGGATCACGGAACCGTGGCGTCCGCCACCCGCGGACCCCCGAGCGGGACGCCGTCGACCGCTGGTATCGTTCTCCCTCGTGACCCGGGCAGCCGGGAGACACGCGCCATTAGCTCAATTGGCAGAGCAGCTGACTCTTAATCAGCGGGTTCGGGGTTCGAGTCCCTGATGGCGCACAGCACACGAGAGCGGCTCCTCCCCCGGCGGGAGGGCCGCTCTCGCCGTCTCAGGGGCCGTCGTCGGGGACCGTCCCCTCGAGCAGCGGGCGCTGGCGGGTCGTGAGCGGGGCGAGCTCCGCGTCGAGGGCCCGGTACGCCTCCCCCTCCCGCTCGAGGAAGGCGGTCCAGGCGCCCCGGTCCCGCCAGCGGTCGACGGTGAGGAAGCGGCCGCCGCCCCCCGCGTCGCGGAACAGCTCCGTGCCGGCGTGCCCGCCGGCCCGCCGGAACAGCCGCGCCCAGTCCCCGTCCGCCCCGTAGGCCGCGACGAACCGCCCCACGACCGCGGGGGCGACGTCGTACTCCCAGATCCGCACGAACACGCAGGTCCGGACCTCCGGCTCAGCCCAGCCGCAGCCCGTGCTCGGCCAGCGCCTCGTCGAGGATGCGCAGCGCCCTCGGGCCGACGCCGTGCAGCGCGGCGAGCGCCGCCCGCGGGACGCCGTCGAGCGAGGACAGGGCCGGGTACCCGGCCTGCTGCAGGGCGCGGGTGGCCGGCGCGCCGATCCGGGGCAGCTCGTCGAGCGGCGTCACGCCCGGGACCGTAGCGGCCCCGGGCGGGCCGGGTCAGCCGCGGACGGCGCGCACCACCCGGCGGACGCCGAGCACCGCGGCCCCGGCGCCCGCCAGCCACGGCCCGGCGACGACCACCGGGTCGAGCAGCTGGTGCCGGACGTCCGAGCGCCCGCGGCGTGAGCGCAGGCCGCCGCGGGTGAACTCGGTCCGCAGGCCGGTGGCGGGCACGTCGGGCCGGGAGGAGGCGAACGACCGCAGGTGGTGCTCCCAGGCGTCGACGCGGTCGCCGACGACCAGCAGCAGCCAGTGCGCGAGCCGGCCCTCGCTGAAGCGGGCGTAGGCGAACCGGCGGATCGTCCCGGACAGGCCGCGCAGCGGCTGGGCGGTGCCGAACACCGGCGTCACGAAGGCGTGCTCGATCGACCGCTCCCGGCCCTCGCTGCCGGGCTGGCGCTCGGGGAAGTCCCAGTGGGCGCCGGTGTCGGCCGGGTACTGCAGCTTCGGGTACGAGGGCCGGTCGGCCGGGTCGAGGTCGGCGCCCCACCCGGGGATGCGGGCCCGCAGCTCCTCGCGGCCCGGCGTCGGGGTGCGCTTGTCGCGGACGTACGCGCTCGGGATGTCGGACTCGGTCATGGTCGCCCCTCAGGCCGCGTCGGGCAGGATCAGCGGCTTGATGCAGCCGTCGAGCTTGCTGGAGAACACGTGGTAGGCCTCCGCGATGTGCTCCAGCGGGAAGCGGTGGGTGACCACCTCGCGCGGGGTCAGGTGGCCGTTGCGGACGTGCTCGAACATCCGCGGCCACTGCCGCTTCACCGGCGTCTGGTTCATCCGCAGGGTGAGCCCCTTGTTCAGCGCGTCGCCGAACTTCACCGCGTTGGGGATCGGCCCGTAGGCGCCGACCACGGACACCGTGCCGCCCTTGCGCACGCCGTCGATCGCCCAGTTGAGCGCGACCGGCGACCCGCCCTGCAGCTTCAGCTTCGTCCCGGTGACGTGCTGGAGGAAGTTGCCGTCGGCCTCCGCGCCGACCGCCTCGATGACGACGTCGGCGCCCAGGTGGTCGGTCTGCTTCTTCATCTCGACCACGACGTCGTCGTGCTCGTCGTAGTCGATCGTCTCGGCGTGGGCCATGGTCCGCGCCTTCTCCAGCCGCTCCTGCAGGTGGTCGACGACGATCACCCGGCCGGCGCCCATGAGCCACGCCGACTGGGCGGCGACCAGCCCGACCGGCCCCGCGCCGAGCACGACCACGGTGTCCCCCTCGGCGATCTCGCCGAGCTGGGCGCCGAAGTAGCCGGTGGCCGCGGCGTCGGTCATGACGACGGCGTCCTCGTCGTGCATCCACTCGGGGATCCGCACCGGACCGACGTCGGCGAACGGGACGCGGACGTACTGCGACTGCCCGCCGTCGTAGCCGCCGGTGGTGTGCGAGTAGCCGTAGATGCCGCCGACCGCCGTCGCGTTCGGGTTGACGTTGTGGCAGTTGGAGTACAGGCCGCGGGCGCAGAACCAGCACGACCCGCAGAAGACGTTGAACGGCACCATCACCCGGTCGCCGACCTGCAGGTTCCGCACCGACGGGCCGACCTGCTCGACGACGCCGATGAACTCGTGGCCGAACGTGTGGCCGATCCGGGTGTCCGGCATCAGGCCGTGGTAGAGGTGCAGGTCGGAGCCGCAGATCGCGGCCAGGGTGACCCGGACGATCGCGTCGTTCGGGTGCTCGATCGACGGGACGTCCTTGTCCTCGACGCGGACCTTGTACGGCCCGCGGTAGACCATCGCGCGCACGCAGCGCCCCTCTCCTCGTGCCGGGCCCTGCACACCGGCGCTGCCGCAGCCGTGCCCGGCACCCGGCGGCCGGAAACGGCCTCGGACGTCCGGACGGGCCGCGGACCGCTCAGGCGGTCGTCGAGTCGGGCGCCCGGGCGGCGCCCCGGGACCGCCTCCGCTCCGCGGCACGGGTGACGTCCTCGAGCAGCCGGCGCAGGTCCGCGGCGTGCTCGCCGAGGTCCTCCTCCAGGCCGGCGAGGACGGCGCCGGCGTCGCGGGCGAGTCGCCGGCCGGCGGTGGTCAGGCGGACCAGGCGCCCGCGGGACCGGGCGGGGTCGGCGACCGTCTCGACCAGGCCCAGGCGGACCAGGCCGGCGACGAGGTCCTGCTGGGCCTGGCGGGTGGTGCCCAGCCGCCTCGCCAGCTCCGCCGGGGCGGTCCCGTCCGGCTCGAGGAAGGCGAAGACGAGGGACTGCGCCGCCGACAGCCGCGGCCACCCGCGGGCCGCGAGCTCGTCCCGGAGGACGGCGTCGAAGGACCGGCCCGCCTGCAGCAGCAGGTAGGCCAGCGGCAGCTCCTCCCGCCGTTGCACGGACGTCAGGTTACCTGACATCCTGTTGTCAGGGAACCTGACAGGGAGGTCGGAGTGCGCATCGTGGTGTTCGGAGCGGCGGGCGGCGTCGGCCGCCACGCCGTGCGGCTGGCGGCCGAGCGCGGGCACACGGTGGTCGCCGTGGCCCGCCGGGCGACGGGCCTGCCCGGGGTCGTCGAGTGCCCCGGGGACGTCCGCGACGCCGCCCTGGTGGGCGGGGCGGTGCGCGGGGCCGACGCCGTCCTGTGGTGCGTCGGGGTCACCCGGTCCTCGGGCGGGGACGTCGGCCGGGCGGCGCTGCCCGGGGTGGTCGCGGCCATGCGCGCGGCCGGGGTGCGGCGGTTCGTCGGGATCTCCGGCGCGGGGGCGGACCTGCCCGGCGACCGCAAGGGACGCGGCGCCCGCCTCGTCTCGGGCCTGACCCACCGGCTGGCACGGGACGTCGTCGAGGACAAGGAGGGCGAGTACCGGGTGCTCGCCGGCTCGGACCTGGACTGGACCCAGGTGCGCCCGCCGCGCCTGGCCGAGCGGCCGGGCACCGGCCGGTACCGGCTGACGACCGAGGCCCCGGGGCTGCGCGCGGCTCCGCTGGCCAAGGCGGACGCCGCGCTCGCCCTGGTGGAGCTCGCCGCGGGGTGGAGCTGGCTCTCGGCGGCGCCGTTCGTCGTGGCCGGCGACCGGTGACCGTGCTCGTCGCCGGGGCCACCGGCACGGTCGGCAGCGAGGTCGTCCGCCGGCTGGCCGGCCGCGGGGCCGACGTCCGGGCCGGCGCGCGCGACCCGGAGCGGGCGGCTCCCGCGCTCCCGGCCGGCGTGCCCGCCGTCCGGCTCGACCTGGAGGACCCCACCTCGTGGCCGGCCGCCCTCTCCGGCGTCGAGGCGCTGTTCCTGCTCCGCCCGCCGGACGTCGCCCGGGCCGGACGCCTGCAGCCCTTCCTCGACGCGGTCGCCGCCGCCGGGGTGCGGCGGGTCGTCGTGCTGTCGGTGCAGGCCGCCGGGCGCAACCCGCTGCTCCCCCACCGGGCGCTGGAGAGGCGGGTGGAGGCCACCGGCCTGGCCTGGACCCACCTGCGCCCGGCCAACTTCCTCCAGAACCTGCTCACCGTGCACCGCGAGGAGATCCGGGACCGGTCGCGGATCTCGGTGCCGGCCGGGAACGGGCGGACCGCCCACGTCGACGTCCGCGACCTCGCCGAGGTGGCCGCCACGGCGCTGACGGAGCCGGGCCACGAGGGGAGGGCCTACGAGCTGACCGGCCGGGAGGCGCCGACCTTCGCCGAGATCGCGGCGACCCTCTCGGCGGTGCTGGGCCGCCCGGTCGTCTACCCGCGGCCGGGCGCGGTCGCCTTCGTACGGGAGCAGCTGGCCGAGCGCAGGCCTCCCGGGCTGGTGCTGGTCATGACCCTGCTGTTCACGACCACCCGGCTGGGGCTGGCCGCGCGCACCACCGACGACCTGGCCCGCCTGCTGGGCCGGGAGCCGACTCCCCTGCGCCGGTTCGTCGAGGACCACGCCGACGCCTGGCGCCCGGAAACCGGTTGAGCCCGTGCCCAGCATGGAGGGCATGACGACTCCCCCCGCGCTCGATCCGGTGCACCGTCCGGAGGACGGCGAGCTCGTCGGCCACCTGACCGCCGCCGACGGCCGGGACGGGTGGACCGCGCACGCCGTCCCCGGCATGCCGCTGCGGCACTTCCCCACCCGCGAGCAGGCCGTCGCGTTCCTGCGCGAGCGCGGCCTGGCGCTGCTCGCCGGGCGCTGGACCTACACGCCCGAGCGCGGTGAGCCGCGCACCGCGTGGCTGGTCGAGGCCCGGCCCGGGGCGGTCGTCGTGCGGTTCGGATACGACCCGGCGCCGGTGCCGCTGGCCGGCGCGGACCTCGGCCGGCTCACCCCGGCATAGCGGCGGCCCGGGGAGCGTTCCGCGGGCGTGAGCAGCCCGCGGGACGTCGACGTCGTGGTCATCGGCGCGGGCCAGGCCGGCCTGTCCGCCGCGTACCACCTGGCCCGCCAGGGCCTCCCGCCCGGCAGCGGCTTCGTCGTCCTCGACGGCGACGCCGCACCCGGCGGGGCCTGGCAGCACCGCTGGCCCTCGCTGACCCTGGCGACCACCCACCGGGTGCACGAGCTGCCGGGCCTGCCGTTCGCACCGGCGTCGGAGGACCGGCCCGCCGCCGAGGCGGTGCCGGCCTACTTCGCCGAGTACGAGCGGCGCTTCGCCCTGCCGGTGCAGCGGCCGGTGCGGGTGTCCGCGGTGCGCCGCACCGGCGACGGCCGGTTCCTGGTCGAGGCGCCCGAGGGGACCTGGCGGGCCCGCGGCGTGGTCAACGCCACCGGCACCTGGACGCGGCCGTTCGTGCCGCGCTACCCGGGCCAGGAGACCTTCCGCGGCCGGCAGCTGCACACGGTCGGCTACCGCGGCGCGGAGGAGTTCGCCGGGCGGTCGGTCGTGGTCGTCGGCGGCGGCGCCTCGGCGGTGCAGCTGCTCGGCGAGATCGCGCCGGTCGCCCGCACCACCTGGGTGACCCGCCGCCCGCCGGTCCGGCGCGAGGGCCCCTTCGGCGAGGAGCAGGGCCGGGAGGCGGTGGCCCGCGTCGCGGCCGCGGTGCGCGCCGGCCGGATGCCCGGCAGCGTCGTCGGCGCGACCGGGCTGGTGGTCACCCCGTGGGTGCGCCGCGCCCTGGACGACGGCGTCCTCACCCGCCTGCCGGTGTTCGACCGGATCACCCCCGACGGCGTCGCGTGGGACGACGGCCGCACGGTCGCCGCCGACGTGATCCTGTGGGCGACGGGCTTCCGCGCCGCGGTCGGCCACCTGGCCCCGCTGCGGCTGCGCACCCGCGACGGCGTCATCCGGCTCGACGGCACCTCCGCCGTCGACGAGCCGCGACTGCAGCTGGTCGGCTACGGGCCCAGCGCGAGCACGATCGGCGCCAACCGGGCCGGCCGGACGGCGGCGGTGACCCTGCGCCGGCTGCTCGCCGCGGACCTGCCCCGCAGCGCCTGACCGGGGCGTCCCCCAGCACCGGATGGGGGACGGTCCAGGGTCGGGCCGGGGGTCCTCCCCGATGTGCCGGGCACCCCGCTGCCGAGAGCCTTCCCGGCATGACCTCGCAGCCCTCCCCTCCCCCGGCGGTGACCCCGTGATCGTCGCCGGCGGCCTCACCAAGCGCTACGGCGACCGGGTCGCCGTCGACCGCGTCTCCTTCACCGTCCGCCCGGGCCGGGTGACCGGCTTCCTCGGCCCCAACGGCGCCGGCAAGTCGACGACGATGCGGATGGTCATCGGCCTGGACCGGCCCACCGAGGGCTCGGTCACCGTCGACGGCATCCGGTACCTCGACCACCCCGCCCCGCTGCGCGCGGTCGGCGCGCTGCTCGAGGCCCGCGCGCTGCACCCCGGCCGCACCGCCTGGGCGCACCTGCGCTGGATGGCCGCCTCCAACGGCATCCCCGCCGCCCGCGTCGACGAGGTGCTCGGCCTGGTCGGCCTGGAGGCGGTGGCCGGGCAGCGGGTCGGCCGGTTCTCCCTCGGCATGGGCCAGCGGCTGGGCATCGCGGCCGCGCTGCTCGGCGACCCCCCGGTCGTCGTCCTCGACGAGCCGGTCAACGGGCTGGACCCCGAGGGCATCCGCTGGGTGCGCACCCTGGCCCGCGACCTCGCCGCCGAGGGCCGCACCGTGCTGGTGTCCAGCCACCTCATGGCCGAGATGGCGCTGACCGCCGACCACCTCGTCGTCATCGGCCGCGGCCGGGTGCTCGCCGACTGCCCCACGGCGGACTTCATCGCCGAGCACGCCGCCTCCTACGTGCGCGTCCGCACCCCCCGGCCCGCCGACCTCGCCGAGCTGCTGCGGCGCGCGGGCGCCGACGTCACCCGCGACGGCGACGAGCTGCGCGTCCAGGGCGTCGACGCCGCCGCCACCGGGGAGCTCGCCGCCGGCGCCGGCCTGGTGCTGCACGAGCTGGGCCTCGTCCGGTCCTCCCTCGAGGACGCCTTCATGACCCTGACCGCCGGCAGCGTCGAGTACGCCGCCGCCCGCCCCGCCGAGGTGACCCGGTGACCGCCTCCACCCTGGCCGCGCCCCGCGCGTCCTCCCCCGCCCCGGCCGCGACCGCCGGGCTGCCCCGCGCCCTGCACGCCGAGTGGATCAAGCTGTGGTCGGTGCGCTCCACCGGCTGGTCGGTGGCCGCGATGGTCGCCCTCGGCGCCGGGCTCACCACGCTCGTGTGCGCACTGGTCGCCCCCGACCTCGCCGCCGGCGAGACCGGCGAGCCGGTCGGCGCGTTCATCACCTGGGGGCTGCTGTTCGCGCAGGTCACCGCCGTCGTCCTCGGCGCGCTCGTCGTCACCGCCGAGTACGGCACCGGGATGATCCGCGCGACGCTGGCCGCCACCCCGCGCCGCGGCACCGTGCTCGTGGCCAAGGCGGTCGTGCTCAGCGCCGTCCTGTTCGTCGCCGGGGTGGTCACCGCGACGCTCGGCTGGCTCGGCGGCAACGCGTTCCTGTCCGCGGAGGGCATCGGCCTGTCCCTCGGCGACGACGGGGTGCTGCGCTCGCTGCTCGGCAGCGGCCTCTACATGGCCGGCCTCGGGGTGTTCGCGATGGCCGTCGGGCTGCTGGTGCGCTCCACCGCCGCCGCGGTGTCGGTGGTGCTGGCGCTGGTCTTCCTCGTCGGCAACCTGGTGATGCTGCTGCCCGGCGCCCTGGGCGAGTGGCTGACCAAGCTCATGCCGGGCAACGCGGGCTCGCGGATCGCGATGCCGGAGTCGTTCAACCCGCTGCTGCTCGAGCCGTGGGCCGGGTTCGCCGTCTTCGCCGCCGAGGTCGCCGTCGTCCTCGCCGTCGCCGCGGTCGCCTTCACCCGCCGCGACGCCTGACGAAGGACCCCTCTGCCCCCCACGCCTCGCGAGCTCGGCGCGGGACCGTGCAGAGGGGCCGGGGCTCCGGCCCGCCCCCTCCGTCCGGACGGAGGGGGCGGGCTGGCACCGTGGAGGGGTGACCTCCCCCGATCCCGCCGCCCTGGGGCGCGAGCGCGCCGACCTGCTGCTGACCCGCCTCGAGGCCGGTGACGACGCCGGCGCCGACACCCTGCTGGCCGAGGTCGACGAGGTGCGCGACCTGGTCTACGTCGGCGCGGCGCTCACCGCGCAGGCCCGGGCCGAGGGGCGTGCGCTGCCGCCGGCGCAGCGGGCGCAGGCCAACACCCGGCAGCTGCGGCTCGGGGCGGTCCGGGACGCCGCCCGCACCGACGTCGCCGCGCTGCGGCAGTGGCTGCGCCGCTCCGGCGAGGAGCTGCTGCTCATCCGCTCGCTGCGGGCCGCGGCCGACCGCGTCTCCTGACCTCCGGGGGTCAGACCGGGAGCGGGACCGCCGCGGTGCGCGGCTCCAGGTGCACCCCGGCGATCGTGCAGCGCACCGAGCCACCGGCCAGCTCGACCGTCGGGACGGCGACCGGCAGCAGCCGGGCCGACGCCTCGATCGCCTGGCGCTGGCCGGCGTCCAGGCTCGCCGCGGCCCGCGCGGACAGCGCCAGCACCGGGCCGTCGGCGCCCTGCACCTCGATGGCGTTGCCGGCGAACTCCCCGACCTGCCGCCCGGTGAGCGGGACGACGGTGCGCCCGGTCGCCTCCAGCCGGGCGACGAGCTCCGCCCGCTCGGCCGCCGACGGCAGCAGCTCCAGCCCGACGAGCGCGTAGTCGCCGGCCACGCTCATCATCACGTTGGTGTGGTAGACCGCCCGGCCGGCCGCGTCGACGGCGTCGAAGACCACCGGCTCGTAGCCGAAGCCGCGGCAGAAGCGGTCCAGCGCCCACGGGTCGACCCGCAGCGACCGCGCGACGTAGGCCGTGCGCGCCACGTGGTCGAGCACCATCGCGCCGGTGCCCTCGAGGTAGCGGCCGTCGTGCTCCAGGCCGGAGAGGTCGACCACCTCGTGCACCCGGTAGGCCGCCTTGAGGAACTCGACGACGTCGCCGCGCCGCTCCCCGCGCCGGTTGGCCGCGTACATCGGGAACAGCGCCACCCGGCCGTCGGCGTGGGTGGACAGCCAGTTGTTCGGGAAGACGCTGTCGGGCCGGCCGGGATCGGGATCGTCGAACAGGTGCACCGTCACGCCCGCGGCGGTGAGCGCCTCGGCCAGCGCGGTGACCTCGTCGTGGGCGCGCCGCGCGAGCACGCCCGGGTCCTCGCGGACGACGGGCACCTGGAAGGCGTTGTCCCCGAGCGTCAGCGGGTTGGGCGAGAAGGCGTGCGGGCGGACGAGGACGACGGCCGAGGGGGCCTGGGCTGCGGCCCCGGGCGTCACGAGGGGATCGGCGTGAACGCCGCGACCATCCCGAACAGGTCCTTGGGGTCGTCCGGCTCGGCGACCAGGTCGATGTCGTCGACCCACGGCGTGCCGGCGACGGCGTCGCGCACGTAGCGCAGCGCCGACAGGTCCTCGATCGCGAAGCCGACGGAGTCGAACAGCGTCACCTGGGCCGCCGAGGTGCGCCCGGCCGCCCGGCCGGTGAGCACCTGCCACAGCTCGGTGACCGGGAAGTCGGCGGGCATCGCCTGGATCTCGCCCTCGATGCGGGTCTGCGGCGGGAACTCGACGAACACCTCGACGTCCTCGCGCAGCAGGATCGTGGGGTCCAGCTCGGTCTTGCCCGGGCAGTCGCCGCCGATGGCGTTGAGGTGCATGCCCGGCTCGATCCAGTCGGCCTGCAGCACGGTGGCCCGGGCCTTGTCGGCCGTGCAGGTGGTGACGACGTCCGCGCCGCGCACCGCCTCGCGGCCGGAGGACGCCACGGTCACGTCGAAGCCCAGCGGCTCCAGGTTGCGGACCAGCTTGGCCATCGCGGCGGGGTCGGTGTCCCAGACCGTGACGTCGTTGATGCCGAGCGCCCCGCGCATGCCCAGCGCCTGGAACTCCGACTGGCTGCCGGCGCCGATGAGCGCCAGGCGCCGGGAGTCCGGCCGGGCCAGGAGGCGGGCGACCATCGCCGACGTCGCCGCCGTCCGCAGCGCGGTCAGCAGGGTCATCTCGGCGAGGAAGACCGGGTAGCCGTTGGAGACGTCGGCCAGCGCCCCGAAGGCGCTCACCGTCTGGAAGCCGCGCGCCGGGTTGCTCGGGTGCCCGTTGACGTACTTGAAGGCGTAGGTCTCGCCGTCGCTGGTCGGCATCAGCTCGATCACGCCCCAGGGCGTGTGGCTGCCGACGCGGGCGATCTTGTCGAAGGACTCCCACCGGCGGAAGTCGTCCTCGATGGAGCGGGACATCCCGGCGATGATCCGCTCCGGCCCGGTCTCGGCCGTCCAGCGGACCATGTTGCGCACGTCGACGAACGCGGTCATGCCGGAACGGTATTGCTGGGCGATCTGCACACACAATGAGCGAACGGCGCGCGTTGTGCCCAGACACCGACCACTTCAGCAAGATCAGCTGTACGTTCTGCGCATGGCCGACCTCAGTGACCTCGACCGCCGCCTGCTCTCGGCGCTGCGCGAGGACGGCCGCGCGCCGGTGGCCGAGCTGGCCCGTCGGCTCGGGGTCACCCGGGCCACGGTGACCAGCCACCTGGACCGGCTCGTGGCCGAGGACGTCATCGTCGGGTTCACGGTGCGGGTGCGGGACGAGGCCGCCGCCGGCGGGGTCCGGGCGGTGTCGCTGGTCGAGGTGGAGGGCCGCTCCACCGACGACGTCATCCGGCGCCTGCGCGGCTTCCCGGAGATCGAGTCGATGCACTCGACCAACGGCGCCTGGGACCTCGTCGCCGAGCACCGCACCACCGACCTCGTGGAGTTCGACCGGCTGCTCAACCGCATCCGGTCGGTGCCCGGGGTGATCAACAGCCAGACGAGCCTGCTGCTGACCTCCGTCCTGCGCTGAGGCCCGGGCACGCCCGGGCCCCAGCGCAGCGGTCTCAGGCCCCCGTCAGGGACACGTACGGGAGCGTCACCGGCGCCCCGCGCGTCCAGTCGAGGACGTCGGCCTGCGTGCTGCCCGGCGGCACCAGGACGTCGAGGGCGTTCGGGTCCCCCGTGTCGGTGTCGCGGGCCGCGGTGGCGTCGGTCCACTCCCCCGCGCCGCCGCCGAAGCGGTACTCCTGGATCCACGACATGCCGCGCTCGGGCGCGGACTGCCAGTAGCCCAGGTCGTAGACCGGCCGGACGTTGCCGACCCCCTCGCCGGTGCCGTCGGCGTGGCTCGCCATGACCAGCGCGTACTCGGCGCCCGCCAGGTCGAGGTCGCCCAGGGCCGAGCGCGGCACCGAGACCACGACCTGCCGGCTCTCCGGGACGGCGGTCAGCGTCGCCGCGCTGACGGTGGTCCCGGCCGCGTCCCGCACCCCGAGGTCGGTGAACCCGTCCGCGGTGACCACGAGGTCGTAGGGCGCGGCGAGCGCGGCGTTGGTGCCGGGCAGCGCCGGCACCGTCCCCTCGCCGTCCCCGGCGCGGACGTACACGTCGAACCGCTGCACCGAGATCTGGTTGCCGCCCCACGGGTTGGTGACCTCGCCGTCCAGGGTCACGACGAAGTTCACCTGCGACCCGTCGTCGTACACGCCGAAGCGGGTGACGTCGAAGGCGCCGGGCACGAAGGCGGCGTTGGTCGGGTAGACGTAGCTGCCGGGGCCGTGGTCGTCACCGGCCGGGTCGTCGACCACGCCGACCGGCGTCCCGACGGCGGTGGAGACGACGGTGCGCCGGACGACGCTCGTGCCGCCGTCCTCGCCGACCGCGACGACGGTGACCGTGTTGCGGCCGGTCGACACCGGCACCGTGGCGGTGAAGGCGCCGTCGACGACCTGCGCCGCCACCGTCCCCCCGCCGGTGGCCACGTGGACCTGCGCGCCGTCGGTCGTGCCGGTAACCTCGACCTGGCCGGCGTCGGTCCGGGCGCCGTCGGCCGGGGCCGTGACGGTGAGCGCGGGCCCCCCGGGCAGGGCGCCGTCGGCGTACCGGTCGGCGACGAGGGCCGGCGTCTCGACCGGCCGGCCGGCGTCGATGGACACCGCCAGCCGGACGAACTGCGCCATCGACCAGGCCAGCGGCGTCGCCGACCCGGTGCCCTCGCCGAAGCGGAAGCCGGCGGCGTCGGGCCGGTCCCAGACCTGCTCGGGGATCATGAGGCCCTCGTTGGCCGCGCCGGCCATGGTGCGCAGGAAGGCATCGGCGCTCCGTCCGGCCGCGAGCTCGTACTCGCCGCGCTCCCCGCTCAGCAGCGGCCACAGCCGCCCGACGCCGGTGCCGTCGTACGGGCTGCCGTCGGCCTTCTCGCCGTAGCCGTCGAAGCCGTAGCGGTACCACATGGGCCCGTGCGGGGTGTCCACGCGGATCTCGTCCAGCTCGGGCAGCGAGGCCAGCACGCTCGGGTCGTCGGCCGGACGGACGCCGAGGCGCACCAGCTCGAGGAAGCCCGCGTCGACCACCTCCCGCTCGGGGTGCCACCCGCCGCCGTTGTTGATCTCCACCCAGTCGACGCCGTCGGGGTTGCCGTTGGCGTCGATGCGGACGAAGTAGCGCCCGTCGCCGTGGGGGCCGGTCGTGGTGAACGTCCAGTCCTCGAGCCGGCGCTGCCAGTCGTCGGCCACGCCGGTGTAGAGCGCCGCGGACGCCTCGTCGCCGTTGCGCCGGGCGATCTCCGCCGCGGTCACCAGCCCGGCGATCTCGGCGGCGATGGTCGAGGGCGAGTAGCCGCCCTCCTCCTCCCACCGCTCCTGCGGCGTCGACGGGCCGCGGGCCACCAGGAAGTCGGCCGACCTCTCCACGTGCTCCCACGTGCCGGCGTCGAACCGGCCGAGCTGCCCGGCGAGGACGAGCGGCAGCGCGACCTCGTCGAGCTGCAGGCTGCCCCAGTACGGCGTCCCGTCGAGCAGGGTGTTCTGCGGGAACGAGCCGTCGGGCCGCTGCTGGACGTCGAACAGGTAGTCCAGCGACCGGTGGGCCGCGGCCTCGTCGCCGGCGGCCAGCTGCGCCGTCGCGACCTGGTAGAGGTCGCGGGCCCACACCAGGTGGTAGCCGCCGACGCCGGGCTCGTCCGCGTCGATCGCCTGGCCCCACGGCACGGTGAGCGAGGCGATGTTCGCGCCCGGGTAGGTCTTGTCCTCGTGCGCCTTGAGCGTCATCAGCGCGACGTCGTACTGCGTCCGCAGCTGCGGGTCGCCGGCCACGCTGGCGGGAGCGGCGTCGAGCGAGGCGAGGTAGCCGGCCCAGCCCTCCTCGTAGGCGTCGCGGACCGCGGGGAACGCCCGGCGCAGGGACGCCTGGGCGGTGGTGAGGGCGTCGGTGCCGGAGGGGCCGAAGCCGAGGGCGATCGTGGCCCGGAGCGTGCGGCTGGTGCCCTGGGTCGCCAGCTGGCCGACCTGGACGACGTTCCCGTCCGGCGACGAGCCGTACGTCCGGTCCAGCCGGTGGTCGTCGCGCAGGTCGGTCCAGCCGTCGCTGACCCCGGAGAAGCCGGTGGAGACGCGGGCGAACGCCGGGGAGGCGACCAGCGCCGAGGCGACGGGGGTGTCCCCGCCGGTGTCCTCGGCGACGAGCGCGCTGCCGACCGTCGAGCCGCTGTCGTGCAGGCCGCTGTTGGCCAGCGACGGGTTGTAGAGGACGTAGGCCGTGTACCGGCCGCCGTCGAGGCTGTCGACGCGGACGTCGACGAGCACGGTCGACCGGGCCGGGTCGGTGACGTAGCTCTTGGTGATCCGGTAGCGGCCGTCCCGGTCGGTGTTGACCTGCTGGTAGCTCAGCGCCCGCGGGTCGGCCAGGACGACCTCGTGCGTGGTGGCGTCCCGCTCCAGCTCGGTGAACGTGCTGCCGTCGGTGACCACGAGCTGCAGGTCCTGGACGTTGGCGACGTCGACGCGCGGGTAGTAGACCTCGCTCATCAGGCCGTCGACCAGCGTGTACCAGACCTCTGACTCCTCGGTGACCGCGGTGCCGACGCCGACCTTGGCGCCGCTGGTCCAGCTGGACCCGCCGCCGGGTGCCCCGGGGGCGACGTCCGGGGCGGCGTGCGCCGGTGCGGCGCCGAGGACGCCGGCCGCGAGGACCGCGGCGACGCACGAGCCGAGGGGCCTCCTGCGGAACGGGGTCGGGCCCCGCCGTGGACTCCGGCCGGAGCCGGGGATGGGGAGCAGCACGCGCTGACCTCTCTGTCAGGGTGTGATCGGGAGGACACGCACCGTAGGGGGCGCGTCCGGAGAGGTCAAAGCGCGCGCGGCACCCGGGTCGCCGCCCGGGCCAGCGGCAGCCCGGCCAGCAGGACGCCGGCGACGAGCACGTAGGTCCAGGGCAGCCCGACACCGGCCGCGACCAGCCCGAGGACCAGCGCGCCGATCGCCGTCCCCGCGTCGAACGAGGCGTTCCACAGCGCGCTCGCCGCGGTCGAGCCGCCCTCCCCGGCGCGGGCGAAGGCGGTGACCAGCGTGAGGTTCTGCACCGCGCCGTAGCCCGCCCCGAAGACCGCCGCCCCGACCAGCACGACGGCGTCGCCCGTGACCAGGCCGAGCGCGACGGCGGCCAGCCCGACCGCGCCCGCGACCAGGGCGGCGGGCAGCAGCCGGCGGCTGCCGAGCCGGTCGGCCAGCAGCCCCGCGCGCCAGCGGGTGAGCGCGCCGGTGATGCCGAAGACGAGCAGCGCGGCGGTGGCGAGGACGCCGTCGGGGCGCTCGATGGGCAGGAAGGTGACCACCCCGCCGCCGGCGAGGGTGACCAGCAGCAGCACCGCCGACGGCGCCAGCGCGGCGCGGGCCGCGGCGCGCGAGGACGTGCCGGCGCCGCCCTCCCAGTGCACCGAGCGGGCCAGCCCGGGTACCAGCGGCAGCGCGAGCACCGGGGAGGCGGCCAGCCACGCCAGCCAGCCGGGGTGCCCGTCGAGCACCAGCGCCACCCCGGCCGGCACCGCCACCAGGTTGGGCACCGCGATCGCCAGCCCGTAGAGCCCGATCGACTCGCCGCGGCGCTCGGGCGGCGCCACCTGCGCGGCCAGCATCGCGCCGAGCACGGTGAGCACCGCGAAGCCCGCGCCGCGCACCGCGGACACCGCCGACAGCCACGGGACGCCGTCGCCGAGGGCGTACAGCGGCGAGGGCGCGCCCAGGGCCAGCAGGCCGGCGGCGAGGACCGGGCCCAGGCCGAACCGCGCGGTCAGCGCCGGGACGACCGACTGCACCGCGATGGTCACCGCCAGGAAGACCGCGGTCACCACGCCGGCGGTGTCGGCCGACGCCCCGCCCGCCACCGCGTACGCCGGCAGCGAGGCCAGGGTCAGGCAGTAGCTGGCGAAGCCGAGCGTCGTCGCCCCCACCAGCGCCCGCATCGCCGGCAGCCGCCACAGCGACACCCGGTCCGTCGTCCCCCTGCTCACACCGCTCCCCTCCGCGGGCGTCGTCGCCCGGCCGCCCAGCATGACCGGGGATCCGGCGGCTCCCGGCAGCGGGTGGACCGGTCTCAGCCCAGGCCGGCGTCCCTCGCGCGGGCGACGGCGGCCGCGCGGTCGGGGACCTGGAGCTTGGTGAGGACCGCGGAGACGTGGTTGCGCACCGTCTTGTCCGACAGCGAGAGCCGGCGGGCGATCTGGCCGGTGGGGAGCCCGGCGGCGAGCAGCTCGAGCACCTCCCGCTCCCGGCCGGTGAGCTCCGGGAACGCCGGTGCGCGGGCGACCGGACCGGTCAGGGCGTCCACGACCCGCCGGGCCACCGCTCCCCCGTAGACGGCGTCACCGTCGGCGACGGCGAGCACGGCCCGCACGATCTCCCCGGCGTCGGCGCCCTTGAGCAGGTAGCCGCGGGCACCGGCGCGCAGCGCGCCGAAGAGGGAGGCGTCGTCCTCGTGCATGGTCAGCACGAGGACCCCGAGGCCCGGCCGGCGGCGGGTCAGCTCGTCGATCGCGGCGATGCCCGGCAGCCGGGGCATCGCCAGGTCGGTGAGGACGACGTCCGGCGCTGTCCGGGCGACGAGGGCGAGCAGCTCGGCGCCGTCGACGGCCTCGCCCACCACCTCGACCTCCGGCGCGGCGTCGAGCACCGAGCGGAGGCCGTACCGGTACATCGGGTGGTCGTCGGCCAGCACCACGCGGACGGTCACCGCTCCACCTCCAGGGGGAGGCCGGCGACGACCCGCGTGCCGCCGGGACCGCTGGTCACGGTGAGCTCGCCGCCCACCGCCCGGGCGCGCGTCCGCATCGAGGTCAGCCCGACGCCCGCGGGCAGGGCCTGGCCGTCCGCCGACGGGAAGCCCGCGCCGTCGTCGACCACCGCCACCTCGAGCCGGCCGTTGCGGGCTCGCAGTCCCACCTCGGCGCAGCGGGCGCCGGAGTGCCGGGCGACGTTGGTCAGCGCCTCCTGCGCGATCCGGTAGGCCGCCGTCTCGACCTCGGGCGGGAGGGGCGGGAGCGGCTCGGCGACCACCCGCACCGGCACCGACGGGGCGAGCGCCTCGGCGTGCCGCTGGACCGCGGCCACGAAGCCGACGTCGTCGAGCGGGGCCGGCCGGAGCCCGTCGAGGATCCGGCGCACCTCGCCGACCGCGCCGTCGACCTCCTCCCGCATCCGCGCCAGCAGCGCCCGGGTGGCCGGGTCGGCCCCCTCCCCGAGCCGGGTCTGCACCGCCTGGACCCCGAGGCCGACCCCGGCCAGCGACGGCCCGAGCCCGTCGTGCAGGTCCCGCCGGATGCGGTCACGCTCGGCGTGCGTCGCGGTGAGCACCCGGTCGCGCTCGCGCTCCAGCGACCCGGTCAGCTCGAGCGCCCGGACGACGGCGGCCACCTGGGGGGCCAGGGCCGCGAGCAGCCTCCGGTCGCCTGCCGTGAACGGCTCCCCGGGAGCGCGCTCGGTCACGCAGAGGGTGCCGACGTCCCGGCCGCCCACCCGCAGGGGGACGGCGACCACCCCGTCGTCGGGCACCGGCCGCCCCGGCCGCAGCACCCGGGCGTCCGGGGCCCGCAGCGCCGTGGCGACCGTCCCGAGGACCGCCGGCAGCAGGTCGGCCTCGTCGGCCGAGGCCACCCGGTCCCCCAACTCGGCCACCGCCGTCACCGGGTCACCGCGCCGCCCGTAGACGAACCGGTCGGCCGCCGCCTGCAGCCGGGTGCGGGCGGGGCTGAGGGCCACCGCGAGCAGGGCGGCGACCACCGCGCCGCTGACCGGGGACAGGGTCCGCCCGAGGGCGGCCGCGGTGGCGCCCGCCACGGCCAGGTACAGGGCGACGACACCGGCCGTCAGGGCCGCATAGACCAGCGTCCGGCTGACGACGATGCCGAGCAGCCGGTAGCGGACGACACCGACCAGGACGGCGCCGGGGACCATGAGGACCAGCGGCGCCACCAGCCACTCGGGGGTCCACTCACCGGCCACGAACATCGCCACCAACAGCGGGAACACGACGCAGACCAGCCAGGCCAGCTGCTGGCGCTCCGGCGACCGGGCGCGCACCAGGCGGAGCACCGTGGCGACCCAGATGACGACGGCACCCCCCACGAGCGCGACGGCAGCGACGGCCGTGACCGCCGTCCACCCGGTGCCCGACAGGTCCAGCGGCGCCCGTCCCGGTGCCACGTCGTCGTAGGCGCTCTGCGTCAGGCCCGTCACGACGGTGACGACGGCGAGCCCCCCCGAGACGGCGGCCACCGGCCACCGCCACCAGCGGGCCGGTAGCCGGCCGGTCGGGTAGAGCGCCACCAGGACGGCGGCCGGCACCACGAACGACGCCAGCCAGACCATCGCCGTCAGCGCCGCCACCCAGTCGGCCAGCGGCCAGTCCGGCTCCGCGACGCCCGCCCCGTACGCGCCGTACGCGTTCCCTCCCAGGCTGAGCGCCTGCAGCAGGCCGGTGAGGACGAGCAGCCAGCCGATCGCGTTCCGCGGGCGGAGGTGCACCAGCAGCGCACCGGTGGCCGCGCAGACCACGCTGTAGGTGCCGGCGGCCGGCGAGAACCCCAGATCCGGGACCCGGGGCGCCACCCACGCCCCCAGGGCGGTCGCGGCGGCGCACGACAGCGTCACCGCGACGGCGGCACCGGTCGTCAGGGAGCGCCTGTGCACGGCGTCAGTGTGTCGGCGGCGGCGTCCCGGACGGGTGCTCCGGCGTCCCGGTGGACCCGGGAGGTCCTCCCGGGCCGACCGGGTCACCAGGCTCATCCGCGGGGTCGTCCCGGGCGGCCACGGTCGTCCCGTCCGGCCGCGAGGGCCGGCCCGACCCGGGAGGACCCGCCATGACCACCACGTCCCCGACCCCCACCACCGCCCCCCGTCCGGCGGTCGTGCTCGACGCCCCCACCCTCGCCGGCGCCGGGACCGCGCTGGCCTGCACGCTGGTCGGCCAGTACGTCGAGACGCCCTGGAAGTCCGGCTCCGGCGAGTGGGACGTGGCCTTCGCCGGCAACGGGGGCTGGGGTTCCCTCGCGCTGCTGGTCGCCCTCGTCGCGGGAACAGCCGTCCTCGCCGGTGCCGTGGCCGCCCGCGCCCGGGCCGCCGCGCCCCGGCGCACCGCCGTCCGGGCGCTGGTCCTCGCCGGCCTGGGCGCCGTCTCGCTGCTCGTCTTCTGGACCGGCGTCCCCGCCGTCCTCGCCGGCGCCGCCACGGGCCTCGCCCTGGACGCCCGCCGCCGCCTCGGTCGGGTGCCCGCTCCCGCCGCCGTGGCCCTGACCCTCGCCGTCCTCACCGTCGCCTCCGCCCTCTGGCTGGCGTTCGCCGGCTGACCCCTCCGTCCCCGAGGAGCTCCCCGTGTCCCTGACCCCGCGCACCCGCCGCACCGCACTCGCTTCCGCCGTCCTGCTCGCGGGCGCCGGCACCGCCCTGGCCGTGGTCCCGACCGCGGCCGCCGACACGACCCTGCGGCTGACCACCGTCGCCGTCCCCGACCGCAACACCGACCTGGACCTGGGTACGCCCGGCCCGAGCGCAGGCGACACCCAGGTCTTCCTGGACGACGTCCAGCAGGACGGCCGGACGATCGGGACGAGCGCCGGCAGCTGCACCGTCACCAGCCTCTCGGAGACGCGGCTGTCGGCCGCCTGCACCGTCACGCTGGTCCTCCCCCGCGGCCAGGTCACCGCCCAGGGCGCCTTCGACGAGGACCCGAGCGCGGGCCCCGCCGGCTTCACCTGGGCGGTCACCGGCGGGACCGGCCGGTACGCGGGAGCCGAGGGCGAGGTCGTCGGCACCTTCCGGCCCGGCACCGACACGGTCGACGTCGAGGTGCGGTGGCGCTGACCCTCCCGGCCCCGGGGCCCTCCGCCGCGCGCGGGCGGCCCCGGGGTCCCGCGCGCAGCGGGTAGGGAGTGCCCGTGCTGCTCACCGTGGGCCACGGCGCCGACGACCGGACCGCCCTCGCCGCCCGGCTGTCCGCTGCCGGGGTGGACCGGGTCGTCGACGTCCGCCGCTTCCCCGGCAGCCGCAGCAACCCCGACGTCCGGCGGGAGGCGCTCGAGGAGTGGCTGCCGGCCGCGCGCATCGGCTACCGGTGGGAGGAGCGGCTCGGCGGGCGCCGCCGGCTGCCCGCGGGCGAGCCGGTGGCCGACGGCTGGTGGACCGTCGCCCAGTTCGCCGCCTACGCCGCGCACACCCGGACGGCGGAGTTCGCGGCCGCGCTCGACGGCGTGCTGGCCGAGGCGGCGCACGCGACGGTCGCGGTGATGTGCAGCGAGGGCGTGTGGTGGCGCTGCCACCGGCGGCTGGTCGCCGACGTCGCCGTCCTCGCCCGGGGCGTGCCGGTCACCCACCTCATGCCCGACGGCCGGCTCGCCCCGCACCGCCCGTCCGAGGGTGCGGTGCCGGGCGAGGACGGTCTCGTCCGCTGGCCGGGCTGACCGACGTCCTGGCTCACCGTGCTGCGTCCTGGCCCACCACCGACGGTGAGCCAGGACGCAGCACGATCAGCTCACCTGATCATCCGGCGTCAGCCCATGTGCGGGTAGCGGTGGTCGGTCGGCGGCACGAAGGTCTCCTTGACCACCCGCGTCGACGTCCAGCGCAGCAGGTTCTGCGCCGCGCCGGCCTTGTCGTTGGTGCCGCTCGCCCGGCCGCCGCCGAAGGGCTGCTGCCCGACCACGGCGCCGGTGGGCTTGTCGTTGACGTAGAAGTTGCCGGCCGCGAACCGCAGGAACCGCTCGGCGTGGGCGATGGCGGCGCGGTCCTGCGCGATGACGGCGCCGGTGAGCGCGTAGGGCGCCACCGACTCCATCTGCTCGAGCACGGCGTCGTACTCGGCGTCCTCGTAGACGTGCACCGCCAGCACCGGCCCGAAGTACTCGGTGGTGAACACCTCGTGCCCGGGGTCGGTGCCCTCGACGATCGTCGGCCGGACGAAGAAGCCCTCGCTGTCGTCGGCCTTGCCGCCGGCGACGATGGACAGCGCGGGGTCGTCCTCGACCCGGTCCAGGACGCCGGAGAGCTTGGAGAAGGACTTCCGGTCGATGACCGCGCCCATGAAGTGGGACAGGTCGGTGACGTCGCCCACCGTCAGCGACTCCGTCGTCGAGACGAGGTCGTCGCGCAGCCGCCGCCAGACCGAGCGCGGCACGTAGGCGCGCGAGGCGGCTGAGCACTTCTGCCCCTGGTACTCGAAGGCGCCGCGGACCAGCGCGGTGCGCAGCACGTCGAGGTCGGCCGAGGGGTGGGCGACGACGAAGTCCTTGCCGCCGGTCTCGCCGACGACCCGCGGGTAGCCGCGGTAGGAGGCGATGTTCTCCCCCACCGTCCGCCACAGGTGCTGGAAGACCGCCGTCGACCCGGTGAAGTGGATGCCGGCGAGGTCGCGGTCGGCGAGGACCACCTCGGAGACGGCGACGCCGTCGCCGGTGACCATGTTGACGACCCCGGGCGGCAGGCCGGCGGCCTCGAGCAGCCGCATGAGGAAGTGCGCGGCGAACTGCTGGGTGGGCGCGGGCTTCCAGACGACGGTGTTGCCCATGAGCGCCGGCGCGGTGGGCAGGTTGCCGGCGATCGCGGTGAAGTTGAACGGGGTCACCGCGTAGACCGGGCCCTCGAGCGGCCGGTGGTCGATGCGGTTCCAGGTGCCGGGCGAGGACTGCGGCTGCTCGGCGTACACCTGGCGGGCGAAGTGCACGTTGTAGCGCCAGAAGTCGGCGAGCTCGCAGGCGCTGTCGATCTCGGCCTGCTGCGCGGTCTTCGACTGGCCGAGCATCGTCGCGGCGTTGAGCGTCTGCCGCCAGGGCCCGGCGAGCAGGTCGGCGGCCTTGAGGAAGACGGCGGCGCGGTCGTCGATCGACAGGTCGCGCCAGGCCGGGGCGGCGTCCTTCGCGCAGCGCAGCGCCTCCTCGGCGTCGGCGTGCGTGGCGTGCGCGGAGGTGCCGAGGACTGCGGCGTGCCGGTGCGGCTGGACGACGTCGAACCGCTCGCCGCCGGCCATGCGCTGCCGCCCGCCGAGGGTCGAGGTGAGCTCGACCGGGGCGGCGGCGAGCTCGGCCAGGCGGGCCTCGAGCTCGGCGCGCTCGGGCGAGCCGGGGGCGTAGGTGAGCACCGGCTCGTTGCGCGGCGGGGGGACGCGGGTGGTGCCGTCCACGGGGACCTCCAGGGGGTGTGTCAGCGGGAGACGAGGGCGCGGAGGAAGAAGCGGAGGTTCGCCGGGCGCTCGGCCAGCCGGCGGACGAAGTAGCCGTACCAGTCGCGGCCGTAGGGCACGTAGGCGCGCACGCGGGTGCCGGAGGCGGCCAGCCGGCGCTGCTCGTCGACCCGGATGCCGTGCAGCATCTGCACCTCCCACGAGTCGGCGGCGCGCCCGTACTCGACGGCCAGCCGCTGGGCCAGCGCGATCATCGCCGGGTCGTGGCTGCCGACCATCGGGTAGCCCGGCCCGCGCACGAGCACGCCGAGGCAGCGGGCGTAGGCGGCGTCGACGTCGCGGCGGCCCTGGTGGGCGACCGACGGCGGCTCGTCGTAGGCGCCCTTGACCAGCCGCACCCGCGAGCCCGGCGTGGCCAGCGCCTGCACGTCGTCCTCGGTGCGGTGCAGCGCGGCCTGCAGCACCGCCCCGGTCTGCGGGTGGTCGCGGCGCAGCTCGGCGAGGACGGCGAGGGTGGCGTCGACGGTCGAGGAGTCCTCCATGTCGAGGGTGACCGTGGTGCCGATCCGCGCCGCGCACTCGACCACGGGCCGGACCAGCTCCAGCGAGAGGTCCTCCCCGCCGGGCAGCGCCTGGCCGAAGGCGGACAGCTTGACCGACACCTCGGCGCGCGGGCCGAGGCCCAGCGGCGCCAGCGCCTCGAGGAGGGCGAGGTAGGCGTCGCGGGAGGCGCGCGCCTCGGCGGGGTCGGTGACGTCCTCACCGAGGTGGTCGAGGGTCACCTCGATGCCCTCCCCGGTGAGCCGGCCGACGACGGCGAGCGCGTCGGGCAGCGTCTCGCCGGCCACGAACCGCTCGACCACGCGCCGGGTCACCGGGGTGCCCACGAGCGCGCGGCGCAGCGCCGGGCGGCGGGAGGCCCCCAGCAGCAGGGTCTTCGTGGTGAGCACCGGCCACCTCCGTCGTCGTGACTGGCCTCGAACGCTAGGAGCGCCCGATCGGGTCCACCAGGGACGGACGTACGGACTCCGGACGTCCGGTTTCATACAGTCGTACGGTGCGCGACGACCTGCAGGACGTGGTGGACGAGGTCGCCCGGCTGCTGCACGCCCCGGCCACGCTCGAGGACGTCGACTTCACGCTGCTGGCCTTCGCCGCGCACCCCCTCGACGGCGGCGACACCGCGATGGACGCCGTCCGCACCCGGTCGATCCTCGGCCGCGGCTCCACCCCGGACACCCGCCGCTGGTTCGAGGACCTCGGCATCGCCACCGCGCAGCGGCCGGTGCGCACCCCCGCCGACCCGGCCGCGGGGATCCTCACCCGCCTGCTGCTGCCGGTCCGGCACGGTGGCCGCACCCTCGGCTACCTCTGGCTGCTCGACGGCGGCCGCACCGATCCCGACGACGACGCCGACCCGGACCTGGCCGCGGCGGTGGGCCTCGCCGCCCGCGCGGGACGGCTGCTGGCCGGCGGGGACGACGACGGCGACCTCGGCGAGGCCCTGGCCGCGGCGCTCGCCGGCACCGCGCCGGCGCGGGAGCGGGCGACGCGCACCCTGACCGCCCGGCTCGGCGCGGACACCCCGCTGGCGCTGGTCGCGCTGCGGGGCGCGCTCCCCGAGGGGCAGCGGCTCCCGCCGGCCGCGGCGGTGCTCGGCGAGGACCGCCGCGAGGCCGCCGTCCTCGTCCGGCTGGCCCGGCCCGGCGACCTGCGCCCGGCCGCGACCACCGCGTCCGCGGCGCTCGCCCGGATGCCCGTCGGCGCGGCCGCGGGGGTGTCCGACCCCGCCACGGGTCCCGCCGGCCTGCCCGCGTGCTGGGCGCAGGCCCGCACCGCGGCCCGGGTCGCGGCCGTGGCGCCGGGGCTCGCGCCGGTGGCCCGCTGGTCCGAGCTCGGCGGCTGGCGGGCCGCCGCGGCCCTGCCCGCGCCCGACCCGGCGGTCGCGCCGCTGCTCGCCGACCCGGTGCTCGCCGCCACGGCCGAGGCCTACCTCGACGCAGCCGGCAGCGTGGTCCGGACGTCGGCGGCGCTGTCGATCCACCGGCAGACGCTGTACTACCGGCTGGGCCGGATCACCGCGCTGACCGGCCTGGACCTGGCCGACGGCGACACCCGGCTGCTGGCGCACGCCTCGCTGCGCCGCGCCCGGCTGCCCTGACCGTCCGCCTCCCCGAGCCGCTGCCCGGCGGCGGCCAGCACCCGCGGCACCAGCCGGCGGTGCACGGCCGACAGCGGCGGCCACAGCAGCCGGCCCCGCAGCCGGTCGTAGGACAGGCACGTCGTCCCGCCGGGACGAGGCGGTCGCCGCGCGCCTGCGCCGGGTCGACGAGCGGCGCATGGGGCTGCTGCGCGAGCTGATCGGCACGTTCTGCGCCGACCCCGACGAGGTGGAGGCGCGCGCCCTGACCGCCTTCTGCCTGGCGATCGGCGAGCACCTCCTCGCCACCGGCCACGGGGGGCGCACCCGGGCGCAGGTCCTCGCCCGCGCCGCCGACCTGCTGCTGGACCGTCCGCCGCGGTCCTGACCCGCCGGAGGGGAACTGTTGCGCACTGCACCTTCTCCCCCGCGACGCTGTCCGGGGCGTGACCTACGCTCGAAGGGCTGATGGCTGCGGGAGGAGAGGCGTTGCCTCGAGACGCGGGCGGCGCCGGCGACGTCCTCCGGGACCTGCGCACGGCCACCGCCGTGGAGCACGGACAGGTCGAGGCCACCCTCGACCTCATGGACCCCGCGCTGGACCGCGGCCGGCTGGTCACCGTCCTGGCGCGGCTGCACGCCTTCTGGGCCGCGGCCGAGGCCGGGCTGGACGACTGGGCCGCCCGCCACCCCGCCGACGCCGCCGCCCTCGACTGGGCGCGCCGCCGCCGCACCGGCCTCTACGCCGCCGACCTGGCCGCGCTGGGCGGCTCCGCCGACGCCGGCCGGCCGGACCTGCCCGCCGTCCCGGGCACCGACGAGGCGCTGGGCCGGCTGTACGTGATGGAGGGCTCGACCCTCGGCGGCACCTTCATCGACCGCCACCTGGCGGCCCTGCCGGGGCTGCCCCGGCTGCGCTGCTTCAGCCCCTACGACGGGGACACCGGCGCGATGTGGGCCGCGTTCCGCCGGGTCACCCGGGCGCACGTCGCGGGCGCCGGGGACGCCGGGCGGGTGGTCGCCGCGGCCCGGGAGACCTTCGCCGTCCTCGCCGACTGGTGCGCCCCGGCGGCGCAGGGGGCCACCGCGTGACCGACGTCGACGCCACCTCCGGGGCGGACACCGCCGGGGCGGACGTCGCGTGGCTCTCGCCGGGTGAGCCGGTCGACCTGGACAACTGCGCCCGCGAGCCGATCCACGTCCCGGGCAGCGTCCAGCCGCGCGGCGTGCTGCTGGCGGTCAGCGAGCCGGACCTGGTCGTCGTCCAGGCGTCGGAGAACCTCGCCGGGCTGACCGGCGTCGTCTGGTCCGACGCGCTCGGCCGCCCGCTCGCCGACGTCATCGGGGTGGCGCAGACCGAGGCCGTCGTCCGCTCGGCCAGCGCGTTCGGCGACCTGCGCGAGCGCAACCCGGTGGAGGTCACCCTCGACGTCGACGGCGACCCCGTGCCGGTGGACGCGATCCTGCACCGGGCGGTGCTCGGCGGCCGGGACGAGCACGGCCGGGCGGACGACGGCGACGCGCCGCTGACCAACCTCGTCGTGGAGCTCGAGCCCGCGCGCGGGCCGCGGCCGTTCTCCTTCCCGAACACCTACCAGGCGGTGCGCGGGACCATCGCCGAGCTCAACCGGGCCTCCACGCTGCAGGAGCTCTACGAGATCACCGCGCGGGCGATCCGCGCGCTCACCGGCTTCGACCGGGTGATGGTCTACCGCTACGACGCCGACTACAACGGCGAGGTCGTGGCCGAGGCGAAGGCCGCGGACCTCAACTCCTTCCTCGGCCTGCACTACCCGGCCTCGGACATCCCGGCTCAGGCCCGGGCGCTGTACGAGAAGAACTGGATCCGGCTGATCAGCGACGTCGGCTACGTCCCCAGCCGCATCCAGCCGGCCGCGCACCCGGCCACCGGCCGGCCGCTGGACCTCACCTACTCGACGCTGCGCAGCGTCTCGCCGATCCACGTCGAGTACCTGCAGAACATGGGCGTGCGCGCCTCCATGTCGATCTCACTGCTGCAGGACGACCGCCTGTGGGGCCTCATCGCCTGCCACCACTACTCGGGCCCGCACCAGCCGCCCTACGCCACCCGCGCCGCGGCCGAGTTCCTCGGCTCGACGCTGTCGCTGCGCCTGGTCGACCGCACCGCCGAGGACGAGGTGCACCGGGCGCTGCAGGTCCGCTCCACGCTGGCCTGGCTGACCGCGTCCACCCTGGACGAGGACCGCGCGCTGGCCGACACGCTGCTCGGCACCACCAGCCTGCTCGACGTGCTGCCCGCCGACGGCGTGGCCGTCTGCCTGCAGGGCAGCCGCGGCACCAAGGGCGCGGACCTGCCGGACGACGTCGTCGAGCGGGTCGTGGCCTGGGCCGCCGCCCGCGGCGCGGACGTGGTGGCCACCGACGCCCTGCAGCGCGAGGCGCCGGAGCTCGGCGTCCCGGTCGAGGTCGCCTGCGGCGTGCTCGTGCTGCCGCTGCCCGAGGGCCAGTACGTGCTGTGGCACCGGCGCGAGGTGGTGCGGCACGTCGACTGGGGCGGCGACCCGCACAACAAGGCGATCGCCGAGCGGGAGGGCGACGACGTCCGGCTCAGCCCGCGCAAGAGCTTCGACCGCTGGCGGGAGACGGTCCGCGAGCGCTCGCACCCGTGGACGCCGCAGGAACGCGCCGAGGTGGTGCAGCTGCGCAGCCACCTGCTCGAGGCGCTCTACGCCCGTTCGCGCAGCATCGTCCGCGCCGCGGAGACGCTGCAGCGCAGCCTGCTGTCCGAGCCGCCGCAGCCCGGCCACCTGCAGATGGCGGTGCGCTACGTGCCGGCCACCCGCGAGGCCCAGGTCGGCGGCGACTGGTACGACGCCTTCGTCCAGCCCGACGGCTCGACGATGCTGGTCATCGGCGACGTCGTCGGCCACGACGTCCAGGCCGCCGCCTGCATGGCCCAGCTGCGGGGGCTGCTGCGCGGCATCGCCTACGACAGCGGGGACAGCCCGGCGGCGGTGCTCACCCGGCTGGACGCGGCGATCGAGGGGCTGCAACTCGGCGCCATGGCCACCGTGCTGGTCGGCCGGCTCGAGCAGACCGACGACGACCGCGCCGCCGGGGTCACCCGCCTGCGGTGGGCCAGCGCCGGCCACCTGCCCCCGCTGGCCGCCGGCCCCGACGGCACCAGCGCCCCGCTCGACGGCGGCCGGCCGGGCCTGCTGCTCGGGGTGAGCCCGGAGGCGGTCCGCACCGACGCCGAGGTGGTCCTCGCCCGCGGCTCCACGGTGCTGCTGTTCACCGACGGCCTGGTCGAGCGCCGGGCCGACGGCTTCGACGACGGCGTCGACCGGCTCGCGCACGCCCTCGCGGAGCTGCGCGACCGGCCGGTGGACGAGGTCTGCGACGAGGTCCTGGCGCGGATGGTCCCCGACGGCGCCGAGGACGACGTCGCCCTGGTCGCCGTCCGCCTCGCCCCGGAGGAGTAGCTCCCGGGGAGTGGCCGTGCACTTCCGCGGAGGTGCACCGGGCATCTCCGCGGAAGTGCACGGACTCAGCCGGCGGGCGGGTCCGAGAAGCCGGCCGTCAGGCCGTCGTCCTGGGGACCGCCGTCGTCGGGCAGCGGCGCCTCGTCCTCCGCGGCGCGGACCTCGGCCTCGGTGCCGTCGGTCGGGGCGTCGACGCCGCGCGTCAGCTCGGCGAGCAGCCGCTGCTCGTCGGGGCGCAGGTCGCCGCCGCCGAGGTGCTCCCCCGGCTGGCCGGCGTCCGAGCCGGAGGCCATGCCGCTGTCGGGGAGGTCCGGGTCGGTCATCGGGACCTCCATCAGCGCGGGAAGTTGGGCTCGAGCCGCGGCACCACCTGCATCTCCGGCACGAAGGCCGAGGGGTGCAGCAGGAGCAGCGTGCGGACGGTGTCGGCCACCGCCGACGGCGGCATCATCAGGTGCCCGGGGATGCCCCACTGCTCCATCATCGGCGTGTCCATCGCGGCCGGGATGACGCTCATGACCCGCGCCGGGAAGGGGCGCTCGCTGCCGTCCTCGAGCGTCACGGCCTTCTCCCGCAGCTCGCGCTGGATGCAGCGGGTGGCGTTGAGGAAGCCGGCCTTGGAGCCGTTGTAGGCGATCGCGCCGCTGCCCGAGGTGATCGCCGACAGCGACACTACGTGCACGACGTCGGCGGTGCGGCCCTCCGGCAGGTGCTGCACCCGCTTCACGAACTCGCTGGTGAGGAAGATCGGGCCCTCGCAGTTGACCGCCATGACGCGGCGGTAGTCGTCGAGGTCGATGTCGGTGACGTAGCCCGGGCGGTCGATGCCGGCCACGTTGACCAGGACGTCGAAGGCGTCGCCGTGCTGGTCGAAGAGCCGGGCCACGACCTCGCGGCGGCTGGCGTCGTCGGTGACGTCCAGCGGGACGACCTCGGCGCTGCCGCCGGCGTCGGTCACCAGCTCGCGGGTGCGCTCGCTGCCGTCGGCGTCGATGTCGGCGACGACGACGTGCGCGCCGGCCTCGGCCAGCGACACGCACGTCGCCCGGCCCAGCCCGCTGGCCCCGCCGGTGACCAGCGCCACGCGGCCCTTCAGCTCCCCTGCCACCCGTTCCTCCGTCCTCCGGCCCCTACCGGTACACGACCAGCGGGACCGTGATCACGATGCGTCCCCGCCACTCTCGCCGAGGTCCGCGCGGCCCGCAGGTCGGAGCGGTCAGGCCGGGGAGGACCAGACGTCGGCGAGGGTCACCGTCTGCAGCTGCCGGGTCTCGATCAGCTCCAGCATCCGGTCGAGGACGGTGGTGATGGCCGGCTGGTTGGCGTGGCCGACGATGATCGCCCGGGCGGCGAACCACTGCTCCGCGGCGGCCATGAGCTCCTCGGCGCCGATCGCGCGCGCGTCGTCGAAGGTGCCGTTCCACATGACGGTGGTCGGGTGGCCGAGGTCGGCGGCGATGGCGTCGACGCGCTCGTCGTGCGAGCCGAACGGCGGCCGCCAGAACGGGGTGTCGGTGACGCCGAGGGTGCGGCGCATGAACTCCTGGTTGCGCCGCAGCTCCTCGGCCACCTCGGCGTCGGAGACGGTGGTGAGGTCCGGGTGCGACCAGGTGTGGTTGCCGAAGGCGACCTGGCCGGACTCGATGAGCGGCCACAGGTCGCGGGCGTTGTCGCCCCACGTGCGGTAGCTGCCGTTGGGGAAGAACGTCAGCCGGGTGCCGGTCTCGCGGGCGAGGGTGACCAGCGCCGCGACCACCTCGCCGTCGCTGCCGTCGTCGATGGTCAGGGCCAGCTGGTTGCCCCTGCCGGGGATCTGGTCGACGACGCCGGCCGGGGCGGGGACGGCGACCAGGCCGCCCGGGCCGGTCGGGGTGGCCGCCGCGGCGGGCGGCGGGGCGACGAGGTCGGGTGCCGCCAGGTCCAGCTCGGCGGCGCCGCGCCCGACGGCGGCCCCGGCGAGTCCGGTGGCGAGCAGGAGGAGGAAGCCCCGGCGGTCCACGCGGCGGACGCTAGGAGGGCGCTCCGGCGCGTCCGGCGCAGCGACACGAGCGGCCGGGCGCGCCCGCCACCGTCCGTGTCCTGGCGACTACCGGCTCCCGGGGACCAGGCCGGCCTGCTCGATCAGGCGCGCCTGCTCGCGGCACCAGGGCGACCACTCGTCGCGCTCGGAGTCCTCCTGGCGGCGGCGGAACGCCGCCCACTCCAGCAGCTCCCACTCCCCCACCTCGGCCGGGTCGGGGTCGGGCGTGCCGGTGAAGCGGCCCAGGTAGACCGGGCAGACCTCGTTCTCGACGACGCCGCGGAACTCGGCGCGGTAGCGGTAGCCGGGCAGCGCCGGGCGCAGGTCGGCCACCTGCAGGCCCAGCTCCTGCGCGGCGCGGCGGGCGATCGCGGTGCCGTCGTCCTCGCCGGGGCCGGGGTGGCCGCAGACGGTGTTGGTCCACATGCCCGGGAAGGTCTGCTTGTCCGCGGCGCGCCGGGTGACCAGCAGCCGGCCGTCGTCGGCGAACAGGTAGGCGGAGAACGCCCGGTGGAGCGGCGTCTCGCCGTGGTGCACCAGCGGCTTGGGCAGGGTGCCGATCGGCGTCCCGTCGTCGTCGACCAGCACGATCAGCTCCGCCGCGGTCACCGTCACCGGCCCATCCTCCCCGATACCGGGGGTTCCGGCAGCCGCCGGGCGGGCACCGGAGGGGCATGCAGGGGTTCCGGAACGACGGCCTGACCTTCGACGTCCGCGACGACGGCCCGCCCGGCGGCGAGCCGGTGGTGCTCCTGCACGGCTTCCCGCAGGACGCCAGCGCCTTCGACCGGATGGCGCCGCTGCTGCACGCCGCGGGCCTGCGCACCCTGGCGGTCGACCAGCGCGGCTACAGCCCGGGCGCCCGGCCGCGCGGGCGGGCGGCCTACCGGCTGCGCGCGGTGGCCGGCGACGTCCTGGCCCTGCTCGACGCCGCGGGGCTGGAGAGCGCGCACGTCGTCGGGCACGACTGGGGCGGCGCGGTCGCCTGGGCGCTGGGCTCCTGGCACCCGGACCGGGTGCGCACGCTGACCTCGCTGTCCACCCCGCACCCGGCCGCGGTGGCGCGCGCGGTGCTCACCAGCGACCAGGGGCTGCGCTCGTCCTACATGGCCGCCTTCCAGGTCCCCCTGCTGCCCGAGCGGCTGCTGCTCGCCCGCGGCGGCGCGGCGCTGCGCGGCGTGCTGGAGAACGGCGGGCTGCCCACGGACGCCGTCGACCGGTACGTCGAGCGCATGCGCGAGCCGGGGGCGCTGTCGAGCGCGCTGGCCTGGTACCGGGCGGTGCCCTTCGGCGCGCGCGACGCCGTCGGCGAGGTCACCGCGCCGGCGCTGCACGTGTGGAGCACCGGCGACACGTTCCTCGGCCGCGCCGCCACCGAGCGCACGCGCGACCACGTGCGCGGCCCCTACCGGCTCGAGGTGCTCGAGGACGTGCCGCACTGGATCCCCGAGCTCGCCGCCGAGCGCACCGCCGCCCTGGTCGTCGAGCACACCCGGGCGGCGGCCTGAGGCTCAGGCCTCCGGCGGCTCGGACAGCGGCAGCCGCACCACGAACCGGGTGTTCCCCGGCTCCGAGCGCACCTTGATCACCCCGCCGTGCCGGTTGGTGACGATGCGCCAGGCGACGTCCAGCCCGAGGCCGGTGCCGTGCCCCACCGGCTTGGTGGTGAAGAACGGCTCGAACACCCGGCGCCGCATGGTCTCCGGGATGCCCGGGCCGGTGTCGGCGACCTCGACGACGGCGTTGTCGCCGTCGACGGCGGTGCGCAGGGTGAGCGTGCCCTCCCCCGCCATCGCGTCGACGGCGTTGTCGATGAGGTTGGTCCACACCTGGTTGAGCTCGGCGGCGTAGGCCGGCACCGGCGGCATCGACCGGTCGTACTCCTTGACCACGCGGATCCCCGGGCCGGTCTTCGCGCTGAGCATGACCAGCGTCGCGTCCAGCCCGGCGTGCAGGTCGGTGAGCTGGTGCGGCGTGCGGTCGACCTGCGAGTACTGCTTGGCCGCGCCCACCAGGTGGGAGATCCGCGAGGTGCTGTCGAGGATCTCAGCGAGCAGCGTCTCGGTCTCGACGGTGTAGGCCAGCCAGCGCAGCGCCGGCTCGAGGAAGTCGGCGTCGACGGCGTCGACGACCGCCTCCAGGCACTCGGTGTCCACCCCGGCCGGGACGAACACCGCCGCCAGCTCCCACGGCCGGTCGACGTCGTGGTCCTCGAGCCAGTCGCCGAGCTCGTCCTCCCGGTCCGACCGCTCCAGCGCGGTCAGCTCGGCCGCGGTGCCGATGCGCGCGACGAACCGCTCCTGCAGCTCGGTGAGCCGCCGCAGCTGCGAGCCGTCGAAGGTCCCGTCGGCCAGCAGCGCGAGCTTGTGCCGCATGCCCGCCACCCGCTCGCGCAGCGCCGCGGTGGCCCGGGACGCGGCCGCGGCCGGGTTGTTGAGCTCGTGGGTGAGCCCCGCGGTCAGCTTGCCCAGCGCCAGCAGCCGCTCCCGCTGGCCGACCAGCTCCTCGGAGTTCCGCGTGCCCAGGAACAGGCCCTGCAGCAGGTGGACGGCCATCGGGTACCAGCGGCGGAACACGGCGGCGAACTCGGCCGCGGGCAGCGCCAGGAAGGTGCAGTCGGTGACCGCGCGCACCGTCGCCGGGTAGACCTGCCGGACCTGGTCGCCGAGGTAGAACTGCACCGCGCCGCTGAACACGCCCGGCTGGTCGGTGCGGGTGGTCTCCACCTCGTCGCGGCCCACCCGCCGGACCATCCGCAGCGTGCCGGTCAGGAGCACGTAGAAGCACTCGGCCGGCTCGCCCTCGGTCGAGACGTCGCTGCCGGCGGGGAACGCGACGACGTCGCCGGTCTCCGCCACCCACGCCAGCTGCGCCTCGTCCAGGTCGGTGAACAGGAACAGCTCCCGCAGCCGCGCGGGCTCCAGGCGGGTGGGCGCGGTCACCGCTCCTCCAGGTACCGGTGCACCAGCGTGACCGCCATGGCGCCCTCGCCGACGGCGGAGGCCACCCGCTTCACCGACTGCGCGCGGACGTCGCCGGCGACGAACACGCCCGGGACGCTGGACTCGAGGAAGAACGGGTCGCGCTGCAGCCGCCAGCCCGGGGGCCGCTCGCCGTCGACGAGCAGCTCCGGGCCGGTGAGCACGAACCCGCGCTCGTCGCGGGCGAGGACGCCGTCGAGCCAGTCGGTGCGCGGCTCGGCGCCGATGAAGACGAACAGGTGCGACGTCGGCACGGTCTCCACCCGGCCGGAGCGGTCGGTGAGCTCGATCTGCTCCAGGTGGTCGTCGCCGAGCACGGCGGTCACCGTGGTGCCGGTCCGGACGACGACGTTCGGGATCGCGGCCAGCTGCTGCACCAGGTAGTGGGACATGGACGCCTCCAGCGAGGAGCCGCGGACCACCAGCGTGACGCAGCTGGCGTGCCGGGAGAAGAACACCGCCGACTGCCCGGCCGAGTTCGCCCCGCCGACGACGTACACGGGCTGGTCGGCGCAGGCCTCGGCCTCGGTCAGCGCCGAGCCGTAGTAGACGCCGCGGCCGGTGAACCCGTCGGCACCCGCGGCCGGCAGCGTCCGGTAGGCGACGCCGGTGGCCAGCACGACCGCGTGCGCGGCGATGCTGCCGCCGTCGGCGAAGTGCACCACCCGGGCCGAGCCGCGGACCTCGAGCGCGGTCACCTTGCGGGCGGTGAGCACCTCGGTGCCGAACCGGACGGCCTGCCGCCGGGCGCGGTCGGCCAGCTGCCCGCCGGAGACGCCGTCGGGGAAGCCGAGGTAGTTCTCGATCCGGCTGCTCTGCCCGGCCTGCCCGCCGGTGGCCTGCCGCTCGACCAGCACCGTGCGCAGCCCCTCGGAGGCGCCGTAGACGGCGGCGCCGAGCCCGGCCGGGCCGCCGCCCACGACGACGAGGTCGTAGAAGTCGGTGCTCGGCTCGACCGTGAGCCCGACCGCGGCGGCGAGCTGGGCCTCGGTCGGCGCGAGCAGCGCCTCGCCGCCCGGCGGTACCACGACCGGGACGTCGTCGGGACCCGCGCCGGCCGCGGCGAGCAGCCGCCGCCCCTCGGGCTCCTCGACGCTGTACCAGCGGTACGGGACGGCGTTGCGGGCCAGGAAGTCGCGGGCGGCGAACGACGGCGCCGACCAGTGGTGGCCGACCAGCTTGACGTCCTCGACCGCGGTGTCGGGGCTGGCCTCCCAGGACGCGACCATGGCGTCGACGACCGGGTAGAGCTTCTCCTCGGGCGGCTCCCACGGCTTGAGCAGGTAGTGGTCGACGTCGACGAGGTTGATCGCCTGGATGGCGGCGTCGGTGTCGGCGTAGGCGGTGAGCAGCGCGCGGCGCGCCCGGGGGAAGAGGTCCATCGCCTGCTCGAGGAACTCGATGCCGTTCATCCCGGGCATCCGGTAGTCGGCGAGCACCGCCGCCACCCGGTCCCCGCGCAGCTTGAGTTCCCGCAGCGCCCCGAGCGCCTCCTCGCCGGAGGAGGCCCGGACCACCCGGAACCGCTCGCCGTAGTGGCGGCGCAGGTCGCGCGCCACCGCCCGGGACACCCCGGGGTCGTCGTCGACGGTGAGCAGGACGGGCCGGGCGCGGGCGCCGGCCTCCGGGGCCTGGGTCACGGTTCCTCCTGGGGGACGCGGGTGGGGGCGGGCCCGTCGGGCGCGTGCCCGTCGTCGACGAGTCCGGCGAGCTCGGCGTCGGTGGGGCGGCGCAGGACCCGCCCGGAGCGCCACACCACCACCGGCAGGTCGTCCTCGGTCACGCCGAGGTCGGCGAGCAGCGCGGCGGCGTCGTCGACGGTCTCGACGTCGACGACGGTGGCCGTGAGCCCGCGGTCCGCGGCGAAGCGCCGCAGCCGGGCCGTGTCGCCCGAGGCGCCCCGCCCGACGACGCGCAGGTCCGCGGCGAGCTCGAGCAGCATGGACCGCCGGATGAGGAAGGTGCGCAGGACCAGCTCCTTGAGTGCGGGGTCCGCCGCGAACGCCTCCCGGATCCGCGCGTCGGGGACGGTGACCACCTCCGCCGGCTGCAGGACGACGGCGGTCAGGAAGACCGGGCGGTCACTGAACAGGTCGAGCTCCCCGAGGAAGCGCCGGGCGCCGTGGACCGAGACCACCCGCTGGTCGGGCCGGCCGTGGTGCTCGACCACGGCGACGGAGCCGGACAGCACGAGCTGGAAGTCGTAGCCCGGGTCGCCCTCGCGGAACAGGGTCTGCCCCGGCTGCCACGTGCGGCGGGTGCCGTGCCGCGAGAGCAGCGCGACCTGGGCGTCGTCGAGGCGGGGGAAGGCGCCGTAGCGGTCCGGCGTCTCGGGCAGGTCGGCCGGCAGCGGGACGGGGAGGCCGTCGGAGGGCCCCGGCCGGTCCGCCCGGCGGGTCCCCAGCACGGGCACCACCTGCGCGCCGGCCCCACCGCCGGCGGGGACCGCGGCCGGGCTCCCGCCGGCGCCCGCGAGCAGCGCGGCGGCCAGGGAGTCGGCGTCGTGCGGGCCGGTGTGCCGGCGCCCGTGGACGAAGAAGGTCGGCGTCCCCGCCACCCCGCTGGCCTCCGCGGAGTCGACGTCCTCCTGCACCCGCCGCGCGAACCGGGCGGCCCCGAGGTCGCGGGCGAAGCGCTGCACGTCCAGGCCCAGGGCGGCCGCGTGCTCGAGCAGGTCGGCCGGGGCCAGCCGGTCCTGCGCGGCGAACAGCCGGTCGTGCATGGCCCAGAACCGCCCCTGTTCGGCGGCGGCCTCGGCCGCCTCGGCGGCCAGCCGGGCGTGCGGGTGGACGTCGGCCAGCGGGAGGTGCCGGAAGACGTAGCGCAGCCGGTCGCCGAACCGCTCGCGCACCTCCTCCACCGCGCCGGTCGCCCGGCCGCAGAAGGGGCACTCGAAGTCGCCGTACTCGACCAGGGTGAGCGGCGCGTCGGCCGGTCCGCGGACGTGGTCACGGGCCGGGTCGACGGGCGGGTCGAGCCGGGACGGCCGGGCCGGGCCGGGCGGCCGGCGGCGGTCGGCGGTCCGGAACAGCGCCCAGCCCAGCAGCGCGGCCAGCACCGACGCCGCCAGCACGCCCACCCGCGCCTGGTCGCCGAGCCGGTCGTCGTCCGCGAGGGCCAGGTCCACGATGAACAGCGAGATGGTGAAGCCGATGCCCGACAGCGCGGCGCCGCCGGCCAGCTGCAGCGCGGTGAGGCCCGGTGCGAGCTCCCCCAGCCGCAGCCGCACCGCGAGGCCGGCGCCGGCGAGGATGCCCACCAGCTTGCCGAGGACCAGCCCGGCGACGACGCCGAGCGTCACCGGCGAGGTCGCCGCGGCGCGCAGCGTCTCGCCGGTCAGCGGGACGCCGGCGTTGGCCAGCGCGAACACCGGCACGATGACGAAGCTGGTCCAGGGCTGCCACAACTGCTGGAGCCGCTCCCCGGCCGACACCGACCGGTCCAGGGACAGCCGCGCCGCCCGGGCGTACCCCGCGCTGGGCGACTGCTGGTAGGCCCGCACCAGGCGCGCGGCGTCGGCGACCTCCTCGCGTCGCGCGGCGTAGGCGGGGGTGAACAGCGCGATGACCACACCGGCGAGGGTCGGGTGGACGCCGGACTCGTGCATCGCCACCCAGACGGCCACACCGAGGACCAGGTAGGCCGGTCCGCGCCAGACCCGCAGGTAGCGCAGCCCGACCATCAGGGCCAGCCCCACGACGGCCAGGCCGAGCGGGAGCAGCTCCACGTCGTCGGTGTAGAAGAGCGCGATGACGCCGAGCGCGCCGACGTCGTCGGCGATGGCGAGCGTGAGCAGGAACAGCCGCAGCGGGGCCGGGCAGGCCGGGCCGACGAGCACCAGGACGCCGAGCAGGAACGCGGTGTCGGTGGAGATGACCACGCCCCAGGCGGCGGCCGCCTCGTCCCCGAGGGTGAAGGCGACGTAGACCAGCGCCGGCACCACCAGCCCGGTGACGGCGGCCAGCGCCGGCACCGCGGCCCGCCGCCGGTCGGTGAGCTCCCCCAGGACCAGCTCGCGCTTGATCTCGAGTCCGACGACGAAGAAGAAGAACACCATCAGCCCGTCGTTGACCCAGTGCTGCAGGTCCAGGGACAGCTCGGTGCTCCCGAGGCGGACGGCGAACTCGGTGTGCCAGAAGGCGGCGTAGCTGTCGCCGAACGGGGAGTTGACCCACACCAACGCCACGACCGTGGCCGCCAGCAGCAGCCCCGCGCTGCCCGCCTCGGTGCGCAGCGAGCGCCGCAGCGGCGCCACCCGCGCCAGCAGGCCCCTGCCCCCGGCGACCGACTGCGCGCGGGCCCGGTCGGGCCGGAGGCTCCCCTCCGGTGCCGGCCGCAGGTCCCGGCCGTCGCGCGCGGTCATGCGTCGTCCCGCGGCGCTGCCCCCGCGGGCTCGCGCGGGTACAGCTGCGGGGCGGCGATCCCGCAGTGCAGGCACTCCTCGACCGGCAGCCGCTCGCCGGGTCCGGCGGGTGCCGCCCGGAGCGGGCGGCGGATCCAGGTGAGGGCCACGAGCGCGCCCGCGACCAGCAGCCCGGCGCAGACGAGCATCCCCGTGCGGAAGCCGGACCCGAACGCGTCCGGGTCGGCGTAGTCGTCGCCGCCGATGCCCGCCACGACCGGGACGACGGCCACCGCGAGCAGGCTGGCCGCCCGCGCGACGGCGTTGTTCACCCCGGACGCGACGCCGGCGAACCGGTCGTCGGCGGAGTCGAGCACGGTCGCGGTGAGCGGGGCGACCAGCAGCGTGAGCCCGGCGCCGAACAGCACCGTCCCGGGCAGGACGTCGAGCAGGTAGGAGGCGTCCTCGCCGATGCGCAGCAGGAGCAGCAGGCCCACGGCGCACAGCAGCGGCCCGACGGTCATGAGCGGGCGCGGCCCGATCCGCTGGGCGAGCGCACCGACCCGTGCCGAGAACAGCAGCATGAGCACGGTGACCGGCAGCAGCGCGGTCCCGGCCAGCAGCGGGCTGTACCCCGCCACCACCTGCAGCTGCAGGACCAACAGCACGAACACCACCCCGAGGGGCGCGTAGACCAGCAGCGTCACCACGTTGGCCGCGGTGAACTGCACGCTCCGGAAGAGCACGGGCGGCACCAGCGGGTGGCGGGAGCGGCGCTGCACGACGACGAAGGCGGCCAGCGCGGCCACCGAGACGACTCCCCAGACCCAGACGCCCGATCCCGGCCGGGCTCCGCCGGCGGCGGTCAGGGCGTAGGTGAGCCCGCCCAGGCCGACGGTCACCAGGACCGTCCCGCTCCAGTCCAGGCCCGGCGCGGCGGCGGGGTCCCGGGTCTCGGGCACGTGCCGCGCCGCGACGAGCACGATCACGACGGCCAGCGGCAGGTTGACGAGGAAGACCGCCCGCCAGCTCCACTCCACCAGCCAGCCGCCGAGGAAGGGGCCGACGGCGCCGGCGACCCCGCCGAGCCCCGACCAGGCGCCGACCGCCGCGGCCCGGTCCTCCCCGGCGAAGGACGCCGAGATGATCGCCAGGCTGCCCGGGGTGAGCAGCGCTCCCCCGACCCCCTGCAGGGCCCGGGCCAGGACGAGCATCTCGACGTTCGGTGCGAGGCCGCACAGCAGCGACGCGACGGCGAACCAGACGACGCCCACGACGAAGACCCGTCGCCGGCCGAACCGGTCGCTCAGCGACCCGGCGAGCAGGATCAGCGACGCGAGGGTGAGCGTGTAGGCGTTCACCGTCCACTGCAGCCCGGCGAACCCCGCGTCGAGGTCCTGGCCGATCCGCTCCAGCGCGACGTTGACGATCGTGCCGTCCAGCAGCGCCAGGCTCGACCCCAGGACGGTGGCCAGCAGCACCCAGCGCCCCTGCGGGGTGCCCATCCGCAGGCCCTCCGCCGGGGTCGGTCGCACCCGGGACGTCACCTGAGCGCCACCTCGATCCCCCACCGGTGCCGGGCAGCGCGAGTGCGCTGCTCCGAGGCCCGGCGACGTCGGCGGATGCCTGTGGCCGCGAGCCTCGACCCGGCGGTCGCGGCCTGTCAATCACCCCGGGCGGCGGGCCCGGGCGCATGGACGCCGCCGGTCCGGGGCACTCCGTGCCTCCACCCCCGATCCCCAGGGAGCCGCCATGTCGCTCGCCACCACGCCCCGCCGCCGCAGCTGGCGCCTCGCCGCCGTCGGCCTCGCCCTCGCCCTGTCCGGGTTTCCCGTCGCCGCCTGCGGCTCCGACGTCGTCAACGACGAGGTGGAGCAGAACGTGGAGGAGGGCGTCGACGAGGCCGAGCAGGAGGTCGAGGACGCCACCGACGGCGAGGACTCCGACGGCTGACGGGACCAGATGCAGAGACCTCTTTGCAAAGAGGTCTCTGCATCCCTAGCCTGGAGGCGTGGCCGAGAACGCCCCCGAGGAGACCGTCGACGTCACCGACCCGCGCACGCTGCGGGCGCTGGCGCACCCGATCCGCACCGGACTGCTCGCCCTGCTGCGGTCGGAGGGCCCGTCCACGGCCTCCCGGCTGGGCCAGCGCCTGGGCGAGAGCAGCGGGACGACCAGCTACCACCTGCGCCAGCTCGCGGACCTCGGCTTCGTCGAGGAGGTGGCCGACCAGGGCACCGCGCGCGAGCGCTGGTGGCGCGCCCGGCACCGCAGCACCCGGTGGCGCACCGAGGACCTGGTCGGGCAGCCCGGCGGCCGCGAGGTCGTCGAGGAGCTGACCCACCAGTCGCTGGGCCGGCAGCGCCGGATGCTCGCCGCGCACGCCGAGCAGCGCGAGGCCCTGGAGCCCGTCTGGCGCGACGCCGTCTCGCTCAACGACTGGGCGCTGCACCTGTCGCCGGAGGCCGCCGCCGCGCTCACCGAGGAGCTCAACGGCGTGCTCGCCCGCTGGCGGGCCGAGCGCGAGGAGCCCGGCCAGCCGCTGGTCCACGTGCTGCTGGACCTCTTCCCGCTCACCGAGGACCCGGCGTGAGCGCGCCGCTGACCGTCCGCTCGGCCGGCCGCCGGTTCGTCGGGCTGACCGCGCTGCGCTGGTTCCCGATCGGGCTCGCCGCGCCGGTGGCGGTGCTGCTGGCCGCCTCCCGCGGGCTCTCCCCGGCGGACATCGGCGTCGTCGTCGCGGTCTACTCGCTGGTCACCCTCCTGCTGGAGCTGCCCACCGGGGGGCTGGCCGACGCGATCGGCACCCGGCAGGTGCTCGTGCTGTCCGGGCTGATGACCGCCGCCGGGCTGGTCACCTCGGCCCTCGCGCACTCCGTCGCGGCGTTCGCGGTGGCGTGGGCGCTCAAGGGCGTCGGCCGGGCACTGGACTCCGGGCCGCTGGAGGCCTGGTACGTCGACGCCGTCCACGCCGCCGACCCGTCCGCGGACGTGACCCCGGGACTGTCCCGCGCGGGCGCCGCCGACGGGGCCGGCCTGTGCCTGGGCGCGGTGCTCGGCGGGCTGCTGCCCCTGGTGGCGGTGGGCACGGGCGACGCGGTGCTCGTGCTGCCCGTGCTGGCCGCCGCGGTGGTGGCGCTGCTGGCGGTGGCCGCCGTCGCGGCGCTCGTCGTCCCGGTGGGCCCCGCGCGGCAGGCGGGGACGGCCGCCCTGCGCGCCGGCGTCCGGGAGGTGCCCGCGCTCGTCCGCGGCACCGCGCGGCTGGTCGCCCGGGACCGGGTGCTGCGCCGGCTGCTGGCGATCTCGCTGCTGGTGGGCTGCACGCTGAGCACGCTGGAGCTGGTGGGGCCGCTGCACGTCGCCGCGCTCACCGGCGACGACGCCGAGGGCGCCGCAGTCTTCGGCGTGGTGATGGCGGTGTCGTACGCGGCGGCCGGGGTCGGGGCGCTGCTCGCACCGCTCGCCCGCCGGGCGGCGCGGGGGTCGGCGGGCGCGGCGACGGCGGGGCTGGCCCTGCTCGGCGCGCTCGCCGTCGCGGTCGTCCCCCTGGGCGGGCCGCTGGTGCTGGGCGGGCTGTTCACCGTCTTCTACGTGGGCAACGCCGCGGCGTGGCCGCTGTGGAAGGACGCGCTGCACGCGCGGGTGGCCGCCGGGCAGCGGGCGACCGCGCTGTCGGCGTCGTCGCTGACGCTGCAGGTCGGCGGCCTGCTCGCCAGCCTGCTGGTGCTGCGGCTGGCCGACGCGCTGGGCACCGCGACCGGGTTCTGGGTGGCCGCGGGGGCGCTGCTCGTCGTCGCGGCGGTGTCGGTGGGGCTGCGCTCCGCGGCGGCGGCGCCGTCCGGGCCGGCCGCCCCGGTTGCCTCGCGGCAGCGCGGGTAGCGGCGGGGCATGGCTGATCTCCCCCGCGACCACCTGAAGGGCCTCCGGGTCGCCGTCACCGGCGCGAGCGGCAACGTCGGGACGGCGCTGCTGCGGCGGCTGACCGCGCCGGGCAGCGGGGTCGCCGAGGTCCGCGGGCTGGCCCGCCGGCAGCCGCCGGACACCGCGCCCTACGACTCCGTCACCTGGTACACCGCCGACCTCGGGGAGACGTCCAGCGAGCAGGCGCTGACCAACCTGCTCGAGGACGTCGACGCCGTCGTCCACCTGGCCTGGGTGCTGCAGCCGGGCCGCAGGCCCGACGAGCTGCACGAGGCGAACGTCAACGGCACCCGCCGGGTGATGCGGGCGGCGGTGGCGGCGGGGGTGCGGCACGTGGTGCACATGTCCTCGCTCGGCGCCTACGCCGCCGGGGGCGGGGACCGGCCGGTGACCGAGGACTGGCCGGTCACCGGCATCCCGAGCTCGCAGTACAGCCGGCAGAAGTCCGAGGCCGAGCGGGTGGTGCGCGAGGTGGTGGGGCGGAGGCGCGACGTCACGCTGACCGTCGTCCGCCCCACCCTGGTCATGCAGCCGGAGGCGGCCAGCGAGATCGGCCGCTACTTCCTCGGGCCGCTGCTGCTCGGCGCCGCCCGGCTGGTGCCCGGGCAGGTCGCCTCGCGACTGCCGCTGCCGCTGCCGTCGCTGCGGGTCGGCTTCATCCACGCCGACGACGTCGCCGACGCCATCACCCGGATGCTCGACCGGCGCGCGCCCGGCCCGTTCAACCTCTCCGCCGACCCGGCCCTCGACGCCGACGGGATCGCCCGGGCGCTCGGCACCGTCCGGGTGCCGGTGCCGGCGGCGGTGCTGCGCGCCGGGCTGAGCGCGGCCTTCCACGCGCACCTGGTGCCCACCGAGCCGGGCTGGCTGGACCTCGGCCTGCAGTCGCCGGTGCTCGAGACCGCCCGTGCCCGCACCCAGCTGGACTGGCAGCCCGCCTACCGCGGCGACGACGTCCTGCGCCAGTTCGTGGCCGCCCTCGGCCGCGGGGACGGCGGGCCCGGCCCGCTGCTCGCCGCGACCGGCGGCAAGGAGCACGACCCGGGCGGCGACCCGGCCAACGTGCCGGACCACCGTCCCGGCTGAGACGCCTCTCTCGCCTCTGACCAGCACTTTCCCGGTCCACAGGGGTTGCTCGCGGACTCCACTCGAACGTATGGTCGAACTCGTGACGGGGTCCGCGACGCAGGAGCTCGACGCTCCTGCCGCGTCCGGCCCTCCGGCCGGCTGGGCGGCCGGGCCGCTGGGTGAGGTGCAGGCCGCGGACCGGGCGATCGCCCGGCAGACCGCGCGCCGGTACCGGGCGCTCGCCGCCTTCGCCGCCACCCGCCCGGCCTCGGTCGACCGGCCGCAGGGCTCGCCGGGGGCGGTGTCGGCCGAGCGGTGGGCGGCGCGGGCCGACGTGCTGCGGCCGGTGAGCGAGTGGGCGGCCCAGGAGCTGTCCCTCGCGCTGAACGTTCCCGTGCAGCGCGCCGAGGACGACCTCGAGCGGGCGCTCACCCTGACCCGGCGGCTGCCCCTGGTGCTCGACGCCCTCGAGTCCGGGACGCTGCACCCCGGGCACCTGTGGTGCCTGATCGAGCACGTCGCCCCGATCGCCGACGACGCCGTGCGCACCCACGTGCAGGGTCCGCGCCCGCGACCGGCGCTGCCGCTCCCCCGGCTGCCGCCGCCGCGTCCCCGGAAACGGCGAGCTCGACCACGTCCGCCCCTGGCCCGAGGGCCCGACGTCGGCAGCGGACCTGGCCGGCTTCTGCACCACGCACCACCGCGGCAAGCACCAGGCGCCCGGCTGGACGTACCGGCTCGCCCCGGACGCGACCCTCGTCGTCACGACGCCGTCCGGCCTGACCGCGACGACCACCCCGCCGCCCTGCTGAGCCCGACCGCGACCCAGGACCTCGGTGTGGCCTGACCGATGACCCTTCCGGGCCGTGCCGGCCCGGACGCCGATCACCGACTCACGGGAGGCATGACGCCATGCGGAAACTGACCTTCGGCATGAACGTGAGCCTGGACGGCTACATCGCCGCGCCCGGCGACGACCTCGGCTGGAGCGTGCCGAGCGACGAGCTGTTCCAGTGGTGGTCCGACCGGGTGGGGGCGACGGGCACGGCGCTGTACGGGCGCAGACTGTGGGAGACGATGAGCTCCCACTGGCCCACCGCCGACCAGCAGCCCGGCGCCACACCGGCACACATCGAGTACGCCCGCCGCTGGCGGGACATGCCGAAGGTGGTGTTCTCCTCCACGATCAGCGCGGTCGACTGGAACACCCGCCTGGTCACCGGCGACGCGGTCACCGAGATCACCCGGCTCAAGACCGAGGACGGCGGCCCCATGGACATCGGCGGCGCCACCCTCGCCGCGGCGGCCATGCGGGCCGGGCTGATCGACGAGTACGCGATCGTCACCCACCCGGTCCTGGTGGGCGGCGGCACGCCGTTCTTCACGGCCCTGGACAACTGGGTGGGCCTGACCCTGGTGGAGACCCGGACGTTTCCCGACGGCGTGCTCCTGACCAGGTACGAGACCAGGTACTGAGTGCCCGACATCGGATCGGCGCGGGCTCGGCTGTCGCCCTGAACGGGCCGCTCGGGGACACCGCCGTCAGTTCCTCGGCTCCGAGGGTGGCTCCAGGGGTGCACGTAGCAACGTCGCCAACCGACCAGTCGTGTCATCGGCGGTGGTCCTCGTCCTTCCTCCGAGCGGCTGATCACACCGATGAGTCACGACCGCTCGCACCGTCTACGCATCAGCGTGACCTCACCCCGCAGCCGTGCAGACGGCGGAGGAGCTCGTCATGACCCACGTCCCCCACCGTCCCGGCGGTCGGTCCACGACGGACACCGCAGCACCCGTCACCATCACGCCGGTCCTCGTCGCCGACCTGCTCGCCGAGGGCGAGCGGATGCCGGTCTACGTGCACGTGATCGACCATCCCGACGCGCGCGTGCTGGTCGACACCGGCATGACGCAGCTGCACCCAGCGGGAGCCGATCTCGATCCCCGTCTCCGGCCACTCAGCGAGCAGGACTTCGACCTGGCCGCCATCGACGTCGTCGTCAACACGCACCTGCACTTCGACCACTGCGGAGGCAACCACCTCTTCGCCGGGAAGCCGACCCACGTCCAGCGTCGGGAGCTCGACGACGCGCGCAGCCAGGACGGCTACACCATCCGCGAGTGGGTCGACGCGCCCGGCGTGCGGTACGTGCCGGTCGACGGCGAGCTCGAACTGCTCCCCGGGCTCCGGCTCGTCCCGGCGCCGGGCCACACACCCGGCACGCAGGTGGTCGTCGTCGAGACCGGCGGGCGTCCGATCGTCATCGGCGGCGACATGGCGGTCTGGTTCGGCGAGCTCGACGAGCCACGCACCGAGGGTCAGCTGCTGGTGCGTGCGCTCGACCCCGAGCTGGTCTGGCTCGCGCACGAGCACGAGCCCTGGCGCCCCCGCACCGTCTGAGCCGCGGGACGGCTCCTGGTCAGGCGCGCGTCGTCCAGGCGCCGACCGAGCGGCCGGTGGCCGCGAAGACGTCGGCGGCCTGCTCCGCGCGCAGTGCCACGAACAGGCCCTCGGCCTCGGCGAGCACCACCTCGGGGCTGTCCTCGGCCACCAGCCGGGCGTGCGCGGTGGTGCGCCGGCCCACGGTCTCCCCCATCTCGGCGGTCAGCAGCAGCGGCACCCCCAGGTGCACCGGGCGCCGGTACCTCACGGTGAGGGTCGCGGTCAGCCCGCCGCGGCCGGCGGCGCGCAGCGCGCGGGCCAGGACGTGGTCGAGCAGCGTCGCCACGACGCCGCCGTGCACCAGCCCGGGCGGTCCCTCGTGCGCCTTGCCCACGGTGACCCGGCCGGTCGCCGTCCCGTCGGGGGTGTCGGTGGCCACCAGCGGCGGCGCCACCGGGCTGCCCGGCCCGTACACCGGGCTGTACCAGCGCTCACCGGTCTCCGGGTCGTCGACGCGGGCGATCTCGTGCAGGCCGCGACCGGCCATCCGCAGCCGCGCCGCCAGCTCCCGCGCGACGGCGGCGGCCGCCTCGAGCTCCGCCTCCGGCACCTCCGTGCGGACGGCGGCGTCGACCAGGTCGCGCAGCGCGTCCCCCAGCTCCCCGACGGCGACCCGCCGGGCGGCCCGCTCATCCGGTGACAGACTGGAACGGCCCTCCTGCAGGGACCCGTCCCGAGCGTCAGCGAGGGGCGGGGGGCAGGAGGGTCCTTCGTCAGCCACGCGGCATCCCGGCCGCGCGCAGCAGCCCGCCGCCGATGATCACCCGCTGCACCTCGCTGGTGCCCTCGTACAGCCGGTAGAGGCGGGCGTCGCGGTAGAAGCGCTCGACCGGCGTGGTCCGCAGGTAGCCCAGCCCGCCGTGCACCTGGACGGCGCGGTCGGTCGCCCGGCCGACCATCTCGCTGCACCACAGCTTCGCCGACGACGGGCCGATCGAGGTGTCCTCGCCGGAGTCGTAACGGGCGGCGACCTCGCGGACCATCGCCTTCCCGGCCAGGGTCTCGGCGTGCATGTCGGCGATCAGCGCCTGCACCAGCTGGAACCGGCCGATCGGGGCGCCGCCCTGCTTGGCCGTGGCGGCGTAGGCGACCGACTCGTCGAGCACCCGCTGCGCCATCCCCACGCACAGCGCCGCGATGTGCAGCCGGCCGCGGGAGAGCACGGTGAGCGCCTTCGCGTAGCCGCGCCCCTCCTCGCCGATCAGCGCGTCGGCCGGCACGTGGACGTCGTCGAAGAACACCTCCGAGGTCCACGCCCCCGACTGGCCCATCTTCTTGTCCTTGGGGCCGAGCGAGACGCCGGGCGCCTTCGCGTCGACGACGAAGCTGGAGATCCCGCGCCCGCCCTTCTCCTCCGGGTCGGTGCGGGCGAAGACGACGAACAGGTCGGCCAGCGGCGCGTTGGTGATGTACCGCTTGGCGCCGTTGAGCACCCAGCCGTCGCCGTCGCGGCGGGCGCTGGTGCGCAGGCCCGCCGGGTCGGAGCCGGCCTCGGCCTCGGTGAGCGCGAAGGAGCCGATCAGCTCGCCGGCGGCCAGCCGCGGCAGGTAGGCCTTCTTCTGCTCCTCGCTGCCGAACTTCGCGATCACCTGGCCCGCGATGCCGTTGTTCGTACCGAACAGCGACCGGAAGGCCGGCGTCGTGTAGCCGAACTCGAAGGCCAGCTCGACGTCCTCGCTCATGGAGACGCCCAGGCCGCCGTACTCCTCGGGCAGCGCGTAGCCGAACAGGCCCATGTCCGCCGCCGCGCCGCGCAGCTCCTCGGGGATGCGGTCGTCGAGGTCGATCTCCTCCTCGCGCGGGACGACCACCTCCCGCACCAACTGGCGCACCGCGTCCCGGATCTGCGTGAAGTCCTCGGCGTCCACGCCCCCATCGTGCCGCCTCCGGCGGCCTCCCGACGAGCCGGGGGTGCAACACAACGCCGGAGGTGTTGCGGACGGCCGAGGACGGAACGTCGTGAACCGGACACACCCCGTTGCCGGTCACGATCAGCCGCACTAGCGTCACCGACGGCACCCGAACCAGCGGCGCCGTGTCCTCCCCCGGGAGCCCTCGTGCACCTCTCCGTCGCCGTCGTGCCCGCACCGGACCAGGTCGTCGTCCGCCTGACCGGCGACGCCGGCCGGCCGACCCTCCCCCGCCTAGCCGCCGGCCTGACCCGGGCCGCCGAGCACGGCACCCCCAGCGTCGTCGTCGACGTGGCCGGCGCCCGCTTCCACGACCGCGCGGCGCTGCGGACCCTCGCCGGCTTCAGCGACACCCTCACCGCTGCCGGCCGGCGGTGCCGGGTGGTCGGCGCGCCCGCGGCCACCCGCCGCCAGGTGGCCGAGGCCGGCCTCGCCGGCGTCCTCGAGCTCGACGGCCCGCTCACCGGCGCAGACCCCGTGCGCCCCCTGCCGCGGCCGGCGCCGGAGTCCGTGACCGACCCGCGCCCCACCCAGCCCCTCCCCGTCGGGTCGCTGCTCGCCGCGGCGGACGGGCAGCCCCCGGCGCTCGAGGACGCCCGCCGGCCGCGGGCCGCGGCGCACCCGATGCGGGGACCGGCCGGGGCGTCCCGCCGCCGTGTCCCCGTCCCGCTGGACCGCTGGCGCTGACGCCGGACGCGCTCGTGCCCCGGCCCGTACGCGGCGGACCGGGGCACGAGCGGGGTGCGCCTAGGCCAGGGCGTCCAGGCGGGCCATGTCCTCGTCGGACAGCGTCAGCTGCGCCGCGCCCATGTTCTCGGTGAGGTGGTCCACCGACTTCGTGCCCGGGATGGGCAGCACCACCGGCGACTTCTGCAGCAGCCAGGCCAGCGCGACCTGCGCCGGGGTGGCGTCCAGCTCCCGGGCGATGTCGGCCACCGGGCTGTGCGGGGCGGCGAGGTCGCCGGTCGCGATCGGGAACCACGGGATGAACGCGATCCCGTTGTCGGTGGCGTAGTCCAGGACGTCCTGCGACTGCCGGTTGGTCAGGTTGTAGAGGTTCTGGACGCTGACGACGTCGACGATCTCGCGCGACGCCCGCAGCTCCTCGACCGAGACCTCGGAGACGCCGATGTGGCGGACCTTGCCCTCGTCCTGCAGCTCCTTGAAGGCGCCGAGCTGGTCGGCCAGCGGCACCTCGGCGTCGATGCGGTGCAGCTGGATGAGGTCGATGCGCTCGACCCGCAGGTGGCGCAGCGACAGCTCGACCTGCTGCTTGAGGTAGGCCGGGCGCCCGACCGGCGTCCAGATGCCCGGGCCCTGGCGGGTCAGGCCGGCCTTGGTGGCGACGACCAGGCCCTCCGGGTACGGGTGCAGCGCCTCGGCGATGATCAGCTCGCTGACGAACGGCCCGTAGGAGTCGGCGGTGTCGATGAGGTCGACGCCCTGCTCGACGGCGGCGCGGACGACGCGCAGCGCGGCGTCGCGGTCGGCCGGCTCGCCCCAGACGCCCGGGCCGGGCAGCTGCATGGCGCCGTAGCCGAGCCGGTGGACGGCGAGGTCACCGCCGATGGCGAAGGTGTCGGCAGGTGCGGTGGCGGTCATGGACCCTCCCGGTGCGTGTGCCCCGGGCCGGCCGCCCGGGGTCCCGCACCCCGCCAGCACGGCGGTCCGCGCCGCTCTTCCCGGCGCGCCGACGATGTGACCGGCGACACGCGAACGAGAGGACGGCGATGGGCGAGATCCTGGTGCTGCGGCACGGCGCGACCGAGTGGAGCAGGAGCGGCCAGCACACCGGCGTGACCGACCTGCCGCTGCTGCCCGAGGGCGAGGAGCGGGCCCGCTCCCTGGCTCCGACGCTGGCCGGGCGGCACGTCGTCGAGGTGTGGACCAGTCCCCGGCAGCGCGCCCGGCGCACCGCCGAGCTGGCCGGGCTGACCGCCACCGGCGTCGACGAGGACCTCGTCGAGCTCGACTACGGCGGCTACGAGGGCCGCACCACCGCCGAGATCAGCGAGGAGCTCGGCCGCGAGTGGTCGGTCTGGCGCGACCCGGTGGTGGCGGGCGAGACCCCCGGCGAGACCCTCGAGCAGGTCGCCGAGCGGGTGGACCGGGTGCTCGACCGGGCGCGGGCCCGGCTCGACGACGGCGACGTCGCCCTCGTCGCGCACGGGCACGTGCTGCGGGTCCTCACCGCGCGCTGGCTGGGCCTCGAGCCCGCCGCGGGGGCGCTGTTCGCACTGCCGGCCGGCGCCTACGGCGTGCTCGGGCACGAGCACGCGCGCCCGGTGCTCACGGGATGGGGACTGGGCTGAGCTCCACCGGCGAGGTGACGCCGGCGGGCGCGGCGGGCCGGCCGAACAGCCAGCCCTGGGCGAGGTCGGCGCCGAGCGCGGCCACCTCCGTGGCCACCTGCTCCGTCTCCACCCCCTCCGCGACGACGACCGCCCCGAGCCGGTGCGCGTGCTCGGTCACGGTGCGGACCACCGCGCGGGCGCCGTCGTCGGGCAGCGCGGACACCAGCGCCCGGCCGAGCTTGACCACGTCGGGCCGGACGACGTCGAGCAGCGAGCGGCTCGACCACCCGGCAGCCACCTCGTCCAGGGCCACCCGCCAGCCGCGCTCCCGGTAGGACTCGAGGACGGCGAGCAGGTGCCCGCGATCGGCGACGGCGGCCCGCTCCCCCACCTCCAGCACCAGCTGCCGCGGCTCCAGCCCCGCGGCCTCCAGCGCCTCGACGGTGCTGGCGAGGTCGGCGTCGGGGTGCAGCACCGAGGTGGGCCGGGTGTTGACGAACAGGTCGGCGCCGCCCAGCCAGCCCGCGGCGCCGGCGATGGCGCACTCGCGGCCGACCCGGTCCAGCCGGGTCAGCCAGCCGGCGGAGTCGGCCACGAAGAACAGGTCCCCGCCGTCCACGGTGCGCCCGTCGGAGTCGCCGCGCAGCAGCGCCTCGTGGGCGACGACGGCGCGGTCGGCCAGCGCCACGATCGGCTGGTACGCCGACCACAGCTCGGCCTCGGCGAGCACGCCGACCTCGGCGGTCACCCCGCGGCGGGCCAGCTCCTGCGCCAGGGTCGGCGCCGTGAGCAGGCCGAGGGTCAGCGCGGTGTACTCGTTGGCCGGGTCGGTGGCCACCCGCACCGCCTCGGCCTCGGCGCCGGTCAGCGCGCGGGAGAGCCGGTCGAAGAAGACCTCCACGCCGACGCCGTCGCGCTCGTCGGAGAGGTCGAGCAGGCCGGGGGCGGCGAAGACCGACAGCCCGGCCGACCGGGCGACGGCGGCCACGGCGGGCAGCACGTTCTCCTCCGCGGTCGCCAGCAGCACGCGGGTCGCGGCCTCGGGCAGGGGCCACTGCTCGCGCCGCCGCGCCGCGCCGATCGGACTCGCCACGCGCAGCAGGATGACCGACCGGCCCGGCCGGTGCGGGCAGGCGCGCGGACGGGTCCCGACCGTTCAGGATGCCGCGCGGCCGACCGGTCTGCACGCGGCGCGGAGGCCCTACTGTCGATCCATGGCTGCTGTGATCACCGAGCCGCCGACGCGCCATGGCCGCGGCGGCCGCCCGCGCGACCCCAGCCGTGACGACGTCATCCGCGCGGCCATCCTCCGGCTGCTCGGGGAGGTCGGGTACGGCGCGCTGACCATGGACGCCGTGGCGGCGGAGGCCGGCGTCGGGAAGGCGACCATCTACCGCCGCTGGCGCACGAAGCAGGACCTCGTCGTCGACACCGTCTCCGACCTCAACCGGGCCTGGACGGTCACCGCCGACACCGGGTCGCTCGAGGGCGACCTCCGCCAGCTCGTGCACCGCATGGTGGAGATGATGGCCAGCCCCGTCGGGGCCGCGACCCGCTCGCTGCTCGCGGCGATGCAGCACGAGCCGGCGCTGATCGAGGCGTTCCGCGAGGGCCCGCTGGCCGTCTGGCGGCGGGCCTACGACGAGGTGTGGACCCGCGCCCAGGCGCGCGGCGAGGTGGGCCCCGGCCTGCCGCAGTCGATCCCCGCCGAGGCCACCACCGCGCTGCTCGTGCAGCGCTGGCTGGTCACCCGTGAGCCGGTGGACGCCGCCTACGCCGACGCCGTGCTCGAGACCGTGGTGCTCCCGCTGGTCCGCCGGGCCTGACGCTCACCAGCCGAGCGTGCCCGGCTCGCCCTTGAACGGGCCGACGACGTCCGCGGTGATCCAGCCGCCGTAGAAGTCCCCCGCCTGCGCGCGCACCTGCTCGCCGTCGACCAGCGCCCGGTCGACCCGGCTCGGGTAGAACGCCACCGCCCCGCGCAGGTGCTCGTACCCCGGGGCCGGGTCCTCGTAGGACCAGCCGACCGCCGGGTAGCGACGCCCGTCGACGACGGCGTCCCAGTAGGTGGCCCGCCCCTTCCACTCGCACCACGACGAGCCGGCGGCCCGCTCGAGCACGCCGGGGACGACGTCCTCGCGGGGCACGTAGTAGACCGGCGGGTGGCTGGTCTCGCAGACCCGCACCGCGCGGCTGGTCTCCCCGACCACCCGCCCGCCCAGCTCGACGACGACGCGGCGCGGCGTCACCTCCGCCGACGGGGGGCGCGGGTAGTCCCAGACCGACTCCTGACCCGGGCCGACCGGGTCGCGGCGCGGCGGGCGCACGGTGCGGCTCAGTCGTTGCGGTGCCGGGCCTTCTGGACGACGACCAGCGTCACCAGCAGGCCGAGGGCACCGACGGTGGCGCGCCCCGCCGTCGACTGCAGGAAGCGCACGACGGCGGCCTGCCCCTGGGCGCGGAGCCGCGTCGGGCTGCTCCGGTACGCCAACTGGTCCAGGGTGGCCGCCAGCGACTCACGGGCGGCGTCGATCTCCAGCTGGATCTCTCGAGGGTCGCGAGGCACGGCGACAGCCTGCCAGACACCGCGCCGACCGGCCCGTTCCGGCGATCAGCGGCACCCGCGCGGGCGATGCGCCCCGGGACGCGCCCTAGACTCGGCGGCCACGCGGGAGTGGTGTAACGGCAGCCACGCCAGACTTAGGATCTGGTGCCCTCGGGCGTGCGGGTTCGACTCCCGCCTCCCGCACCCAGGGCTCAGCCCAGGCGCACGGTGAGCTCGACCTGCGGCGAGGCGAGCCCCGGGTCGTCCGCGTCGACCACCGCCAGCAGGTCCACCCGGTCGCCGTCCACGCCGCGCAGGGCCAGGCCCTCGACCTTCGCCACCCGCCCGTCCACCTCCGGCACCGGCGCGACGTCGAGCACCCGCCCGTGCTCGACCAGGACGAGCGCCGTGGCCACCACCGGGCCGTCGTCGACGGCGTTCGGCGTGTCCTCCGCCGCCGCGGACAGCAGCTCCCGGCCGTCGGGCAGCCCGACGGCGTCGGTGACGGCGAGCCCGACGCCGGCGACCTCGCCGAGGTCGAGGACGTGCACCGGCCCCAGCGGCACCGCGCCGGGGTCCGCGTGCCCGAGCACGGCCGCCAGCAACGGCGCCAGCGGGACCTCGACGCAGGCGTTCGGCACCCCGGCGGCGCGGTTGCCGCGCTGGTACCAGCGGAGGACGTCGCCCGCGCGGGCGGCGCCCTCCAGGTTCCGCTGCCCGTCCGGCACCCCGAGGCGGTCGCCGACCGCGGCGTACAGCGGGCCGAGGTCGGCCGCCCGGGCGGACGGCCGGTCGCCGTCGAGGACGACCAGCCCCCCGCGGGTGCGCCGCGGCGTGGACCCCGACCCGAGCAGCAGCACCGCGGGCCGCCCGCCCGCCTCCACCGGGCTGGCCGTCTCCAGGTCGGGCTTGAGGGACTTGGTCCCGGCCGCCTCGGAGAACCGGTCGTGCCCCTCGACCGGCGGCAGCAGCCGCACCGGGACGACGCCGCCCGGGCGCTGCCAGGCCGCGGACGTGGCGTCGTCCTGGACCACGAGCCAGCCGTCGCCCAGCGGCGCGAGACCCGAGGCCGCGGTCACCGGCGTCCCGTCGTCGAAGCGGAGCCCGCGGACGGCGGTGAGGTCGACGCGCACGGGGACGGGGTGCCCGCTCGGGCGCCGCCTCACGCGGGCAGGTTCCGGGACGGGATCACACAACCGTCTTCTCGCAGCTCAGCACGCTGAACTCCGTCCAGGGCCGCTGCACGCGCGGCGAAGCCGACGTAGCCTCGGGTCGGCCGGCCGCACGACGGGGTGCCCGGGGCCGGCCCTCTTCCCCTGCACACAGTCCTCCGGACACGACCCGTCGGAGCTCATGACCTCCCCGCGCACCGAGACCAGCCCCTCCCCCGGCACGAACCCCGAGCCGGCCCCCGACAAGCCCCGCACCTCGCTCACCGTCACCCAGGTGGCGGCCGGCGCCCTGGCCGCGGTGTCCGCGGCGGTCCTCGCCTCGTTCTTCGGCGTCGCCGGTACGGTGATCGGCGCGGCGCTCGTCAGCATCGTCAGCACCGTCGGCTCCGCGCTCTACAGCACCTCCCTGAACCGCACGAGCGAGAAGCTGCGGAAGGCCCGCGAGCAGCTGGCGACCCGCCCCGGCTCCACAGCCGGTGAGGCCCCGACCCGGGCGATGCCCGCTGCCGGGACCGCCGCCGACGAGGCGGCGACCCGGGAGCTGCCCGCGCACCTGGACCCGCGCCAGGCCCCGGCACCGCGCCGGCGGATCCGCTGGCCGCGGGTGGCGGCGTACGCCGCCGCGGTCTTCGTCCTGGCGATGGGCATCGTCACCGCGATCGAGCTGATCGGCCAGAAGCCGGTGTCGGCGCTGGTCGGCGGGACCGAGGACTCCTCGTCGTCCACCACGATCGGCGAGCTGTCCAACGCCTCGTCCTCGCGCGACGTGACCCCGTCGGACTCCGACCCGACCACCCCGACGACCGAGGCGCCGGCCACGGGCACGCCCGGGGACGCCGGGGAGAGCGCGACGCCGCCCGAGGAGTCCGCGCCCGCCACCGAGAGCGGCGGCGACGAGGACGGCGAGGACGGCACCGGCGACGGCGCCGAGGAGTCCGCGCCCGCCGAGCCGTCGACGCAGGCGCCGGGGACCGACTCGGGCAGCGGGTCCGACGGCGACTCGGGCACCGGCTCGGACAGCGGCTCGGGCTCCGGCCCGGACAGCGGCTCGGGCACCGAGCCGCAGGCCGAGGCGGACACCGGGGCGCAGGCCGACGCCGGCAGCGAGGCGCAGCCGGCCGCCTGAGCCGGCCGCCCCGGGATCAGTCCTTCGCCCGCCGCGGGACCAGCTTGAGCAACGCCAGCCCGGCGAACAGCAGGGTGACGCCGGCGACCACGACCGCCAGCGCGTTGAAGCCGGTGTAGGCGAGGGCGGTCGACCCGCCCACGCCGCTGGCCGTCACGTAACCCGCCTTGCTGTACACGTGCACCTCCTCTCGGTGGGTCAGCCCGCCGCGGGAGCCGCGACGTGGTGCCAGGTGGCCTCCCGCCGGCGGACGACGTCCACCAGGGAGCGGACGAAGACGGCCTGGATGAACAGGTCGTAGACCAGCTCGACGACCAGGGGCAGCGCCAGCAGCAGCGCCCGCGGGCCGCCCCGGCGGACGGTCACCAGCCGCTCGGCCAGGAAGACCAGGCCGACCGAGGTCCAGAACGGGTCCATGTGCAGGCCGCCGTCGCGGGCGAGGACCAGCACGGTGAGCAGCAGGTAGGCCTGGAAGGCGAGGACGCCGAGGCCCATGCCCAGCTGCTGGCCCCAGTAGCGCAGGGTGACCCGGGTGAGCCCGTAGTGCCGGAGGTTCTCCAGGGCGCCGCGCTGCCACCGCATGCGCTGCTTCCACAGGTCCCGCCAGGTCGGCATGATCTCGGTGACCACCGAGCACGCCGCCGGGCTGGTCATGCGCCAGCCCAGGGTCTTGAGCGCGAGGGTCAGCTCGTTGTCCTCGGTGAGCGCGAGGGTGTCGTAGACCTGCCCCTCCCGGCCGGGCAGCGTGGTGCCGCGGGCGGCGGCCACCTCCCGCAGCGCCCGGACGCGGAACAGCGTGCCCGTCCCGGTCAGCACCATGACGCGACCGGTCCGCGAGACGTCGCGGCTGTACCGCAGGTACTCGTTGCGCTGCAGCTGCCCGAGGACCCCCGCCCCGGGGTGCCCGTAGAACAGGCCCCCGGCGGCGCCGATCCGCGGCGAGGACTCGAGGCTGGCCGCGGCGGCCGCGAGGAACCCGGGCGCGAGCTCCGTGTCGGCGTCCATCACCAGGACGAGGTCGTCGTCGCGCAGGTCGGGGACGGGGCCGGCGTCCCCCGCGCCCCTGCGCCGGTCCGGGCCGCGCCGGGGGTCGTCGGAGGCGCCCCGCCGGTCGGCGGTGGCGGTGCGGCGGAACCGCTGCACGATCGCCTGGTTGAGGGCGCCGGCCTTCTTCTCGGTGTTGCCGACGGTCTCGTAGACCTCGGCTCCCCGCCCGCGCGCGATCCCGGCGGTGTCGTCGGTGCAGTTGTCGGCGACGACGACCACGCGGTCGGGACGGCGCGTCTGCCGTTGCAGGGCGTCGAGGGTGTCCCCGATGTTCGCGGCCTCGTCGTGCGCCGGGATCAGCACGACCAGCCGCGCCGCCGGGCGCCCGTCGTCCCCTGCCATGCCCGCCCCCTGCCGTCGTCCCGACAGGGGGACAACGGCAGCCGGCGGCGGATCCCGCAGCCGGCGCCGGCCGGACCACCCGAACGGGTCAGGAGCCGACCAGCGCCCGGTGCAGGACGGCGACCAGCTCGGCGCGGGTGACGATCCCGGCCAGCCGGTCGTCGGCGTCGACCACCGGCAGGTGCCGCAGCCCGCGGTCGGCCATCAGCCCGACCAGCTCGGAGACCGGGGTGTCGGCGCCGACCGTGGTGACCGGGCAGGTCATGACCTTCGCGACCGGGTCGAAGTCCACGACGTCGAGGTTGAACAGGTCGTGGACGGTGACGATGCCGACCACCCGGCGGTCCGGCGTGACCACCGGCAGCGCCTTCACCGCGTGCTGGTTCATGAGCATCCGCGCGCGGTAGAGGGTCTCGTCGGGCTGCACCGTCCGCACGTCGCGCTCCATCAGCGCGCCCACGCGCAGCTGCCCGAGCCGGCGGTCCAGGGCGTGCGCCTCGGCATCGCGGACCAGCGCCAGCACGTCGCCGGGCAGCACGTCCAGGCCGCGGTCCAGCCGCTGCATCGCCGCGGTGACGTCCTCGGCCCGCAGCCCGACCCGCTCGGTGGGCGGCGCCTCGGGCCCGGTGCGCGGCGGCTCGGGCACGTGCGGGTAGGGGCGGCCGGTCAGGTTGTTCACCAGCGCGGCCACGAGCAGCAGCACGAGGGTGTCGACGCCGACCGGCCACAGCGCGAACGCCCAGCCGTGGTCGGCCACCGCCGCCTCGCCGACCGCCGCGAACAGCGCGCACGCCCCGCCCGGCGGGTGCACGCAGCGCAGCACCATCATCAGCGGGATCGCCACGCCGACGGCGACCGCCGCGGCGAGCGTGACGTCGTCGAGCAGCTTGCCCGCCGCGACGCCGACCAGCGTGGACACCGTGTTGCCCGCCAGCACGGGGTAGGGCTGGGCCAGCGGGCTGGCCGGCGCGGCGAACAGCAGCACCGCGGTGGCGCCCATCGGCGCGACGATCCACGGCAGCCCGGCCGGCCCGCCGGGGACCGCGTGGGCGGTGAGCGCGGCCAGCGCGATGCCGGCCAGGGCGCCGAGCCCGCCGCGGAGCACCTCCGAGCGGCGGTAGCCCACCGGCGAGGGCCGCAGCCCGGTCCTCCACGCCCTGACGTCCGCGCGCACCCCGCTCCCCTCCCGCGGGCCCCCGCCCGCCGCGGGCGTGGACCCTACGTCGTCGGGGCGGCGCCGAGGTGCCGCCGCGGCGCGGAGGTCAGGCCGCGCCGAGCGTCTGCGCGATCACCGGCACCAGCGCCGCGAAGGCCTGCCCGCGGTGGCTGCGGGCGTCCTTCTCCGCGGGCTCGAGCTCGGCGGCGGTGCGGTCCAGGCCGTCGGCGACGAACACCGGGTCGTAGCCGAAGCCGTTGCTGCCGCGCGGCTCGCGGACCACCCGGCCGCGCCACTGCCGCTCGACGACCGACTCCGCCCCGTCCGGGGTGACCAGGGCGGCGGCGCACACGAACGCCCCGCCGCGCCGCTCGTCGGGGACGTCGCCGATCTGGCCGAGCAGCAGCGCGGTGTTGGCGGCGTCGTCGCCGTGCCGGCCCGACCACCGCGCCGAGAGCACCCCGGGCATCCCGTTGAGCGCGTCGACGGCGAGGCCCGAGTCGTCGGCCACCGCGGGCAGGCCCGTGTACCGGACCGCCTCGCGCGCCTTGAGCAGCGCGTTCTCCGCGAACGTCGCGCCGGTCTCGGGGGCCTCCGGGTACTCGGGGACGTCGCGCAGGCCGACCACCTCGATCCCCGGGACGGCGTCGGACAGCAGCCGCTGGAGTTCGGCGAGCTTGCCGGCGTTGCGGGTGGCGAGCAGCAGGCGGGTCGTCATCGCTGCAGCGCGTCCTGCTGGACGCGGGTGAGCTCGGCGCACCCGGCGACGGCGAGGTCGAGCAGCCGGTCGAGGGTGGGCCGGTCGAACACCGCGCCCTCGGCGGTGCCCTGGACCTCGACGAAGCCGCCCTCGCCGGTGCAGACGACGTTCATGTCGGTACCGGCGCGCACGTCCTCCTCGTAGGCGAGGTCCAGCCGCGGCTCGCCGTCGATCACGCCGACGCTCACCGCCGCCACCGACTGCACGATCGGCTGCTTCTTCGCCAGCTTCTTCCGGTCGGCCAGCCACGAGACGGCGTCGGCGAGGGCGACGTAGGCACCGGTGATGGCCGCCGTCCGGGTGCCGCCGTCGGCCTGCAGGACGTCGCAGTCGAGGGCGATGCTGTTCTCCCCCAGCGCCGCGAGGTCGATCGAGGCGCGCAGCGAGCGGCCGATGAGCCGGCTGATCTCGTGGGTGCGCCCGCCGATGCGGCCCTTGACCGACTCGCGGTCGCCGCGGGTGTGCGTGGCGCGCGGCAGCATGGCGTACTCGGCGGTGACCCAGCCCAGGCCCGAGCCCTTGCGCCAGCGCGGCACGCCCTCGGTGACGCTGGCCGCGCACAGCACGCGGGTGCGGCCGAACTCGACGAGCACCGAGCCCTCGGCGTGGTCGAGCCAGTTGCGGGTGATGGTCACCGGGCGGAGCTGGTCGGCCGCGCGGCCGTCGGGGCGGGTCACGGGCACCGAGCCTATCGACGTCGGCACGCCGTCCTCCGGGCGAGCTGTCACGATCGACGGCGTGCGATCGGAGCTGCGGAGGGTGCGGACCGGCGGCGCGCCGGTGGTGGTCGACCTGACCGGCGAGTGCGAGGACTTCGTCCGGCAGGAGGACGACGGCCTGCTGCAGGTGTTCGTCCCGCACGCCACGGCCGGGCTCGCGGTCATCGAGACCGGCGCGGGCAGCGACGACGACCTGCTCGCCCAGCTCGACGAGCTGCTGCCCCGCGACGGCCGCTGGCGCCACCGGCACGGCAGCCCCGGCCACGGGCGCGACCACGTGCTGCCGGCGTTCCTGCCGCCGCACCTGAGCGTGCCGGTGCTCGAGGGCCGGCTCCAGCTGGGCACCTGGCAGCGGATCTGCCTGGTCGACCCCAACGGCGACAACCCGGAGCGGCAGGTGCGGCTGTCGTTCCTCCGCGGCTGACGCCCCTGCTCCCGTCCCCCGTCAGGCGGGCACGGCATCATGGCGGGCGTGACCGAGACCGCTTCCGTCCGCCTCGCGCCCGGTGACCCGGCGCCGGACTTCACGCTGCCCGACGCCGACGGCACCCCGGTCTCCCTCGCCGACCGCCGCGGCCGCCGGGTGATCGTCTACTGCTACCCCGCCGCCCTGACCCCGGGCTGCACCACCCAGGCCGTCGACTTCACCGCCGCGGCCGGCGAGCTGGCCGAGGCCGGGCTGGACATCATCGGCATCTCCCCCGACCCGCCGGAGAAGCTGCAGCGCTTCCGCGAGCAGGAGGGCCTGAACATCACGCTGCTGTCCGACCCGGACAAGCGCGTGCTCACCGCCTACGGCGCCTTCGGCACCAAGAAGCTGTACGGCAGGGAGGTGCAGGGCGTCATCCGCTCGACCTTCGTCGTCGACGCCGAGGGCCGCATCGAGCGGGCCGCCTACAACGTCAAGGCCACCGGGCACGTCGCGAAGCTGCGCCGCGACCTCGGCCTGGGCTGAGTGCTCAGTCCCCGCGGACGCCGAGCACGCCGGTCACCAGCGCGTCGACCACCGTCGTCGCGGCCTTGAGGTCGGGGTCGCGGGCGACCATGACGTCGGAGTAGAGGAACGACTCCCCCAGCCGGACGACGGCGTAGGCCAGCACCGGCAGGGCGACCTCCGGCGTCAGCCCGCGCTCCTCGACGTCGCGCTCGAACAGCGCGGTGTAGGCCTCGACCAGCCGCGGCTGCACCCGGCCGCGCGGGTCGGTGAGGACGCGCATCGCGGTGGTCGGCTCGTCGTCGATGAAGCGGCGCAGCGACGACGCGGTGCCCAGGACGTGGCGGTAGTCCTCGATGATCGCCAGGCTGCGCAGCCGGCCCGCGGGCTCCGCGCCCTCGGGCCGGGCGTCGTGCGCTTCCGCGGCTCGACGCAGCGTGCGCTCGGCCAGCCACCACATCGCCTCGCCGAGGATGGCGTCCCGGTTGCCCACCCGGCGGAACAGCGTCACGCGCGAGATGCCCAGCTGGGCGGAGAGGGTCGTGGTGTCGAGCCGCTCGCCGTCGAGGAGGGTCCGCGCCGCCCGGCGGACGACCTCTTCACGCGGCGCGATCACGGACGCAGCGTAGGCGGGGGCGTGCGGCGCGGACACGGCCGCGGCACCGGCCTCACCCGCACGCGGGAGGGCGGCCACCGTGCGTGCACGGTGGCCGCCCCCGTCGTCAGGACACCGGGGCGGACCGTGACGACCGGGTCCGCCGGGGTGCCGCCACGGGGGGCCGGTGGACGAGCATCGGCGGACATGAGCAGCGCAGACGCGACCCCTGCCCCCGACGGCGACATCGGCGTCACCGGGCTGGCCACGATGGGCGCCAACCTCGCCCGCAACCTCGCCCGCCACGGCTGCCGGGTGGTGCTCCACAACCGGACGCAGGCGCGCACCGACGCGCTGGTGGCCGCCCACGGGGACGAGGGCGCCCTCGTCCCGACCGGCTCGGTCGAGGAGTTCGTCGCCGCGCTCGCCCGGCCGCGCAAGGTCATCGTCATGGTGCAGGCCGGCGCGCCGACCGACGCGGTGGTCGAGGAGGTCGCGCTCCTGCTGGAGCCCGGCGACGTGCTCGTCGACGGCGGCAACGCCCGCTACACCGACACGATCCGCCGGACGCAGGCGCTGGCCGAGCGCGGCGTGCACTTCGTCGGCTGCGGGATCAGCGGCGGTGAGGAGGGTGCCCTGCTCGGGCCGAGCATCATGCCCGGCGGATCGGCCGAGGCCTACGCGATCGTGGGGCCGCTGCTGGAGTCGATCGCGGCGGTGGTCGACGGCACGCCGTGCTGCACCCACGTCGGGACCGACGGCGCCGGCCACTTCGTGAAGATGGTGCACAACGGCATCGAGTACGCCGACATGCAGCTCATCGCCGAGGCCCACGACCTGCTGCGCGCCCGGCTCGGCCTGTCCCCCGCCGAGATCGGCGAGGTGTTCGCCGGGTGGAACGCCGGGGACCTGGAGTCCTACCTCGTCGAGATCACCGCCGAGGTGCTGGGTCACGTCGACGCCGCGACCGGCCGGCCGTTCGTCGACGTCGTCCTCGACCAGGCGGAGCAGAAGGGCACCGGGCGGTGGACGGTGCAGTCGGCGCTCGACCTCGGGGTGCCGGTCAGCGGGATCGCCGAGGCGGTGTTCGCCCGCTCGCTGTCCGGGCACACCGCGCAGCGGGCCGCCGCCCGGGCGGTGCTGCCCGGCCCGTCGTCCGCGCCGGAGCCGGTGGCCGACCGGGACGCGTTCGTCGAGGCGGTCCGGCAGGCGCTGTACGCCTCCAAGGTGGTCGCCTACGCGCAGGGGTTCGACCAGATCGCCGCCGGCGCCCGCGAGCACGGGTGGGCCGTCGACCCCGGCGCGCTGGCCACCATCTGGCGCGGCGGCTGCATCATCCGGGCCCGCTTCCTCGACCGGATCCGCCAGGCCTACGCCGACGAGCCGGACCTCACGACCCTGCTCACGCACGGTTACTTCCGCGACGCGGTCGCCGACTGCCTCGAGGGCTGGCGGACGGTCGTCGTCGAGGCCGCCCGGGCCGGCATCCCGGCGCCGGGCTTCTCCACCGCGCTGGCCTACTACGACGGCCTGCGCGCCGAGCGGCTGCCCGCCGCGCTGGTCCAGGGCCTGCGCGACCTGTTCGGCGCGCACACCTACCGGCGGGTCGACCGGGACGGCGTCTTCCACACGGTCTGGGCCGAGGACCGCCGCGAAGTGCAGACCGGCTGAGCACGACCCGCGGCTCAGGCCGTCCACGTGCCCGGGCGGGGCTGCCCGTACCGACCGCCGTCCCAGCCCGGGTCCCACGGGAAGCACCCGGCGGGCGAGGCCCAGGTGAGCACGTGCGCCGGCACCGAGTACTCGGCCGGCCGCTGGTACCAGCGGTTGGCGCCGAGCAGGACCTCGCCCGGGTTGGGGCACTCCTCCACGACCAGCTCCTCCCGGCCGGCCTCGAGCAGCTCCCCGGGCACCAGCGACCGGCCGGCCACGACCTCGCGGGCCACCGCGTCGAGCAGGGAGTGCGTGGCGGAGGTCCCGCGCCCGACGAGCACCAGCTCGGGGTGACCGAGGCCGAACAGGCCGATCGTGTAGCCGAACGCCGGCTCGTCGGGACGGTCCCCCGGCCCGACGTACTGCACGGCGAAGCGGGCACGGCGGATGACGGCGGCGAGGTGGGCGTCCTCCTGGTCCAGCCAGGCGGTGGTCTGCGGGTCGTGCGTCATGCCCGGGAGCCTGCGGGTCGGCACCGACAGGACGCGCCCGCGTACACCCGGTGGTGGACGCGGGTCCGCCTGTGGACGACGGCGGCCGGACCGTCGGTCCCCCGGGTCGCCCCGCTCAGCCCTCCGCGGACCGCCTGGCCCGCGCCCGCCGCTTGCCCTCGTGCATCGCGGCCACCCGCGCGACCGGGATGGTGTGGCCCTCGGCGACCAGGTCGGCCGGGAGCTCCTGCGGCGCGGGCAGCAGCCGCGCCCAGAGGTCGCCGTCCCCCAGCCGGTCCGGCGCGGTCGTCACCGTGACGTCGCCCGGCCGGACCGAGGGCAGGTCCTCCCACGCGACCGGCGCCGACACTGGCAGGCCCGGGCGGATCCGCGGGCTGTAGGCGGCCACGATCGTCGAGGACCCGGAGCGGGTGGAGTCGAGGAAGACCCGGCCGTGCCGGTCCTCCTTGATGTAGGCGGTCGTGGCCAGGTCCGGGTCGAGGGCCGCCGCGCGGGCGGCGAGCGCGCGGGTCGCGGCGGCGGCGTCCTCGTGCCCGACGCCCCGGACCGGGACGACGACGTGCACGCCCTTGGACCCGCTGGTCTTCACCGCCCCGGCCAGCCCGGCGTCGGCCAGCGCCCGCCGCACCAGCTCCGCGGCCTGCACGACCACCGCGAAGTCGGCGCCCTCCGGGGGGTCGAGGTCGAGCACGATGCCGGTCGGCTCGGTCTCCGCGCCGGCGCGGAAGAAGGGGACGTGGAACTCCACCGCCCGCTGGTTGGCCAGCCACAGCAGGGTGCGGCGGTCGTCGCACAGCACCTGGTGCACCTCGCGGTGGGCGCCGAAGGACCACACGGGCACGGTGCGCACCCAGCCAGGCGCGCCCTTGGCCACGTTGCGCTGCATGAACGGCTTCTGGCCGGGTCGCACCCGCTTCACCGACAGCGGCCGGCCGGCCAGCTGCGGCACCAGCCGGTCCGCGAACGCGTCGAGGTGGTCGACCAGGGCGCCCTTGGTGACCTCCAGCCCGTCGCCCAGCGGCGCGTCGAGGCTGGTCAGCCGGACGCCGTCCCGTTCGTCGTCGACCACCGGCCCACCGTGCCGCCCTGGCCCGGGCGCGGCAAGACGGCTACACGTCGTAGGTGGCGCCCGGGGTGGCCAGCTCCGCGCCGGGGAACGCCGTCCGCGCCGCGGCGAGCTGGGTGGCGGGGTCCACCCACGCCGGCACGTGGGTGACCAGCAGCCGGCTCACCCCGGCCGCGGCCGCGGCCTCCCCCGCCTGCCGGCCGGTGAGGTGCAGGTCCGGCGGCAGCCCGTCCCGGTCGGGGTGGGCGGCCTCGGCCAGCAGCACGTCCGCGCCGTGCGCGAGGTCGACGACGGCCTGCGACGGCCCGGTGTCGCCGGTGTAGACCAGCGAGCTGCCGTGCGCGGTCAGCCGGACGGCGTGGCACTCGATCGGGTGCGCGGTGCGCGCGGTCTGCACGGTGAACGGGCCGAGGACGGCCGACACCGGGGTGGCCGCGAAGTCGAAGACGTCGGTCAGCGGCGCGCCGCCCTCGTCGTAGACCAGGCCCAGCCGCCGCTCGGCGCCGGCGGGGGCGATCAGCGGCACCCGGCGCCGCGAGGAGCGGCCCGAGTAGCGGTGCCACACCACGAACGGGACGACGTCGAGGCAGTGGTCGGCGTGCAGGTGGGAGAGGTAGACCGCGTCGATCGAGTCGGGGTCGGCCAGCGCCTGCAGCGTGCCGAACGACCCGCTGCCCAGGTCGAGCAGCACCCGGAAGCCGTCGTGCTCGACGAGGTAGCAGGAGGCCGCCGACACGGGGCCGGGCCCGCTGCCCGAGCAGCCCACGACCGTGAGCCTCATGCCGCGCCCCCCGGCCGGTCGCACGTCCATCCGCTGTCCATGGCGGGCGCCAGGCTAGCCGCCGGTCGGGAGCAGGGCGGCGGCCGGGACGGACAGGACGCCGTCGGCCCAGGACAGGCCGCCCAGGTCGCGGACGACGACGTCGGCCCCGGCGCCGAGGGCCCGCTCCCCCACGCCGACGACCCGCGCGCCGGCGGCCCGGCCGGCGGCGATGCCCGCGGGGCTGTCCTCGAACACCACGGTGTCCTCCGGCGGCACGCCGAGCAGGCGGGCGCCGAGGCGGTAGCCCTCGGGGTCGGGCTTGCCGGTGCGCACGTCGCGGGCGGTGACCAGGGCGCCGGGCAGCGGCAGCCCCGCGGCGGTCAGCCGGGCGGTGGCGAGGTCGGGCGTGCCGGAGGTGACCACCGCCCAGACGCCGGCGGGCAGGCCGGCCAGGAGGTCGGCGGCGCCGGGGACGGCGGCCACGGTGGTGGCGTCCTCGAGCTCGTACCGGTCGATGAGCGCCGTCGCGGCGGCCCGGCCGGGCCCGGGCACCAGGTCGGCCACGGTGTCGGCCGACCGGCGGCCGTGCACGACGGCGAGCACGTCGGCGGGCACCAGTCCGTGCTCGGCGGCCCAGCGGGACCAGGAGGAGGTGACGGCGGCGTCGGAGTCGACCAGGACGCCGTCGTTGTCGAACAGCAGGCCCCGGGCGAGAAGCCGTCGGCCACCCTGCCCCCCGCCGCGAGCGTGCGAGCGGCGGGGGGCAGGGTGGCCCCTCGTCATGCCCAGAGCTGGCCCTCGAGGGCCGAGGTGGCCTCCTCCAGGGTGCCGGCGTAGGCGCCGGTGGACAGGTACTTCCAGCCGCCGTCGCAGACGATGAACACGATGTCGGCCTTGCGGCCGGCCGCGACCTCGCGGTCGGCGACGCCCAGCGCCGCGTGCAGGATCGCGCCGGTCGAGATGCCGGCGAAGATGCCCTCCCGCTCGACCAGCTGCCGGGTGCGGTGGACGGCGTCCTCGGGGCCCACGGAGAACCGCGAGTCCAGCAGCGACGGGTCGTAGAGCTCGGGGATGAACCCCTCGTCGATGTTGCGCAGGCCGTAGACCAGCTCGCCGTAGCGCGGCTCGGCGGCGATGACCTGGACGCCGGGCTTGTGCTCGCGGAAGTAGCGCGAGCAGCCCATGAGCGTCCCGGTGGTGCCCAGCCCGGCGACGAAGTGGGTGATCGACGGCAGGTCGGCGAGGATCTCCGGGGCGGTGCCGGTGTAGTGCGCCTCGGCGTTGGCCGGGTTGCCGTACTGGTAGAGCATCACCCAGTCGTCGTGCTCGGCGGCCATCTCCTTGGCCATCGCGACGGCCTGGTTGGAGCCGCCGGCCGCCGGCGAGCTGACGATCTGCGCGCCGTACATCTCCAGCAGCTGGCGCCGCTCGACGGAGGTGTTCTCCGGCATGACGCAGATGAGCCGGTAGCCGCGCTGCCGGGCCACCATCGCCAGCGAGATGCCGGTGTTGCCGCTGGTCGGCTCGAGGATGGTGGCGCCCGGCTGCAGCGTGCCGTCCTTCTCCGCCGCCTCGATCATCGAGATCGCGGCGCGGTCCTTGATCGACCCGGTGGGGTTGTGGTCCTCGAGCTTGGCCCACAGCCGCACGTCCGGCGTCGGCGACAGGTTCGGCAGCCCGACCAGCGGGGTGCCGCCGAGGGAGTCGACGAGGGAGTTGAAGCGGGCCATCGGGAACTCTTCCGGGTCTGGGGACGGGAGCGGACGGGGCTGCCTCAGCAGCCGCCGGCGACCGCCGGGAGGATCGTGACCGAGTCGCCGTCCTTGACCGCGGTGTCGAGGGCGCCGGTGAACCGCACGTCCTCGTCGTTGACGTAGACGTTGACGAAGCGGTGCAGCTTGCCCTCCTCGGTCACCAGGCGGCCCTTGAGGCCGGGGTGCTGGGCGTCGAGGTCGTCGACGAGCGCGCCGAGGGTGTCCCCGCTGCCCTCGACGGTCTTGTTGCCGCCGGTGTGGGTGCGCAGAATGGTCGGGATCCGGACCTCGATGGCCATGGCGTGCGGTTCTCCTCGGGAGGGTGGGGACGTGCGGGAGCGCTCGACGCGAGCGCGTGTCGGTGCGGGCAACGCCCGCTCGCCGCGGGTCATTCCGCGGCCGGCCCCGTCCAGGCACCGCCCCGAGCTCGCGAGGGGCGGGAGGACGGGGTCCTTCCTCAGTCGTAGACGACGGTGGTCGGCGAGTGGCCGAACAGGTAGGACTCGACGACCTCGACGTCCTCCTCGCTCACCTCGCCGTCGACGATCCGGAAGCTGCGGAACTCGACGTCGTCCCCGGCCAGGCCGGTCTCCCGGCCGTGGTGGCGGGTCGAGACGAGCACGTAGTGGGCGTTCGGCTCGGACGCGTACGCGACGTCCGTCCGCGAGGGGTGTGCCTCGGTGGCGGTGTGCGAGTGGTAGATCACCACCGGCTCCTCGTCCCGGTCGTCCATCTCCCGGTACAGGCGCAGCAGGTCGGCCGAGTCGAACTCGTAGAACGTCGGCGAGCGGGCGGCGTTGAGCATCGGGATGAACCGCTCGGGACGGTCGCTGCCCTCGGGCCCGGCGACGACGCCACAGGCCTCGTCCGGGTGGTCCTCCCGGGCGTGGGCCACGATGGCGTCGTAGGTCGCGCGGTCGATGCGCAGCACGCCCCCAGTCTAGGCGGCGCCCGGGAGCGGCACCGCGGGCACCGGCGGACCCCCGCCCGACCGGGGCAGGACACCCGGTCGTCACCGACCGGATACGGTGCGGACCCGTGGTGCTCGAGCTGATCATGGCGGCCGGTGTGGTCGCCGTCGCGCTGCCGGCGCTGTGGCTCGGTCTCCGGGGGCTGACCCTGCGCAGCGGGCACTACAGCAGCGACGCCGCCGCCGACCGCCTGTCGCTGGTCGTGCTCGTCGCGGTGCGGGTGCTGGTGCTCCTGCTGGTGCTCGTCCTGTCGGCGGTCACGCTGGTCTCCACCGTCGGGGCGGTCGTCCGCGAGCTGGAGCTGCCCAGCCTGGTGCTGGTCTTCTTCGTGCTGGACCTGCTGCTGGCGGCGCTGGTGCTGCTCACCTTCGGGCGTCGCGCCCGGCGGCGACCGCGTCGACGAGCGACCCCTGCAGCCCGGTGAGCCAGTAGTAGACGGCCAGCTGCTGGCCCTCCTCGCCGGACGGGTCCTCGGGCGGCTCGGTCTCCTCGGTGATCCCGATCCGCTCGCCCAGCGCCAGCCGCAGGTCGTTGGTGGTGCGCAGCCACGCGCCGGCCTGGTCCCGGTCCAGCCGCACCTCGCCGCCGTCGGCGGGGAGGGTGGCCCGGACGGCGGCCAGGTCCTCGGTCTTGCCCGCGCGCAGCGCCGACTCGGTCAGCTCGCGGTAGTCGGCGGCGATCTCCGGGTCGGTGCGGTGCCCGGCCGGCAGCAGCCGGGCGACCACCGGGTCGCCGTCGACGTCCTCGGGGTCGGCGCCCAGCAGCTGCTCCAGCTGGTCGAGCAGCAGCCCGAGGACGCCGGCCTCGGCCGGCTCGAGCCGCGCGACGACGTCGGACCCCTTGCGGCGGAACGGCCTCATGCGTCCTGCTGGTAGGTGGCCCACAGGCCGTAGGCGTGCAGCCGGCTGGTGTCGTGCTCCATCCGCTCGCGCGGCCCGGAGCTGACCACCGCCTTGCCGTCGTTGTGCACCTGCAGCATGAGCGTGGTCGCCGTCGGCTCGTCGTAGCCGAACAGCTCCCGCAGCACGTGGGTCACGTAGGTCATGAGGTTCACCGGGTCGTTCCAGACGATGGTGACCCAGAGCCGGTCGAGGTCGGCGGTCTCCTCGACCGTGGATTCGGGCGTCCGTGTCGGCGCGAGTGGTCCGGCCACCCGACCACTCTAGGACGGTCGCTCCCCCGCTCCCCCGGGTGCGGTCGCGGCGGTCGACCTAGGGTTCGGATCATGCCGACGGGTACCGCCCTGCTCACCGACCGGTACGAGCTGACCATGGTCGCCGCCGCCCTGGCCGACGGCACCGCCGACCGGGACTGCGTCTTCGAGGTCTTCGCCCGGCGCCTCCCGCACGGCCGCCGCTACGGCGTGGTCGCCGGCACCGGCCGGCTGCTGGAGCTGCTCCCCTCCTTCCGCTTCGGCGACGAGGAGCTGGCCACCCTCCGCGAGCAGGGCCTGACCGACGCGCGGCTGCTGGACTGGCTGGCCGACTTCCGCTTCTCCGGCGACGTCGACGGCTACGCCGAGGGCGAGCTGTTCTTCCCCGGCTCCCCGGTGCTCACCGTGCGCGCGCCCTTCGCCGAGGGCGTGCTGCTGGAGACCCTGGTCCTCTCCGTGCTCAACCACGACAGCGCGATCGCCTCGGCCGCGGCCCGCATGGTGGGGGCCGCCTGCGAGCGGCCGTGCATCGAGATGGGCTCGCGGCGCACCCACGAGCAGGCCGCGGTCGCCGCGGCGCGGGCGGCGTACCTGGTCGGCTTCACCGCCAGCTCCAACCTGGAGGCCGGCCGCCGGTACGGGGTGCCGACGACAGGCACCAGCGCGCACGCCTTCACCCTCCTGCACGACGACGAGGCCGCCGCCTTCCGCGCGCAGGTGGACACCCTGGGCGCCGGCACCACGCTGCTGGTGGACACCTACGACGTCGCCCAGGGCATCCGGACGGCGGTCGAGGTGGCCGGGCCGGAGCTCGGCGCCATCCGGCTGGACTCCGGCGACCTGCCGACGCTGGCCACCGCCGCCCGCCGCCAGCTCGACGACCTCGGCGCCACGAAGACGCGGATCATCGTCACCAGCGACCTCGACGAGTACGCGATCGCCGGGCTCATGGCCGCGCCGGTCGACGGCTACGGCGTCGGCACCTCGCTGGTCACCGGGTCGGGCGCGCCGACCGCCGGGATGGTCTACAAGCTGGTCCAGCGCGACGGCGTGCCGGTGGCCAAGCGCTCGGAGGGCAAGAACTCCACCGGCGGCCGCAAGACCGCCGTCCGCCGGCACGACCCCGACGGGACGGCGACCGCCGAGGTGGTCAGCAGCGGGCCGGTCGAGCCGCGCGACGGCGACCGGCGGCTGGTGGTGGAGCTGGTCCGCGCCGGGGAGCCGGTGGCGCCGTCGTCGCCGGCCGACGCGCTCGAGGCGGCGGCCGCGCACCACCGCCGGGCACGCGAGGCCCTGCCGCAGGAGGCATGGGCGCTCTCCCGTGGGGAACCCGCACTGGAGACGGTGACGGCGTGAACGGAGGTCCCACGGTGACGCGCGCACTGCTGGTGGTGGACGTGCAGAACGACTTCTGCGAGGGCGGCAGCCTGGCGGTGGCCGGGGGTGCGGCGGTGGCGGCGGCGATCACCGAGCACATGAGGTCCGCCGACTACGCGTACGTGGTCGCCACCCGCGACCACCACGTCGACCCGGGCGACCACTTCCACGAGCAGCCCGACTACCTGGAGACCTGGCCGGCGCACTGCGTCGCCGGCACGAGCGGGCTCGAGCTGCACCCGTCGCTGGACCGCGGGCCGCTCGACGCGGTCTTCGACAAGGGCCACTACGCGGCGGCCTACTCCGGCTTCGAGGGGCGGGCCGACGGCGTGCCGCTGGCGGACTGGCTGCGCGAGCGGGGCGTGGACGCCGTCGACGTCGTCGGGATCGCCACCGACCACTGCGTGCGGGCCACCGCGCTGGACGCCGTCGCGGCGGGCTTCGCGACCCGCGTGCTGCTCGACCTCACCGCGGGGGTGTCCGAGGCCTCGACCGAGGCGGCGCTGGACCAACTGCGCACCGCCGGCGTCGAGCTCGAGGGCGCGGTCACCCGCGGCTGACCCCGCTCTGCGGGTGTTCCTCGTGCACCGCGGGTCCTGCAGCACCGGCAGAGCGCGAGGAGGACCCGCACAGCAGGTCAGAGCGCGTCCATCACCTCGTCGCGGGTGAAGCCGAGGACCTGCAGGACGGCGTCGAGGTAGGGCTGGTTGAGCGCGGTGTGCGCCTGCTCGCGCACCACGGGCTTGGCGTTGAACGCGATGCCGAGCCCGGCGGCGTTGAGCATGTCGAGGTCGTTGGCGCCGTCGCCGACCGCGACCGTCTGCTCCAGCGGGATCCCGTGCTCGGCGGCGAACCGGGCCAGCGCGCGGGCCTTGCCCGCCCGGTCGACGATCTCGCCCACCAGGCCGCCGGTGAGCCTCCCGTCGGCGACCTCGAGGGTGTTGGCCGCGGCGAAGTCGAGGCCGAGCGCGGCGGCCAGCGGGTCGGTGATCTGGCTGAAGCCGCCGCTGACGATGCCGCAGCGGAACCCGAGCCGCTGCAGCGTGCGGATGAGCGTGCGGGCGCCCGGGGTGAGCTCCAGGTGCTCGCGCACCTCGTCGAGCACCTCGACCGGCAGGCCCGCCAGCGTGGACACCCGGGCCCGCAGCGACTCGGCGAAGTCCAGCTCACCGTTCATGGCCGCCGCGGTGATCCGGGCGACCTCGGCCGCGCGCCCCGCGCGGGCGGCCAGCTCGTCGATGACCTCGCCCCGCACCAGCGTGGAGTCGACGTCGAGGACGATCAGCCGCTTGCTGCGCCGTGCGAGCCCGGCCTGCTCGACGGCGATGTCGGCGCCGGTGGCGGCGGCCACGGCGGCCAGCGCGGTGCGCAGCTCGGTGGCCCCGGCGCCGGAGACGGTGAGCTCGAGGGACGTGACCGGGTGGTCCGACAGCCGCCGGATCGCGTCGATGTTGCCGCCGACCCCCGCGATGGCGGTGGCCGCGCCGGCGACCGCGGAGGGCGGCACGGGCCGGCCGAGCAGGATCACGTGGTGCGGCCGTCCGGTGGGCGTGCTGCCGGCGCCGCGGTCCGAGGCGGTCTCCACCGCGACCCGGAGCCCGGTGGCGCGGGCGACCTCGGTGGCCAGCCGGCCCAGGCAGGCGAGGAAACCGGCCTCGTCCACCGCGCCGTCGGCCGGCCGGGCGCCGATGACCACCCCGAGGACGAGCTGGCCGTGCACGACGACCTGCTCGACGTCGACGACCTCGACCGGCGGCAGCCCCTGGTCGCCGGAGGCGAGGGCCCCGAAGAGCCGGGCGGTCACGCCGGGCCGGTCGGCGCCGGTGACCGTGAGGACCGCGCGGGGCCCGTCGGGGGCGGCCTGCGGACGCGTGCGGGGTGCGGGGTCGAGCGGCACGGCGGCCATCGTGCCGCACTCCCCCGGCGGCGCCGGGCGGTGGCCCCGGAGACGAGGCGACGCCCCGCCGGCCGGAGCCGACGGGGCGTCGTCGTGACGTGCGATCGCGCGGGGGCCGGGCCCCCGGGGGATCAGAACGGGTCGGGGTCGTTGGGACCCTGACGCGGGCCGGTGCCCTCGGCGAGCTCGCTGACCCCGGCGTAGGGCTGGTGCCGCTTGCCGACGTGCGCCTCGGCGTGCAGCCGCTCCACCAGGTGCGGGTAGTGCGCCTCGAACGCCGGGCGCTCCGACCGGATCCGCGGGATCTCGGTGAAGTTGTGCCGCGGCGGCGGCGAGGACGTCGCCCACTCCAGCGAGTTGCCGTGGCCCCACGGGTCGTCCCGCAGCGCGAGCCGGCCGTACTTCCACGACTTCACCACGTTGTACAGCCACGGGATGGTCGAGGCGCCCAGGACGAACGACCCGATCGTGGAGATCACGTGCAGGGTGGTGAACCCGTCGGTGGGCAGGTAGTCGACGTACCGGCGCGGCATGCCCTCGGTGCCCAGCCAGTGCTGGACGAGGAACGTCGCGTGGAAGCCGATGAACACCAGCCAGAAGTGCAGCTTGCCCAGCCGCTCGTCCATCATCCGGCCCGACATCTTCGGGAACCAGAAGTAGATGCCGGCGTAGGCGGCGAACACCACGGTGCCGAAGACCACGTAGTGGAAGTGCGCGACGACGAAGTAGCTGTCGTTGACGTGCCAGTCCAGCGGCGGGCTGGCCAGCAGCACGCCGGTCAGACCGCCCAGGAGGAACGTCACCAGGAAGCCGATGGAGAACAGCATCGGTGTCTCGAACGTCAGCTGGCCGCGCCACATGGTGCCGATCCAGTTGAAGAACTTGATGCCGGTCGGCACGGCGATGAGGTAGGTCAGGAACGCGAAGAACGGCAGCAGGACCGCGCCGGTGGCGTACATGTGGTGCGCCCACACGGTGAGCGAGAGGCCGCCGATGAGCAGCGTGGCCCCGACCATGCCCTTGTAGCCGAACAGCGGCTTGCGCGAGAACACCGGGATGATCTCGGTGATGATGCCGAAGAACGGCAGCGCGATGATGTAGACCTCGGGGTGGCCGAAGAACCAGAACAGGTGCTGCCACAGCATCGGGCCGCCGTTCTCGTCCGAGTAGACGAGGGCGCCGAGGTTGCGGTCGGCCAGCATGCCGAAGATCGCCGCGGTGAGGATCGGGAAGGCCAGCAGCACCAGCAGGCTGGTGACCAGCGTGTTCCAGGTGAAGATCGGCATCCGGAACATGGTCATGCCCGGTGCGCGGAGGCAGGCGATCGTGGCGGTGAAGTTGACCGCGCCGAGGATCGTGCCCAGACCGCTGACCGCCAGGCCCGAGAACCACAGGTTCGCGCCGGGACCCGGGGAGTGGACGGCGTCGGACAGCGGGGCGTAGGCGTACCAGCCGAAGTCGGCCGCGCCGCTGGGCGTGAAGAAGCCCGAGACGGCGATGAGGCTGCCGAAGAAGAACAGCCAGAACGAGAAGGCGTTCAGCCGCGGGAAGGCGACGTCCGGCGAGCCGATCTGCAGCGGCATGATGAGGTTCGAGAACGCGAAGAACAGCGGCGTCGCGAACATCAGCAGCATGATCGTGCCGTGCATCGTGACGAGCTGGTTGTACTGCTCGGGCGACAGGAACTGCAGCCCGGGCTGGCCCAGCTCACCGCGGATCAGCATGGCCATGAAGCCACCCACGATGAACCAGGCGAACGAGGTGGCCATGTACATCAGGCCGATGGTCTTGTGGTCCGTGGTCCGCAGCAGGTTCGAGAGCCGCGCACCCCGCTGGACCTCGCGAGCCGGGCTGGGCCGGCTCACGATCGGTGCAGGCGCGATCGTCACGAGCGCAGCTTAGACCGAGGGCGTCGGGCCCGTCGGGCCCGACCGGGGAGGCGCGCCGCAGCTCACGGCGCCGTCGGGGACGGCGTCCAGGTCACGTCATGATCAAGACGGGTTTCCGCGCTGCTCACCAGGGGAACAGGACCGTCCGAGCCTGGAGATCCCAGCGCCTCGGCCACCCGGCCATCCCCCTCAGGAGGTCCCACGTGGAGCTTCTCTGGAACATCATCGTGCTCATCGTGGTCGGCGCCATCGCCGGCTTCATCGCACGGGCCGTCGTCCCCGGCAAGCAGTCCATGAGCGTCGGGATGACGATCGTCCTCGGCATCATCGGTTCCTTCGTCGGGAACCTGCTCGGCAGCCTGATCAGCGGCAACGGCTTCGAGCTCGGCACCGCCGGCATCATCGGCTCGATCCTCGGCGCGATCGTCGTGCTGCTGGTCTACGTCTTCGCCACCCGCGGACGCACCCGCACGCGCGTCTGACCCCGCGGGACTCCCGGCGCCCCGGGGGATCTCGGGAGCCCTGCGCTCAGTCGCCCAGGAGGGGCCCGGCCGTCACGGCCGGGCCCCTCCTGTGTGTGCGGGCGGCGTCCAGGTGGTGACGTCGACGGCGAGGGTCACCCGCACGCGCTCCGGCAGCGCGGCGACCGCGGCGGCCAGCCGCTCCGGCGCCAGGTGCCGGGCGTGCGGCCCCATCCCCACGACGGTGGTCACGGTGCGGCGGTCGAGCTCCAGCTCCTCCCGGTGCCGCACCCGCCCGGCCGGCACGAGGTGCGGCTCCAGGGCCGCGGACAGCCGGGTCTCCTTCTCCGGGTCCACCCGCAGCAGCCCCAGCGGGCCGACCAGCTCGGCGAGGTGCTCGGGCGCCGGGGTGGCGACCACCAGCCGGCCGCCGGGGCGCAGCACCCGCGCGGTCTCCGGGCCGTTGCGCGGGGCGAACACCACCATCGCCCGGTCGACGGCGGCGTCGCGGACCGGCAGCCGGGCCCAGGTGTCGGCGACGACGGCGAGCGCCCGCGGCGAGGCACCGGCCGCGCGCCGGGCGGCGTACCGCGAGGAGTCGAGCACCACGCCGACGGCGCCGGGCAGCGCGTCCAGCACGCCCGCCAGGTGGTGCCCGGTCCCCCCGCCGAGGTCGAGGACGGCGTCCACCGGCCCCTCCCCCGCGGCGACGGCGTCGGCCAGGACCCGGGTGAGCCCGGCGTAGGTGCCGGCGGAGAGCACCTCCGTGCGGTCGGCGACCATGGCCGCGGTGTCCCCGGTCGGCGGCGTGTGGCCCGGCGGCAGCAGCGTCACGTGGCCCTGCCGGGCGCGGTCGAAGGCGTGGCCGGCCGGGCAGCGCAGGCCGGCGTCGCCGGGGAGCGCGGCCAGTTCCGCGCCGCAGACGGGACAGGCCAGCACCGCCACCGCCCGCGGCGGCCAGGGCCGCCACCGGCTCACGGCGCACCCGCCGGGACCGGCGGCGGCGCCGGCTCGGCCGTGCGGGCCGGCACGACGGCGACGGCGGCCGCGGCGGCGGCCGCGCCGAGCGCGAACGCCGCCGGGTAGCCGGGTCCGCCGTCGGCGAGCAGTGCCGCCAGCGGGACGGTCAGCGCGGCCGCCAGGTTCTGCGCGGTGTTGTGCGCGCCCAGCGCGCGCCCGGCCCAGGCGCTGCCGGCCTGCTCGGCCACCGAGGTGAACGCCACCCCGTTCGGGCTCACCGTGGCGACCGCGGCCAGCGCCACCGCCGCCGCGGCGGCCCCCGGGCCGAGGGGGTCCGGTGTCAGGGCCGCGACGACGGCGAGCAGCCCGACGGCGACGGCCACCGCCCCCGCGACCTGCCGCAGCGGGCCGAGCCGGCTGGCCACCCGGTCCGACCAGGTGCCCGCGCCGAGCCGTGCGGCGGCGCCGCCGGCCTGGGTGACCGCCAGCAGCGTCCCGGCGCCGGCCGCGCTCCAGCCGGCGCCGCGCACCAGCCAGTCGAAGGCCAGCCCGGCGACGGCGAACTGCGGCACGACGAGCAGGGTGCTGGCCGCGTGCACCCGCCACAGCACCGGGCTGCGGTAGGGCGAGGCCGGCCGCGGGCCGTCGGTGCGCGGCGGCCGGGCCGGGTCGCGGACGAGCAGGCCGACGAGGACGGCGGTGACCGCGCAGCCGGCGGCGAGGAACGCGAAGGCGCCGCCGGGGCCGTCGGCGGCCAGCCGCGGCAGCGCCAGCGCGGCGAGGCCCACGCCCAGCGGTTGCCCGGCCTGCCGGACGCCCATCGCCAGCCCACGCTGCTCCGGCGGGAACCAGCCGAGCACCAGCCGGCCGCTGGCCGCGTGCACCGACGCGCTGCCGGCCCCGGCCAGCAGCAGCCACAGGCCGGTGGGTACGGCGGCGTCGGCCAGCGCGGCGCCGGTGAGCGCTCCGGCGGCGACCGCGAGCCCGGCGGAGAGCACCAGCCGCTCGCCGTACCGGTCGGCCAGCACGCCCCAGAGCAGCAGCGCGCACACCAGGCCGGCGGTGGGCGCGGCGACCAGCAGGCCGGCCTGCGGCAGCGTCAGCCCCTCCTCCCGCAGCGCGAGGGTGAGGAAGGGCATCCCGTTCTGCGCTGCGCAGGCGGCGACCAGCCCGGTCAGGCCGACGGCCAGGTGCCGCCAGCGGGCGGCGGGAGGGGACGCCGGCGGGAGGGCCGTCACCGGGCGACCGGGCGGAAGACCACCTCGGTGAGCGCCCCGCCGTCGGCGACCGCGGTGACGAAGGTGCCGTGCGGCTGCCGGCGCCGGTCGGTGGGCGAGCCGGGGTTGAGCAGCCGCAGGCCCGTGTCGGTGGTGGTGTCCCACGGGATGTGGCTGTGGCCGAAGAACAGGACGTCGGTGTCCGGGAAACGCGCGGCGCAGCGGCGCTCGCGGCCCTTGGCGTCCCCGGTCTCGTGGACGACGGCGACCCGCAGCCCGCCCACCTCGGCGCGCGCCACCTCCGGCAGCCGCTCGCGCAGGGGCCCGTGGTCGTTGTTGCCGTACACCGCGAGCAGGGCCCGAGCGCGGGACTCGAGGGCGTCGAGCAGGGCGACGTCGACCCAGTCGCCGGCGTGCACGACGAGATCGGCGGCCTCGATGGCCGCCCACAGGGAATGAGGCAGGTCACGGGCCCGCTTCGGGAGGTGCGTGTCGGCGGTCACCACCAGCGAGACGGACACGACCCCATGGTCGCAGGGGGCTAGGTTGCTCCCTCGGCCGACGACCTCGGCCCCCTCTCACGACTCCCTGAGGACCCCATGACCCACCCGTCGTCCACCCCTGCCGCCGGGCCGGACACCCCGGCCGCGGCGCCCTACGAGAAGCGCTGGCTCGCCCTCGGCGTCATCGCGATGACCGTCCTGCTGGTCATCCTCGACGCCACGATCGTCAACATCGCGCTGCCGGCGGTGTCGGCCGACCTCGGCATCTCGGCCGCGACCCAGCAGTGGATCGTCACCGCCTACACCCTCACCTTCGGCGGCTTCCTGCTGCTCGGCGGCCGCATCGCCGACTTCTGGGGCCGCAAGCGCACCTACCTGGTCGGCGCGGCCGGCTTCGCCATCGCCTCGGCGCTCGGCGGCATCGCGCAGAACGAGGCGATGCTCTTCGGCGCCCGCGCGCTGCAGGGCGTCTTCGGCGCGCTGCTGGCGCCGGCGTCGCTCGCGCTGCTGACCGTGCTGTTCACCGACCCGAAGGAGCGCGCCAAGGCGTTCGGCGTCTACGGCGCGATCGCCGGCGGCGGGTCGGCGGTCGGCCTGCTGCTGGGCGGCGTCCTGACCGAGTACGCCGACTGGCGCTGGTGCTTCTGGGTGAACCTCCCGGTCGCGCTGCTGGCCGTCGTCCTGGCGATCCCGATCGTCCCGGAGAGCCGGGCGCCCGGGGACACGAAGTACGACATCCCCGGTGCCGTGCTGGTCACCCTCGGCCTGGCCTCGATCGTCTACGGCTTCACGCGGGTGGCCGAGGCGTCGCAGACCAACGCCGCCGAGGCCGCGGCCGCCAACGCCCAGGCCGCCGCGCAGGGCAGCACCACCCTCGTGTCGCCCGAGAGCGGGTGGGCCGACGGCCTGGCGTGGGTGTTCATCGTCGCGGGCCTCGTGCTGCTGGCGCTGTTCGTGCTGCTGGAGCTGCGCACCCGCAACCCGCTGCTGCCGATGCGGATCGTGCTCGACCGCAACCGCGGCGGCGCCTACCTCACCTCGACGCTGGTCGGCGCCGGGCTCATCGGGGCGTTCTTCTTCCTGAGCCTGTACTTCCAGCAGGTGCTCGGCTACGAGCCGGTCGTCGCGGGCGTCGCCTCGCTGCCGACGACGCTGGGCGTGTTCGTCTCGGCCGGCGCCGCCAGCGCGCTGGTGCCGCGGGTCGGCCCGAAGCCGCTCATGGTGCTCGGCGGCCTGCTCGCCGCGGGCGGGCTGTTCACGCTGTCGTTCGTCGGCCTGGACACGGGCTTCTGGGAGCTGCCCTTCCCCGGCCAGCTGCTGCTCGGCCTGGGCCTGGGCTTCACCTTCGTGCCGCTGTCCAACCTCGCGCTGGTCGGCGCCGGCGAGCACGACGCGGGGGCGGCGAGCGCGATGCTCAACGCCACCCAGCAGGTCGGCGCCTCGATCGGCACCGCCGTCCTGGCCTCGCTGTCGGTGGGCGCGATCAGCGCCTACACCGCGGACGCGCTGACCTCGGGCGCCGACCCGCAGGACCCGGCGGTCGGCCTGCAGGGCCAGGTGGAGGGCTACACCACCGCCTTCACCTGGGCGGCCGCGCTGCTCGTCGTCGGCGCGCTGGTGGCCGCGGTGCTCATCAAGGCCACCAAGGAGGACCTGCCGGCCGGCGACGTCGCCGTCCACGTCGGCTGACCCTGCCTCTCCGCAGCGCACCGCCCGCGTCCCCGCCCGGGGACGCGGGCGGTGCCGCGTTCAGGAGCCGGGGCGGGAGGCGAGCTGCCGGAGGCGGGCGTTGTAGGCCTCGAGCTCGGCGTCGTCGGTGCGCTGGGCGACGCGGTCGATCCGGCGGCCGCGGCGCTCCTCGGAGCCCATCCAGCTGAACAGGACGACGACGAGGACGAGCACCGTCGGCAGCTCGCCGAAGGACCACGCGATGCTGCCGGCGGCGTTCTGGTCCGCGAGCGGGTCGACGCCCCAGCCGGCGGGCGGGTCGGCGAAGGTCCGCACCACCAGCGACGTCGACATCATGATCGCGACGCCGAAGAAGGCGTGCAGCGGCATGGGGATCAGCAGCTCGAGCATGCGGCCGGCGTGACCCACCTGCCGGGGCCACGGGTCCTGGGCGAGGATCGGGCCGAAGAACAGCAGCCCGGTCACGGTGAAGTGGGCGAGCATGAACTGGTGGCCGACCGGGTCGCCCATCAGCGCGTCGAAGACGGGCGTGAAGTAGACGCCGTAGAGGCTGACCAGGAACAGCGGCAGCGTGAACAGCGGGTGCGAGAGGAAGCGCGCGACCCGGCTGTGCAGGGCGTCGAGCAGCAGCGCCCGCGGGACGCCGGCCACTCCCCTCCCCCGCGGCAGTGACCGCAGCGCCAGCGTCACCGGCCGGCCGAGCAGCAGGAGCAGCGGCGCGACCATGGACAGCACCATGTGCTGCGCCATGTGCACGCTGAACAGCACCATGCCGTAGCCGTTCAGCCAGGTCCCGGTGACGGCGAACAGCGACAGGCAGCCGGCCACCCACGACGCCGTGCGCCACCACGGCCAGGCCACGCCCGAGCGGCGCAGCCGGACGAGGCCGACCAGGTAGGCCAGCACGCCGAGCAGGGCGAGGACCGGCAGCACCGACCACGCGTCCAGGTGGGGCAGGAAGACCCGCCCCCACGTGGGTGGCTCGTCGGGCACCCACATGCCCGAGTGGTGCCCGTGCTCCACCTGCGCCTCCAGACCGTCCGACGTACTCGTCCACTGTCCCACCCGGTCGGACAGCGGGCGGCGGCTAATCGTGGACGGGGGCCTCGTGGCCGGCGTGCGCCTCGGCCTCGATCTGGAAGGTGCAGTGCGGGACGTCGAAGTGGTCGCCGAGGCAGGCGCACAGCGCGTCGAGGACCCGGCCGCCGTGCCCGGCGGCCAGCGCCTCGTCGGTGACGACGACGTGCGCGGACAGCACCGGCAGGCCGGAGGTGATCGTCCAGGCGTGCAGGTCGTGGACGCCGATGACGCCGGGCACCCCGAGGACGTGCGCGCGCACCTGGTCGAGGTCGACGTCGCGGGGCGCGGCCTCCAGCAGGACGTCGAGGGACTCGCGCAGCAGCGCCCACGCCCGCGGCAGCACCAGGCAGCCGATGAGCAGCGCGGCGATCGTGTCGGCCGGCGTCCACCCGGTGAGCGCGACGACGCCGGCCGCGACGAGGACGGCCACCGAGCCCAGCGCGTCGCCGAGCACCTCCAGGTGCGCGCCGCGGACGGCGAGCGACCCCCGCCGGCCGCGGTGCAGCAGCGCCAGCCCGGCGAGGTTGGCGGCCAGGCCCCCGGCGGCGACGGCGAGGACGACGCCGGAGGTGATCTCGGGCGGGTCGCCGATCCGCCGCACCGCCTCGACGAGGACGAACACCGCGACGCCGGCCAGCAGCAGCCCGTTGGCCACCGCGGCGAGGATCTCCACCCGCTGCCAGCCGAAGGTGCGCCGCCCGCGGGCGGGGCGCTGCGCCAGCGTCACCGCCCCGAGGGCGAGGCCCACGCCGAGCGCGTCGGTGGCCATGTGGCCGGCGTCGGCGAGCAGGGCGAGCGAGCCGGAGACCAGCGACCCGACGACCTCGGCGACGAGGACGGCGAGGGTGAGCCCGAGGACGACGGCCAGCCGCCCGCGCGAGGCCGCCGCGGCGGTGGCGTGCCCGTGCGCGTGTCCGTGTGCACGGCCGTGTGCGTGCCCGGCTCCCATCGGCCCACCTCCCCCTCCAGTGTCCTCCGACGGCACGCGCCCCCTGCCCGGACCTGCCGGGATGGGGGCGCGTGTCTGGTGACGTGCTGGAACGGCCACCCTTCAGGGGCCCGCGCCGAGCCTGCGAGGCGCGGGGGGAAGGGTGGTCCCTCCTCAGATCGCGACGCCGCGGTCCCGCAGCCACGGGACCGGGTCGATCCGCTCGCCGTCGATGCCGCCGACGTGCACCTCGAAGTGCAGGTGCGGGCCGGTCGACTGCCCGCGGTTGCCCAGCAGCGCGATGGTGTCGCCGGCGCGGACCACCTGGCCGGGCTGCACGAGGATCTCCTCCATGTGCCCGTAGACGGTGACGTCGCCGTTCTCGTGCTGGATGTACACCGCCAGGCCGAAGCCGCTGGCGGGGCCCGCCTCGAGCACGACGCCGTCGGCGGCCGCGTACTCCGGCGTGCCGATGGGCGCGGCGAGGTCGATGCCGGCGTGCAGCGTGCCCCAGCGCGCGCCGAAGCCGCTGGTGAGCCGCGCCCCGCTGACCGGCAGCACGGTCCTGGGGCGGGCGGCCTCGGCGGCCGCGGCCGCGGCGGCCTCCTGGGCGGCGCGGTCGGCGTCGGCCTGGACCTGCGCCGCGGCGGCCTCCTCGGCCTCGCGGGCGTTGCGGCTGGCGGTGACCGCGCCGAGCAGGGTGGCCTCCGAGCGCAGGGTGGCGACCTCGGCGGCCGCGGGGAGGTCCTGGTCGGCGATGCCCAGCTCCTCGGCCACGCTCACCGAGTGGCTGACCGCCTCCGGGCCGTCGGCCTGGGCGACGCGGTCGCCCACGGAGAACGAGCCGATCCCGACGGCGCCGACCAGCGCGGCGGCGAGGTAGAAGGCGGGCCGGCGGCACGGCAGCTGCCGCAGCCGGGCCAGCGCCCGGTGCCGGCCGTGGCCGGCGACGACGGTGACCGGGACCCGCTCCTCGGCGGCGTCGGTCCCCCCGGGCTCCTCGGCGGCGGTGTCGTCGGCGCCCGCGGCCGCGACGGCGGCCAGCGCCTGCGCGTCGGCGGCCACGACCAGCTCGGTGGCGTCGGCGACGGCGAGGACCTCGGCGGGCGGGGCGGCCGCGTCAGCGGCGGGCTCGGTCCCGGTGACGACGGTGCGGACCTCGAGGCCGGCCACCGGGGTCGCGGGAGCGGGCGTCTCGGCGGCGGTCGCCTCGGGCGAGGTCCGCGGCGCCGGCGTGGGCCGCGGCCGGGGGCTCGGACGGCGGGCGGGGCGGGACGCGGATCGGGACTCGGTGCGGTCCCCGCTCGGCGACGTCTCCCCCTGACGTCGGTACGGGGTGGGCCGCGGGGCCGTCGTCGCGGCGTCGGCGGGTCGCCGGTCGGGCGACGCTGCCGCTGCCTTCCGGAGGGGGGTGCCGGCCGCGGACTGCGCGGCCGTCCCTCCGTCGAGGAGGCGGTCCGGGTGGAGCTCGGTCATGCACCTGACTTCCGTCGGGGACAGGGACGTCGTTCTGTGCCCGGGGGAGCGGGCGGGGCCCATGTAAACACGCCGTGACCGTTACGTGATCTGCGGACCTGGGTATGGAGGGCCGGATGTGTGGCGCGGGCCACTGAGCTGCACGGTTGTCATTCGACGTTGCGTCGAACCGATGTGACTCCGAGTGATCAACACGCCGGTTGAGCGTTGAACGAGGGGCGAGGAGGCCCACACCGGGCACGAGGCCCTGGACAGCCCGATCGACGGCATTGCCGGCCGACGACCCGAGGAGAGGATCTCGTGCGCGCAGTGACCTGGCACGGACGTGCCGACGTACAGGTGGACACCGTCCCCGACCCCACGCTGCAGGAGGACACCGACGTCGTCGTCGAGATCACCTCGAGCGGCATCTGCGGGTCGGACCTGCACCTGATCGAGGTGATGGCGCCGTTCATGACCAAGGGCGACGTCATGGGCCACGAGCCGATGGGGATCGTCCGCGAGGTCGGCTCCGCGGTGACGGCGGTGAAGCCGGGCGACCGCGTCGTCGTCCCGTTCAACATCTCCTGCGGGACCTGCTGGATGTGCTCGCAGGGCCTGCAGTCGCAGTGCGAGACCACCCAGAACCGCGACCAGGGCTTCGGCGCCTCGCTGTTCGGCTACACCAAGCTCTACGGGCAGGTGCCCGGCGGCCAGGCCGAGTACCTGCGGGTGCCCTTCGGCAACACGCTGCCGATCAAGGTCCCGGATGGCCCGCCGGACGACCGCTTCGTCTACCTCTCCGACGTCCTGCCCACCGCCTGGCAGGCGGTGCAGTACGCCGCGACGCCGCCCGGCGGCACGCTGCTCGTGCTGGGCCTGGGGCCGATCGGCGACATGTGCACCCGGATCGCCCACCACCTGGGCATCGAGAACGTGTACGCCTCCGACGTCGTCCCCGAGCGGCTCGAGCGGGCCACCGCCCGCGGCACGAACGTCATCCGCTCCACGAAGAAGGACGACGTCGTCCGGCAGATCCAGGACGCGACCGCCGGCCGCGGCGCCGACGCGGTGATCGACGCCGTGGGCATGGAGGCGCACGGCTCGCCGCTGGCGCAGATCGCGCAGAAGGCGACCGCGGTCGTCCCGGACGCGATCATGGAGAAGGTCATGCAGGTCGCCGGCATCGACCGGCTGGCCGCGCTCAACACCGCCATCGACGCGGTCCGTCGCGGCGGCACCATCTCGCTGTCCGGCGTCTACGGCGGCGCCACCGACCCGCTGCCGCTGATGCGGATGTTCGACAAGCAGATCCAGCTGCGGATGGGCCAGGCCAACGTGTGGCGCTGGGTGCCCGACATCCTGCCGCTGCTGGTCGACGGCGACCCGCTGGGCGTCGACGACTTCGCCACCCACCGGGTGCCGCTGGAGCAGGCGCCGCAGGCCTACGCCGACTTCCGCGAGAAGAGGGACGGCGCGGTCAAGGTGCTGCTGCAGCCCTGACCCGGGTGTGAGCACACCCACCGGCCGCGCGGGGCATGTCCCGCGCGGCCGGTGCCTTGCCCATCCGTAGGAAGTCCCACCCCGCAGGACCCAGCACGGACGACGACGTCCGCACGCTCTCCGTCCGCCGTCGTCCCTCCTGGAGTCCCCTCGTGCCCCGCGGTCTGCTCGCGCTCGCCATCGGCGCCTTCGGCATCGGCACCACCGAGTTCGTCGTCATGGGCATGCTGCCCGAGATCGCCGGCGGCCTCGGGGTCTCGGTGTCCGCCGTCGGCCTGCTCATCTCCGCCTACGCGGCCGGCGTCGTCCTCGGCGCGCCGACCCTCACCGCGCTCGGCGTGCGGTTCTCCCCGCGCCAGACGCTGGTCGCGCTGATGGTCGTGTTCGTCGTCGGCAACGCGCTGTCGGCGGTGGCGCCCACCTACGAGACCCTGGCGGCGGCGCGGGTGCTGACCGCCCTGGCGCACGGGTCGTTCTTCGGCGTGGGCGCGGTGGCCGCGCGGCGGCTGGTCCCGCCGGAGCGGGCCACCCAGGCGATCTCCCTGATGATGGTCGGGCTGACGCTGGCCAACGTGGTCGGCGTCCCGCTCGGCACGTTCGTCGCCCAGCAGCTGAGCTGGCGGCTGGTGCTCGGCGCGATCGCCGGCATCGGGCTGGTCACCATCGCCGGGCTGCTGGCCTGGCTGCCCGCCGGCACCGGGGAGCGCGGGGACCTGCGCGCCGAGCTGGCCGCCTTCCGCCGCCCCCAGGTGTGGCTGGTGCTCGGCCTGACGATGGTCGGCTTCGCCGCGCTGTTCGCCGTCTACAGCTACGTCAGCCCGATCCTCACCGACCTGGCCGGCCTGCCCGAGGGCTGGGTGACGCCGGTGCTGGCGCTGTTCGGCGTCGGCACCACCGTCGGCACGCTGGCCGGCGGCCGCCTCGGCGACCGGTTCGGCTGGACGTTCGTCGTCGTCGGGCTGCTCGCCACCGCGCTGCTGCTGGCCGCCTTCGCCTTCCTCGCCCGCACCCCCGCGGCCGCCGTCGTCCTGCTGGTCCTGTTCGGCACGGTCGCCTTCGCGATGGGCCCGGTCGTGCAGAACGGCGTGATCGTGGCCGCGCGGGTCTCCGGCGGCAGCCTGGTGTCGGCGGCCAACCAGGCGGCGTTCAACGTGGCCAACGCGGTGGGCGCGGCGCTGGGCGCGCTGGTCATCTCCCTCGACCTGGGCTACACCGCGCCGATGTGGGTGGGCGCGGGCCTCGCCCTCCTGGGCAGCGGCCTCGCGCTGGTCGCCCGGCGGGCCGACCGGCGCGAGACCGCCCGGGTGACCGCCGACGTCGGCCGGTGGCACGCCGAGGTCGGCAGCCGGCTGGCCGCCTGAGGGTTCCCCCGGGCTCCCGGGGTAGGAGGCGGGCATGACGACTCCGACGGCCGAGAGGTCGGGACAGTTCGCGCTCGGGGACCGCACGGTCAACCGCATCGGCTACGGCGCGATGCAGCTGGCCGGCCCGCACGTCATGGGCCCGCCGGCCGACCGGGAGGCCGCCGTCGCCGTCCTGCGCCGGGCCGTGGAGCTGGGCGTGGACCACGTCGACACCAGCGACTACTACGGCCCGCACGTGACCAACGAGGTCATCCGCGAGGCGCTGCACCCCTATCCCGAGCAGCTGACCATCGTCACCAAGGTCGGCGCCCGCCGGACGCCGGACGGCGCGTGGCCCGAGGCGCTGTCCCCCGACGAGCTCAAGCAGGCCGTGCACGACAACCTCGACCACCTCGGCGTCGACGTCCTCGACGTGGTCAACCTCCGCATGCCCGGGTTCGCCGCGCCGGTGGAGCGCTCGCTGGCCGAGCCGTTCGAGGCGCTGGCCGACCTGCAGCAGCAGGGCCTCATCCGGCACCTGGGCGTGTCCAACGTGACGACGCAGCAGTACGCCGAGGCGCGGTCGATCGCCCCGGTGGTGTGCGTGCAGAACCACTACAACCTCGTGCACCGCGCCGACGACCCGGTGCTCGACGCGCTGGCCCGCGAGGGCGTCGCCTACGTGCCCTTCTTCCCGCTCGGCGGGTTCACGCCCCTGCAGTCCGCGGCGCTGGAGACGGTGGCGCGGCGGCTGGAGACCACGCCGATGCAGGTGGCGCTGGCCTGGCTGCTGGCCCGCTCCCCCAACGTCCTGCTGATCCCGGGGACGTCGTCGGTGGCGCACCTCGAGGAGAACCTGCAGGCCGGCGCGCGGGTCCTGGGGCCGCTGGAGATGGCGGAGCTCGACCGCATCGGCGGCACCGGCGAGCCCGACGTCGACCTCTGAGTCAGCTGCCCCAGGCCGCGAGCTGGTCGATCGCGGCGTCGAGCACCGCGCGGGTGGCGGCGGTGTCGCGGTCGACCAGCCAGGTCGTCGTCGCGCCGTCGACGACGGTGACCAGCAGCCGGGCGAGCTCCGGCACCGGGCGCCGCCAGGTGGCGCCGGTCGCGGCGGCGGCCTCCTCCAGCAGGCGGGTCGCCGCCGCGGTGTAGGCGCGGTACTGCGCGGCGGCCACCGCCCGCAGCGCCGGGTCGCGCACCGCGTGCAGCGTCAGCTCGAGCATCAGCGCCTCGGCGCCGGGCTCGCGCTCGAGGTGGTCGAGGTAGCCGGCGGCGGCCGCGCGCAGGCAGCCGGCCAGGCCCGCAGCCGGGTCCAGCGCGGCGGTGGCGGCGGCCAGCTCGCGGCCGACCACGCGGGCGACCAGCTCGCGCAGCAGCTCGTCGCGCGAGGCGAAGGCGTAGTGGAAGGCGGCCAGCGGCATCCCCGCCTCGGCGACGACCGCGCGGGTGGTGCCGGCGGCCAGGCCGTCCCGGGCCATCACCCGCAGCGCTGCCTCCACCAGGGCAGCGCGGCGCTGGGCGGCCGGCAGCCGGGGCACCTCAGGCCTGCCCGGCCCGCTGCCCGGCCGGGCCGAGGACCCGGGCGAGGTGGGCGTTGGTGAACACCCCGGCGGGGTCCAGCCGGTCGCGCAGCGCGGCGAACTCGCCGAACCGCGGGTACCGCTGCGCCAGCGCCGCGGCGTCGAGGCCGTGCTCCTTGCCCCAGTGCGGGCGCCCGCCGGCGGCCAGCGCGATCGCCTCGAAGGCGGCGAACCACCCGCCGGAAGGGTCGCGGGCTGGGACGTGGACGGCGACGTAGGCGGTGTCGCGGCCGTACGCCGTCGACAGCGGGACGTCGTCGGCGGCGGCGACGCGCACCTCGACCGGGAACGGCACCCGGTGCGGGCCGGCGTCGACCACCCGCCGCAGCTCCCCCAGCACGGCCGGGGCCGTCTCCCGCGGGAGCGCGTACTCCGTCTCCCGGAACCGCACCCGCCGGCGGGAGACGAAGACCCGGTGCGCGACGTCGGTGTAGGTGCGGGCACCCAGCGCCCCGGTGGCGAACCGCGCCAGCGGCGGCACGAGCGCGGGCACCCGGCGCCCGGCCGCGACGACGGCGGCGAACCCGGCGTTGGCGAGCACCTCGTCGTCCCAGAACGCGCGCGCCCGGCCCAGCGGCGCGACCTCGGCCAGCGGCACCCGGGTGTTGCGCAGGGTCCGGCACCGGTCGGTGTGCGGGAACCAGTAGAACTCGACGTGGTCGGTCGAGGACGTGAACCCGGCGAAGTCGGCCAGCAGGTCCGGCAGCGCGGCGGTGCCCTCCTCGGCGCGCAGCGCGAACGCCGGCACCGCCTGCAGGGTCACGGTGCTCAGCACGCCGAGGGCGCCCAGGCCGACCCGCGCGGCGGAGAACACGTCGGGGTGCTCCTCGGGCGAGCAGCGCAGGACGGACCCGTCGGCGGTGACCAGCTCCAGCGCGCGCACCTGCGTGGCCAGCCCGCCGAACCGGGCCCCGGTGCCGTGGGTGCCGGTGGAGATCGCGCCGGCGACGGTCTGCCGGTCGACGTCGCCGAGGTTGGTCAGCGCCCAGCCGCGGGCGGCCAGCTCCGCGTCCAGCCGGTGCAGCGGCATGCCGGCCTGCACGGTGACCAGGCCGGCGTCGTCGACGCCGACCAGCGAGGCGTGCCGGTCCAGCGCCAGGGCGACGTCCTCCGGGCGGCCGATGCCGGTGAACGAGTGGCCGCTGCCCAGCGCGGTGACCCGGCGGCCGGCGGCGGCGGCGTCCCGCACCGCGGCGGCGATCTCCCCGGTGCCCGCCGGGTGCCGCACGGTCACGCCGTCCGCCCGCTGGTTGCCGGCCCAGTTGCGCCAGGTGCCCACGCCCGCCTCCTCCGTCGTGCGCGGCAGCGTCCCGTGCCCCGCCGGACCGGGTCAAGCGACTGGGACGCTTGACCCAGTCGGCGTTCCGCGAGGATGCTGCCGCGCCATGACCTCCCCGGCCGCAGCGCGGGCCCGGCTGGACGGGGCGACCGCGGACCTCGACCCGCCGCTGGCCGTCCTCGACCTCGACGCGCTCGACGCGAACGCCGCCGACCTGGTCCGCCGCGCCGGCGGGCGCCCGGTCCGGGTGGCGAGCAAGTCGGTGCGCAGCCGCGCGGTGCTGCGGCGGGTCCTGGCCCGGCCCGGCTTCGCCGGCGTGCTCGCCTACACGCTGGCCGAGGCGCTGTGGCTGGCCGGCGGGGACGACCCGGTGTCCGAGGACGTCGTCGTCGCCTACCCCTCGGTGGACCGCGCGGCGCTGCGCGCGCTGGTGGCCGACCCCGCGCTCGCCGCGCGGGTGACGCTGATGGCCGACTCCCCCGACCACCTCGACGCCGTCGACGCGGTGGCGCCGCCCGGCTCGCGGCCGCCGGTGCGGATCTGCCTGGACCTCGACGCGTCGCTGCGGGCCGGGCGGCTGCACGTCGGGGTGCGCCGCTCGCCGGTGCACGACCCCGCGGCCGCCGCGGCCCTGGCCCGGGCGGTGTGCGACCGGCCCGGCTTCGCCCTGGTCGGGCTCATGGCCTACGAGGCGCAGGTCGCGGGCGTGCCGGACGCGCCGCCCGGGCGCCCGCTGCGCGGCCTGGCGGTGCGCGGGGTGCAGGCGCTGTCGGTGCGGGAGCTGACCGGACGCCGCGCCGCCGCGGTGGCCGCCGTCTCCGCCGTCGCGCCGCTGGCGTTCGTCAACGGCGGCGGCACCGGGAGCCTGGAGCGGACCGCGGCCGACCCGTCGGTCACCGAGGTCGCCGCGGGCTCGGGGCTGTACCAGCCGACGCTGTTCGACGGGTACCGCGCCTTCCGCGGCCGGCCGGCGCTGCTGTTCGCGCTGCCGGTCACCCGCCGCCCCGCCCCCGGGACGGTGACCGTCGCGGGCGGCGGGTGGATCGCCTCCGGGCCGCCCGGCGCCGACCGGCTGCCGCGCCCGGTGCACCCGGCGCGGCTGCGGGTGCTCGGCACCGAGGGCGCCGGGGAGGTGCAGACGCCGCTGCGCGGTCCGGACGCCGACGGGCTCGCCGTCGGCGACCGCGTCTGGTTCCGGCACGCCAAGGCCGGCGAGGTCTGCGAGCACGTCGACGTCCTGCACACGCTGGCCGGGGACCGGCTCACCGGCGCCGTCGCCACCTACCGCGGCGAGGGCTGCACCTTCGGCTGAGTCGGTGCGGCTCGCAGGTGTCGATCACCGGATGCGTGCACGCGACACGGCGGGACACGCCGGCCGACCGTGCACGCCTCCGATGATCGACTGGGAGCGGCGACAGAAATGGCCATTCCTGCCGCCTCAGTCGGCGTCGTTGGCGAGCAGGGCCCGGGCCTCGGCGGCCTCGTCCGCGGTGAGCCCGCCTGAGCCCTCGGGGTGGTCGACCTGCGCGTCGATCCACCGCCGGTGCGCCTCCCACGCCGACTGCCGGGTGGCACCCAGCGCCCGGCCGATCTGTGCCCACGACGCGCCGGTCGCCCGCGCCGTCCGGACGGTGAGCTGGCGCCCCTGGGCCGCCCGCCGGGCGACCACCTCGCCCAGCGCCAGCAGCTCCAGCGCCTCCTCGCGGGTCAGCGGCCGCGGGCCGGCCGGGTGGTCGGGGTCGGCCAGCGAGTCGCGCGTGCGCAGCTCGTCGTAGCGGCGGACGGCGCTGGCGAGGGTGTGCTGCCGTTCGAGGTCGTCGACGTCCATGACCCATCCTCCGTCAGGACGGCCTGACGGCGCCTCACCGCGCCCGGACGACCCGCGTCTCGTCGAACACCGGCTCGGCGGACTCGTACACCCGGCCGTCGGCGCCGAAGACGAGGAACCGGTCGAAGGAGCGGGCGAACCAGCGGTCGTGGGTCACCGCGAGCACGGTGCCGTCGAACGCGGCCAGCGCCTCCTCCAGCGCCTCGGCGGACAGGACGTCGAGGTTGTCGGTGGGCTCGTCGAGCAGCAGCAGCGTGGCGCCGGACAGCTCGAGCACCAGCACCTGGAAGCGCGCCTGCTGCCCGCCGGACATGGTCCGGAACGGCTGGTCGGCGGAGTCGGTGAGCCCGTAGCGGCGCAGCACCGCCATCGCCCGCCCGCGGTCCACGCCCGGCCGGCCGGGCTCGCCGTGCCACAGCAGGTCCACCGGCGTCCGGTCCTGCCACTCCGGGTGCGCGTGGGTCTGGGCGAAGGAGCCGGGGACGACGCGCGCCCCCAGCCGCCACGACCCGGTGTGGGCGACGTCCTGGCCGGCCAGCAGCCGCAGGAAGTGGGACTTGCCCGCGCCGTTGGCCCCGAGGACGCCGACCCGGTCGCCGTACCAGACCTCCAGGTCGAACGGCCGCATGAGGCCGGTCAGCTCCAGCTGCTCGGCCGTGACCGCCCGCACGCCGGTGCGCCCGCCGCGCAGCCGCATCGTCACCCGCTGCTGCGGGGGCCGGTCCGGCGGCGGCCCGGCTGCCTCGAACTTCGCCAGCCGGGTCTGCATCGCCCGGTACCGCGAGGCCATGTCCGGGGAGTTGGCCGCCTGCTGCTGCAGCGTGCGGACCAGGTCGACGAGGCGCTCGTGCTCCTCCTCCCAGCGGCGGCGCAGCTCGGCCATCCGCTCGTGCCGCGCCTCGCGGGCCTCGGGGTAGGAGGACCACCCGCCGCCGTGCACCCACGCCGTCCCGCCCTCGACGGTGACCACCCGGTCGGCGACGGTGGCGAGCAGCTCGCGGTCGTGGCTGACGAACAGCACCGTCTTGCGGGTCTCCAGCAACCGCTGCTCCAGCCAGCGCTTGCCGGGGACGTCGAGGTAGTTGTCCGGCTCGTCGAGCAGCAGCACCTGCTCGGGCCCGCGCAGCAGCGCCTCGAGCGCGAGCCGCTTCTGCTCGCCGCCGGACAGCGTGGACAGCTCGCGGTACTTGCACCGGTCGTAGGGGACGCCGAGCGCCGCGACGGTGACCGTGTCCCACGTGACCTCGGCGTCGTAGCCGCCGGCGTCGCCCCACTGCGCGAGCGCGTCGGCGTAGGCGAGCTGCGCGGGCTCGTCGTCGGTCTCCATGAGGGTCAGCTCGGCGGCCTCGACGGCGTCCCAGGCGGCGCGCACCGCGGGCGCGGAGAGGTCGACGAGGAAGCGCTGGACGGTGGTGTCGTCGCGCACCGAGCCGATGAACTGCCGCATGACGCCGAGCCCGCCGCTGCGCGCGACCGTGCCGGCCTCGGGCACGAGGTCACCGGCGACGATCCGCAGCAGCGTCGTCTTGCCCGCGCCGTTCTCGCCGACCAGCGCCGCGCGAGCGCCCTCGCCGATCCGGAACGAGACGTCGTCCAGCAGCACCCGGCCGCCCGGCAGCGTGTGCCGGACCCCGCTCACGTCGACGTAACCCACCCCGACATCGTCCGGGGCCGGGCAACCGGATTCGGCGGGGCCTCGTCAGCCGACGGACTGCAGGCGGGTCCGGGCCAGCCGCTCCACCATCTCCGGCAGCGCGGTCGCCGGGACGCCGCTGAGGTCCTGCCGGCACATGCGGACGACGTTGCCGACGACCTGGGGCCGCAGCCGGGTGCCGAACTCGTCCACCAGCCGGGTGACGGCCTGCTCGACGGCGGGGTCGGCGGTCGGCTGCTCGGTCGTGATCATGGGCGCGCGGGACTCCTCGCTCGGTCCGTGCGGGGTACGGCCTCCACGGTGGCGGGTGGGGCGGGTGTGAAACAGGGACCTTCGTCCCCCGCCGAGGATCGGCCCGGCGTGTCGGTCAGGACACGAAGAACGCGTTGCCACCCGACGACGTGACCGCGGCGGCGTCGCGCACCAGCGCGGCGAGCTCGGCCCGGTCGACCCGGTCCAGCGAGGTGAACCGGATGCAGCTCTTGCCACACGACACCTGCCCCAGCCGCGCGGCGCGCGCCTCGGGCAGGTACTCGCCGTCGACGACGGCGCACACGTACAGCGACAGGTGCCGCTTCTGCGCGGCGAGGGCGACTAGCGGCCAGCGGGTGGTCTCCCTGGCCGAGCGCGGCCGGTAGGGCAGCAGGCCGTAGCCGAGCACCCGCCCCGCGCCGGCCGGCACGAGCTCGCGGTCCAGCCCGGGTGCGGCCTCGCGGACCAGGGCGTCGACCCGCCGCAGCTCCGCCTCGCGCGGCCCGGCGGCGGCGAACCACTCCTCGACGCTGTCGGTCACGGACCGGACGGTATCGACCCCGGCCCCTGCAGGGTCCCGCCGCGAGCGTGCGAGCGGCGGGGGGCAGAAGGTCCTTCCGGGTTCAGGCGGGTCGCCGTCCCCACAGGAGGGTGTCGAGCGCGGTGCCGTCGGGCGTCTCCCGGTGGACCTGCTCGAGCCGGTCGACGTCGAGCAGGCCGGCGACCGGGGCCAGCCGCCGGGTGCTGTGCAGGATCGCCGGGTCCTGCGGCCCGCCGACGCCCGCGGTCACGTTCTCGGCGTCGTGCCCCAGCAGCAGGAACCGCCCCCCGGGGCGCAGCCAGCCGACGGCCCGGCGGAGGGTGTCGGTCATCGGCGGGTCCGGCAGGTGCAGGTAGGCGACCAGCACCAGGTCCACGGAGGCGGGCGGCGCCGACCAGGTGGTCACGTCGGCGGTCACCCAGGTGACCCGGTCGGCGTCGGGCTGCGCCTGCCCGCGGGCGAGGCCGGTGGCCGAGAAGTCGACGGCGGTGGCCCGCCAGCCCCGCCGGGCGAGCCACAGCGCGTGCCGCCCCTCCCCCGCGGCCAGGTCGACGGCGTCGCCCGGCGGCAGGTCCTCCACGAGCGCGGCGACCAGCGGGTTGGGCTCCCCCGACCACTGCTGCCGCTCGGCGTAGCGCGCGTCCCAGTCCTCGGCCTGCACGGGCCGCAGTCTGGCAGCGGAGTGCGGCGGCGCGGTGGAGCGGCGACGACGTGCGGGCCGCCCGGGCCGGGGTGAGGGTGGGCGGGTGAGCACCCTCCGGCTGGTCCGCTTCGAGCCGGAGCACCTGCCCGCCGTCACGCCCTGGTTCGACGACGAGGCCACGCGGCGGCGGCTGGGCGGCCGCGAGTGGCCGGTCCGCGAGATGGCGCTGCGCAGCACGCGGTGGACCGACGAGTTCCGCGGACGCCGACTGCTGCGCAGCCACTCGTTCGTCGCGCTCGACGACGCCGGGCGCCCGCTCGCCCAGATCGGCGGGGACGTCTACGACCGGTGGACGACGTGGGACCCGGTGGCCGAGCGGGTCCTCGCCACCGACGGGCGCCGCACGATGGGCGTGGCCTACGTCGTCGACCCGGCGTGCCGGGGACGCGGGCACGGCAGCGCCGCGCTCCGGGCGCTGGTGGCCGCGCCCGAGACCGCCGACGTCGAGCAGTTCGTGCTGGGCATCGAGCCGGACAACGCCGCGAGCCTGCGCGTCGCCGCCGCCGCCGGGTTCACGCCGCTGACCACGGAGCCCGACGCGGAGGACATGGTCTACCTGCACCGGGAGCGCTGACCGGGGCGGGCGCCGTGACCCAGGATGGCCCCGTGCCCGCACACGTCTCCGACCCCGACGACCTCGCGCTGCACGGCCCCCGGGTGCTCGGCTTCGCCTCCCCGGGACGGATCGCCGCACGCTACGGGCTCGACCGCGACGAGGTCGAGGACCGGCTGATCGAGCACGCCACCCGGGGCTGGGTCACCCACACCCGCTTCGCCGACAGCGCCGGGTGGTCGCTGACCGAGGCCGGCCGCGCCGAGGACGAGCGGCGGATGGGCGCGGAGCTGGAGCTGACCGGCGCGCGGGACGTGGTCGCCGAGGCCCACGGCCGGTTCGTCCCGCTGAACCGCAGGTTCGGGAAGGTGTGCACCGACTGGCAGCTGCGGCCGACCCGCACCGAGCCGATGGCCGCCAACGACCACACCGACTGGAGGTGGGACGAGCGGGTGCTGCGTGCGCTGGGGACGCTCGGCCGCGACCTGGCCGCGGTGACCGACCCGCTGGCCCGCTGCCTGCAGCGCCTGGACGGCTACTCCGACCGCTACGCCGCTGCGCTCGCCCGGGTCGACCACGGCGAGCGGCGCTGGGTGGACTCCCCCGAGGTCGACTCCTGCCACACGGTGTGGATCCAGCTGCATGAGGACCTGCTCGCCACGCTGGGGATCGAGCGCGGGCAGGACGCCTGACGTCACCCCCGGCTGGCACCCTCCCGGCATGACGACGGTGACGCCCCACGAGGTCGCGCTGCTGCGCCTGGTGGCCCAGCGGGTGGCCGGGCCGCCGTTCCCCGACGCCGCGGCGGCGGTGCGGGCGCTCGGCGCGGTGCAGGGCCAGGACCTGCCCGGCGCGCTGACGTCGGTGGCGCTGCGCACCGCCGGCCGCTCCCGCGGGGGGGTCACCGCGGCCCTCGACGCCGGCGACGTCGTCCGGTCCTGGCCGATGCGCGGGACGCTGCACCTGGTCGCCGCCGACGACCTGCCCTGGATGCTCGAGCTGCTCGGCGGGCGGGTGCTGGCCGGCGCCGCCAAGCGGCGGGCCGTCGTCGGGCTCACCGAGGGCGACCTCGAGCGGTCGCGGGAGGTCGCCGTCGCCGCGCTGACCGGCGGGCGGCGGCTGGGCCGGGCCGCGCTGCTGGCCGCCCTGGCCGACGCCGGCTGCGACGTCGCGGGCCAGAAGGGCTACCACACGCTCTGGTACCTCTCCCAGACCGGGACGCTGGTCCTCGGCCCTCCCGACGAGGGCGACCAGGCGTTCGTGCTGCTCGACGAGTGGGTGTCCGCGCCGCGCCGCCTCGACCGCGAGGAGGCGCTGGCCGAGCTCGCGCTGCGGTTCTTCACCGGGCACGGGCCGGCCACGGTCGCGGACCTGGTGCGCTGGGCGGGCACGACGGTCCGCGACGCCCGCGCGGGCCTGGCGCCGGTGCGCGAGCGGCTGGCCACGGTCGACGTCGCCGGCACCGAGATGTACCTCGACCCGGAGACCCCTGAGCGGCTGGCCGCCTGCCGCGCCGACGCCGAGGGGCTGCACCTGCTGCCCGGCTTCGACGAGGTCGTCCTCGGCTACGCCGACCGCACCGGCACGGTGCCGCCGGAGTTCGCCGACCGCATCGTGCCCGGCGGCAACGGGGTGTTCCGGTCCACCGTCGTCTGCGGCGGGCAGGTGGTGGGCACGTGGCGGTGGACCGGGAGGGGCGCGAAGCGGGTCGCCACCGCCGAGCCGTTCACCGCCTTCCCCGACGGCGTCGCCGAGCGCGTGCCGGAGCTCGCCGCCGCCCTCCCCTGACGCCGAGGGACGCCGGCAAGAAGACGCTCCTGCGGTCCTGTGGACGCTCTTGCGGGGTTGCAGCAGCGCAGGAGCGGGGGCGGCGCCGCGGGAGTCGGCCGGGACGCCGGTCCTGGAGCCCGTCTCGCGCAGCTGGAGCTCCGCAGGACCCCAGGAGCGCGGAGAACACCCCGGGAGCCGTGCCCCGACCGCAGTGCGGGCTCTCCTCGTCCGTTGCCCGCGCTGCGGCACCGACAGTGCACGAGGAACCCCGGCAGTGCGCGGCCAGGAGGCGACGGCGGGGCCGCCGGGGAAGGCTGGGCGCATGGATCACGTGCGCCTGGGCGCCACCGGCCTGGAGGTCTCGCGGATCTGCCTCGGGATGATGAGCTTCGGCGAGCCCGAGCGCGGGATGACGCCGTGGAGCCTGCCCGAGGACGAGGCGATGCCGCTGATCCGGAAGGCGCTCGAGGCCGGCGTCACCTTCCTCGACACCGCGAACGTCTACTCGGCTGGCTCCAGCGAGGAGATCACCGGGAAGGCGATCCGCGAGTTCACCACCCGCGACGACGTCGTCCTGGCCACCAAGGTGCACGGCCGGATGCGCCCGGGGCCCAACGGCGGCGGGCTGTCCCGGGTCGCGATCCTGCGCGAGCTCGAGGCGAGCCTGCGCCGGCTGCAGGTGGACCACGTCGACCTCTACCAGATCCACCGCTGGGACCCGGCCACGCCGGTGGAGGAGACGCTGGAGGCGCTGGACGCGTGCGTGCGCAGCGGCAAGGTCCGCTACCTCGGCGCGAGCAGCATGTGGGCCTGGCAGTTCGGCAAGGCGCTGCACCTGGCGGGCGAGCGCGGCTGGCACCGCTTCGTCTCGATGCAGGACCACTACAACCTGCTCAACCGCGAGGAGGAGCGGGAGATGCTGCCGCTGTGCGCCGACCAGGGCATCGGCGTCGTCCCGTGGAGCCCGCTGGCCCGCGGCCGGCTCACCCGCGACTGGGACGAGACGACGCACCGCTCGGAGAACGACGCGTTCGGCGGCCGCCTCTACGACGAGCGCAGCGACCGGGCGATCGTCGAGCGGGTCGCCGAGGTGGCCCGCGAGCGCGGCGTCCCGCGGGCGCAGGTGGCGCTGGCCTGGCTGCTGGCCAAGCCGGTGGTCACCGCGCCGATCGTCGGGGTGACCAGGGCCGCCCACCTCGACGACGCCGTCGCCGCCGTCGACCTGCGGCTCACCGACGAGGAGGTCGCCCGCCTGGAGGAGCCGTACCGCCCGCACGCCGTCGTCGGCTTCTGAGCCGCCGGTACTCGCGCAGCACGAGCACGGTCAGCAGCAGGTCGAGGCCGCCCGCGGCCCACATCCCCCACGAGCCCCGGCCCACCGCCAGGTGGGCCCGTAGGCGCCGAACACCCCGAGCACGGCGGCGGCGACCGGGCAGGCGGGCCGCACCTCGCGCAGCAGCGCGACGACGAGGCCCAGCTTCACCAGCCCTGCAGGGTCAGGTAGACGACGGCGGAGGTCCGGTCGGCGCCGGGCGCGGCCTCGCCGGCGGGGCCGCGCCCGGCCAGGGCGCCGTCCGGGCTGCCCAGCAGGTGGTGCCCGACCACCCCGGCGCTCACCGCCCGGGTGCACGCCGCGCGGGTCGTGGCCGACCTCGGCTGGGGCCTGCTCGGCGCCCGCGCCCGCGGTGACGACGCCGTGGCCGCCGACCTCGGCCGCCGGCTGGCCGCGCCCTAGCCCGCCAACCGGGGCGCGAGCTCCTCGAGGTCGTCGAGCACCAGCCCGGCGCCGAGCGGGCCCAGGCCGAGGAACCAGCGGTCGTCGTCCACCGCGACCGCCCGGCCCTCCGCGACCGCGGGGATCGACTGCCACAGCGGCCCGGCGGTGACCTGGTCGGCCGCCGTCGCGCCGTCGGCCCCGTACGCGCCGTGGAACAGCAGGTCGCCGTCGGCCTGGGTCACCTGCTCGGGCGAGACCTCGACGAAGGTCTCCGCCGTCCGCTGCAGCTCCGGCCGGGCGAAGCCGACCTCGGCCAGCACCGCCCCGATGAACGAGCCCTCGCCGTAGAGCCGCACCGTCGTGCCGTCGAGGAAGCGGGCGACGCTGACCTCGGTCTGCCCCGGGTCGCCGTAGAGGCCGCCGACCTCCTCGGCCCGCGCGGCGAACCCGTCGAGCAGGTCCTGCGCCTGCTCCTCGCGCCCGAGGGCCTCGCCGGCGAGCAGCAGGTTCTCCTGCCAGCTCTCCCCGATGGCCTCGGCGAACACGGTGGGGGCGATCTGCGCGAGCTGGTCGTAGACGTCGGCGTGCCGCACCGAGTTGGACAGGATCAGGTCCGGCTGCAGCGCCGCGATCGCCTCCAGGTCGGGCTCGGCGATCGTGCCGACGGCGGCGATGTCGGCGGGGTCGACGCCGGCCTCCGCCACGAACCCGGGCAGCTCGTCGCTGACGTCGGTGCGGACCGCGCCCACCGGGGTCACGCCGAGGGCGAGGGTGGCGTCGAGCTCACCGGTGTCGAGGACGACGACCCGATCCGGGGTGCCGGCCACCTCGGTCTCCCCCATCGCGTGCTCGACCGTGCGCGTCTCCTCCGCGGGCGCCGCCGCGGCCACGGGGTCGGTGTCCCCGCACCCGGTCAGCAGCGCCGCCGCCAGCAGCCCGCCCGCCGTCGTCCCGGCGACCCGCCGGCCCGTCCGTCCCCAGAGCACCGTTGCCCCCTCCCGGCGCCGGACCACCCGGCGCCGGGAGTCAACTTAGGACAGCCTTCCCTCAGTCGAGCGGGCGGGTCAGCCCTTCCGCTCGACCAGGAAGACGGGGATGACCCGGTCGGTCTTCTGCTGGTACTCGGCGTAGGGCGGGTAGGCGGCCACCGCGCGCTCCCACCACTCGGCCCTCTCCCCGCCGGTGATCTCGCGCGCGACGCCGTCCCAGGGCTCCGGGCCGTCCTGCACGGTCACCTGGTCGGGGTGCTTGCGCAGGTTGGCCACCCACGCCGGGTCCTTCGGCGCCCCGCCCTGGGAGCCGACCATCGCGTAGACGCCGTCCCTCTCCACCCGCATGAGCGGCTGCTTGCGGACCTTCCCGGTCGTCGCCCCGCGGGTCGTGAAGATCACGACCGGCAGGCCGGTGTCGAGCAGCGTGTTGGCCTCGCGCCCGCCGGTCGCCTCGTAGCGCTCCACCTGGTCGCGGACCCACTGCTGCGGACTCGGCTCGTACTCACCCTCGAGCGGCATGCCCCGACCGTAGGTCGCCCCGGCGGGTCCTGCCGCTCAGCGGGCGTCGACGGTGTGCGGGACGAAGAAGCTCAGGTTGTCGGTGATCAGCCCGTCGCTCTCGCGGATGCCCAGGCCCGCGGGCTCGCCGTCGACCACCCAGGCGCCGAGGACGGGGTGGTGCGGCCCGTCGACGCCGGCGAAGTCCGGCAGCGGCGCGAACTCCTGGACGACGAACCCCTCGGTGCCGTAGCGGCCGGGCATCGCGGTGACCACCTGCCCGCCGCGGACGACCTGCACGTTGGCGCCCTCGCGGCCCCACAGCGGCTTGCGCACGTAGTCCCGCCACGACGAGGGCATCTCGTCGGCGAAGTAGGCCGGCAGCAGGTACTGCCCGAGCACCGGGTCGCTGCCGAACAGCTGCCACAGCACCGGCAGCAGCGCCTTGGTGCTCCACAGCATCTTGTAGACCGGCTCGACCCACGTGGTGCCGCCCGGGCGGGCGGCGTCGGCGAGGACGGCCGCGCCGAACTCGTCGTCGACCAGCCACTCCCAGGGGTAGAGCTTGAAGACGACGTCGAGGTGGCGGCCGGCGGGGTCGTAGAAGCGGCCGTCGCCGGAGTCCAGCGCGATGTCCTCCACCAGGACCTCGACCGCCTCGTAGCCGGCCTGGACGACGGTGTCCATGAGGTAGGCGACGGTCATCCGGTCCTCGCCGGAGGTCTCCGCGCTGGTCCACGCCAGGTGCACCCGGGGCCGCACCCCGGTGCGCCGCTCCCAGCGGGTCAGGTTGCGCTGCCAGGCGGCGACCAGCCGCTCGTGCAGCGCGTTCCACTGGTCGCGGCCCTGCCCGGTGAACAGGTGCCAGTTCCACTGGGTCACCGCCGCCTCGACCAGCCCGGTCGGGGTGTCGGCGTTGAACTCCAGCAGCTTGGGCGGGCCCTCGCCGTCGTAGCGCAGGTCGAAGCGGCCGTAGACGCTCGGCGGCTCGGCCTCCCACGAGGCGCGGATGCCGGAGCGGGCGATCAGCGGGATGCCCATCCGGTCGAACAGGTCGTGCTCGATGACGTGGTCGCCGGCGGCGACGCACATCTCGAACAGCTGGGCGACGGCGCCCTCGAGCCGCTCGACCTCCGCGGCACTGAAGTCGTAGTACGGGCCCTCCCGCCAGTAGCTGCGGACCTCGCCGCCCGGCGTCGTCGTGCGGTTGTAGACCAGCCCCTGCGCCTCGACCTCGGCCTCCCAGCCGGGCCGGACGACGCCTCCCTCGACGCGCCGCACTCAGGAGCCCGAGCCGCCGCCGACGCCCGAGCCGATGCCGCCGGTCACCCGCTGGCCGGCGGACACCTTGCCGGTGGCGGGCAGCCCGTAGCGCTGGCGGGCCGCGGTGTCGGTGGGGTTGACGCGGGTGCCGCCGGCCGGGAGCACCGTGCCGACCGGCAGGCCCGGGCGGAAGGCGCCCAGGTACAGGAAGAACAGGCCGCCGCCCCCGCGGTAGTCGTCGTCGCAGTAGTCCTCGTCGACGATCTCGCCGTCCTCGTTCGTGCAGTAGGCGACCTGCTCCTGCTCGTCCTCGGACCCGCAGCCGGCGAGGAAGCCGGTGGCCGCGGTGGCCAGCACCGTGGTGGTCAGGGCGCTGCGCACCCGGTTGCCGAACGCCATGGGCTCCTCCCCGTGTGATCGTCGGCCCGACCCTAGGCCCGACCTGCGGCGTCGGCGTGCCCGGGCGGCGCGGACGGTGCTGTTCCACTAGCGTCCCGGGACGACCCGCCGTCCCGGGAGGCGCGATGACCGCGAAGGAACCCGCCGAGATCGCGAAGGTCGCCGCCGCGACCGGCGCCAAGAAGGTGCACCGCGCCTGGGACCGGGTGCTGGTGAGCGCCTTCCTCGCCGGCGCCTACATCTCCTTCGGCGCGCTGGTGGCGATCACCGTCTCCTCGGGCCTGTCCAGCGAGACGTGGGGCACGCTGCCCACGCTGTTCATGGGCGCGGCCTTCACCCTCGGACTGGTGCTGGTGCTCATCGCGGGCTCCGACCTCGCCACCGGCAACATGATGCTGGTCCCGCTCAGCGCGATGAACGGCAAGATCACCGGCGCCGACGTCCTCCGGAACCTGACGCTGGTGCTCCTCGGCAACCTGCTGGGCGCGCTGTTCGTCGCCTACTTCCTCGCCGTCTCCACCGGGGTGATCGGCGACCCGGACAGCACCGGCAGCGCGCAGCTGACCTTCACCCGGCTCGCGGAGATCGCCGACGGCAAGACCCACCACACCGCGTGGGAGACGTTCCTGCGGGGCGTCGGGTGCAACTGGCTGGTCTGCCTGGCGGTGTGGATGTCGCTGGCGTCCTCGAGCGTCTCGGGCAAGATCCTGGCGGTCTTCTTCCCGGTCATGGCGTTCGTGGCGATGGGCTTCGACCACGTCGTCGCCAACATGTTCTTCCTGCCGGCGGCGGTGTTCGCCGGCGTCGAGGGCGCGAACTGGGGCGACACCGCGACCAACTGGCTGCTGGCCGGCGCGGGCAACCTGGTCGGCGCGGTGCTCTTCGTCGGGACGTCGTACTGGTACCTGTTCCTGCGCGAGGACCGCGACGCCGCCCCGCGCACCGGCGCCGAGCCCGCCGAGCGCGCCTGACCCGCCTCCGTCCTCTCCGCGACCACGGCGCCGGGACCACGGTCCGGCGTCCCGGAGTAGTCACGACGCCGTGGTCGCGGACGGGTGACGCTCCGGTCGCGGAGTGCGGGGGCCGGTGGCACGGTCGGACGACGGCCAGCCACCGGGAGGACTGCACAGGATGAGGTACAGGGAGGGCGGCGACCTCGACACGTCGTCGATCCAGGACCGGCGCGGACGCGGCGGGGGCCTGGGCGGGGGCCGGGGGCTCGCGGTCGGCGGCGGCGGGATCGGCCTCGTCGGGCTCCTGGTGATCGTGCTGTTCCAGGTCCTCGGCGGCGGGGGCAGCGCGGGGGCCGGGCTGGGCGCGCTGTCCGGCGGCCTCGGCGAGGGCGAGACGGCCGACAACAGCGCCCTCGAGCAGTCCTGCGACGACAGCGGCGACGCCAACACCTCCGTCGAGTGCGCCGTCGTCGCCGACATCGACTCCATCCAGGACTACTGGTCGCAGGCGCTCGGCGCGGACTACGTCCCCACCGACACCGTGTTCTTCTCCGGCCAGGTGCAGACGCAGTGCGGCGGTGCCACCAGCGGGTCGGGGCCGTTCTACTGCCCGGCCGACCAGCTCGTGTACATCGACCTGACCTTCTTCGACACCCTGCGCAGCCAGTTCGGCGCCGAGGGCGGCGCCTTCCCCAACGCCTACGTGCTCGCCCACGAGTACGGCCACCACGTGCAGAACCTGCTCGGCGCCAACCGGCAGGTGACCCCGGGCGAGACCGGCCCGACCAGCGGCACCGTGCGGCTGGAGCTGCAGGCCGACTGCTACGCCGGCGTGTGGGCCAACCACGCCGAGACGGTGCCCGACGAGTCCGGCGCACCGCTGATTGCCGAGATCACCCAGGACGACGTCGACCGGGCGCTGGACACCGCCGGCCGCATCGGCGACGACTTCATCCAGGAGAACCTCGGCGGCGGCACCGTGGACCAGGACACCTTCACCCACGGCTCCTCCGAGCAGCGCCAGCGCTGGTTCCTCACCGGGTACGAGACCGGCGACCCGCGGCAGTGCGACACCTTCTCGACGGACGACCTGGGCTGAGCGCGTGACCTCGAGCGACCCCACCGACCACCTGCGGGTCGGCCGCGACGGCGCCGTCGCCGTCCTGACCATCGACCGCGCGGACAAGCGCAACGCGCTCACCGCCGGCATGTGGGCCGCGCTCCCCCGCGTGCTGGCCGGGCTGGCCGAGGACCCGTCGGTGCGGGTGCTCGTGCTCACCGGCGCCGGGACGAGCTTCTGCGCCGGCGCCGACATCTCCGACCTGCTCGGCGGGCCGGACACCGACGACCCCATGGCGCACCTGCGCCGTGACAACCTCGCCGCGCAGGCGGCGCTGCGGGACTTCCCGCGGCCGACCATCGCGATGATCCGCGGCCACTGCATCGGCGGCGGCGTCGAGCTGGCCACCTGCTGCGACCTGCGGTTCACCGACCCGACCGGCGTCTTCGGGGTCACCCCGGCGAAGGTCGGGATCGTCTACACGCCGACGTCGACCCGGCAGCTGATGGAGCTCGTGGGCCCGGCGACGACCCGCTACCTCCTGTACTCCGGGGAGCTCATCGACGCCGGGTCCGCGCTGCGCACCGGCCTGGTCGACCGGCTGCTGCCCGCCGGCGACCTGGCCGGCGAGGTGCGCCGGTTCGCCGGGGTGCTGGCCGAGCGGTCGGCGCTCACCCAGCGCGCGGCCAAGGAGGTCACCGCCGCGCTGGCCGCGGGCGGCGACGGCGAGGAGGTGGCCCGCCGCTGGTACCGGGAGACCATCGCCGCCGGCGAGCTCGCCGAGGGCGTGGCCGCCTTCACCGAGCGGCGCACCCCGCGCTTCCCCTGGACCCCCGGCTAGGCGACGCCGAGGCCCTGCTCCTCCGCCTCGACGGCGGCGTTCCACTCGCGCTTCTCGGCCTGCCAGCGGTCCTCGGTGCTGCCGACCCGCCAGTAGCCGGACACCGACAGCCGCTCGCGCGGGGCGCCGAGCCCGGTGCGCACGAACCGGCGCAGCTCGCGGACGGCGCCGGCCTCGCCGTGCACGAACACGTGCACGTCCCCCTCGGGCAGGTCCGCCGCGACGACGGCCGCGACCAGCGCGACGCCGGGGGCCGCGCCGCGGTGCACCCAGGTCACCCGCACGCCCGGGCCGGTGGCGAGGTCCTGCTCCTCCTCGGGCCCGGCCACCTCGACGAACACCTCCGCCCGGGCACCCGCCGGCAGCGCCTCCAGCGCGGCGGCGATCGCCGGCAGCGCGGTCTCGTCGCCGGCCATGAGGTGCCAGGCCGCGTCGGCGGCCGGGCTGTAGGCGCCGCCCGGGCCGAACAGCTGCAGCGTGTCGCCGGGGCGGGCGGCCCGGGCCCAGGGGCCGGCCACGCCCTGGTCGCCGTGGACGACGAAGTCGACGGTCAGCTCGCCGGCCGCGGCGTCCCAGGAGCGGACCGTGTAGGTGCGCGTGGCGGGCCACTGCTCGCGCGGCAGGCGGGCCTGCACGTCGTCGAGGTCGAACGGGGCCGCGTAGGGCGCACCGGCCGGCGGGAAGAGCAGCTTGACGTAGGAGTCGGTGTGCTCGGGCGCGAAGCCGGCCAGCCCCTCCCCGCCGAGGACGACGCGGACGACGTGCGGCGTCACGCGGCTGGTGCGCACGACGGTGCCCGTACGGGGCGTCCGCCTGCGGCGCGGGGGCTGGTCGGCCATGAACTCTCCTCGGATCAGGGAAGGCTCACCTTACCTGCGTCCCCCGGGAGCCCCGCCGCCGTTTCGGACCCGCGCGTCCGGGTAGCCCGTGGCCTGCGGGAACGGCGACGCCGCCGGGCACGGACGTCCGGTCCGGCCGGCTCCCCGACCGCACTTCCCCACGGTCCACCGGGCCGGCGCCACTGGTCGCCGGCCCCGCTCCACCCGCATCCGCCCCGGCGACGGCCGTCGCCGGGATGTGTGTGAGTGATCCATTTCTGGGTAGCGCCAGCCTCGACCGAGATCCACTCAGGAGGAACGATGACCCACTCCATCGACGCCCCCCTCCCGCCGCCGCCCTCCTCGGGCGCCAGCGGCTACGGGGAGACGAGTACGACCTCGACCACCACCTCGGGTTCGCCGTTGACCACCGACGTCGCGAAGGACGAGGCCCGCAACGTCGGCCAGACCGCGAAGCAGGCCGGCTCCCAGGTCGCCTCGACCGCCGCGGACGAGGCCAGGAACGTCGTCGCCGAGACCAAGCAGCAGGCGCAGAGCCTGGTCGAGCAGGGCCGCACCCAGGCCCGCCAGCAGGTCGTGTCGCAGCAGCAGAAGGCCGGCCAGAGCCTGTCGAGCCTGGCCGAGCAGCTGCGCGGCATGGTCGACGGCAACGCCCCGGCCCCCGGCCCCGCCCGCGACCTGATCCAGCAGGGCGCCGGCAAGGTCCAGGAGTTCGCGGAGATGCTGCAGAACCGCGAGCCGGCCGACCTGCTCGAGGAGGTCCGCTCCTTCGCCCGCCGGCGGCCCGGCACCTTCCTGCTCGGCGCCGCCGTCGCCGGCGTCCTCGCCGGGCGGCTGACCAGCGGCGTCAAGGCCGCGCACAGCAACGGCTCCTCGTCCGGCTCGCAGCAGTTCGCCTCGACGCCGCCGTCCTACACCACCGGCAACTACGTCGACCCGGCCCCGACCTACACGGGCTACGAGTCGACCACCGGCTACGGGACGACCGCTGGCTACGAGACGACGACGGGCTCCTACGGCGAGCACGCCGCCACCCCCGGCACCCCGGTGCCGCCCCCGCCGTACGGCACTGTCCCGCCGGCCGGCAGCGTGGTGCCGCCGTCGGCGCCCGCCGGGTGGGACGACCCGACCCGCCGCCCGGGCCAGGGGGTCTGACCATGAGCTCCCCCTACTCCGGCGCCACGCCGGTGGGCGGCCAGCAGGGCTACCCCCCGGAGCCGCCGCAGTCGAACTACGCCGTGACCCCCGGCTACGAGCAGGGCTACACCGGCCAGCAGGAGTACGCCGGCCAGCAGGAGTACGCGGGCCAGCAGGAGTACCCGACCCAGTCCTACGGGGCGCACGCCGGTGAGCGCGGCACCCCGATGACCGAGGCCGGCCGGCCCGAGGTCTCCGGCACCTCCGTCGGTGAGCTCATCAGCGAGGTCACCACGGACCTCTCGGTGCTCATGCGCCAGGAGCTCGAGCTGGCCAAGGCCGAGCTCAAGGTCGAGGCCAAGAAGGCCGGGCAGGGCGCGGGCATGTTCGGCGCCGCGGGCTTCGCCGGCTACATGACGGTGCTGTTCCTCTCCTTCGCCCTGTGGTGGGCGCTGGAGAACGTGATGGACGCCGGCCTGGCCGCACTGATCGTGGCGGTCATCTGGGGCGTCATCGGGGCCGTCGCCTACGCCATGGGACGCAAGAAGTTCCGGCAGGTGAACCCGAAGCCCGAACGGACCGTGGACACCCTCCAGCAGGTCCCCGGCGCCCTCAAGCCCCACTGACCCTCGGCCCGCGACCCGACCGGTCAGGCCACCACACCCCCTGGAGCAGACATGACCAGCAGCAGTGACCCGGACGTCATCCGGCGGCAGATCGAGGAGACGCGTCGCGAGCTGAGCTACGACGTCGACGCCCTCAACGAGAAGGTCAACCCCGCCCGCGTCATCGACCGGCGGATGTCCTCGGCGAAGGGCCGCTTCGCCAACGTCAAGGACAAGGTGATGGGCTCGGCCCACGACACCCGGTCCTCGGCGCGCGGCACCGCGCAGGACGCCCGCGGCATGGCACAGCACGCCGTCGGCTCGGTGCAGGGCGCGGCCTCCAACGCGGCCGGCACCGTGCAGGGCGCGGCGTCGAGCGCGGCCGGCACCGTCCAGGACGCCGCCTCCCAGGCGGCGCACGCCGTCCAGCAGGCCCCCGACGCGGTGGTCCGCCAGACGCAGGGCAACCCCCTCGCGGCCGGGCTGATCGCCTTCGGTGTCGGCTGGCTGGTGTCCAGCCTGCTGCCCGCCACCGAGAAGGAGCGGCAGCTGGCCGAGCAGGCCGAGAGCGCGGTCCGCGAGCACAAGGACGAGCTGCTCGCCCCGGCCAAGCAGGCGGCGCAGGAGGTCGGCGAGCAGCTCAAGCCGGCCGCCCAGCAGGCCGTCGAGGAGGTCAAGTCGACCGCGCAGGACGCGGCTCAGAACGTCAAGCAGGAGGGCCAGTCGGCCGCGCAGGACGTGCAGGGTCAGGCCCAGCAGTCCCGCGAGTCCGTGCAGAGCCAGGCCTCGTCGAGCTAGACGAAGGACCCCTCTGCCCCCACCGCTCGCACGCTCGCGGCGGGCCGCTGCAGAGGGGCCGTTCCAGCAGGTCGACAGCGCCCCGCCGGGTCCTCCCCGGCGGGGCGCTGTCGCGTCTCCCCTCGCCGGGTGACCCGGGCCGGCCCCGGCTGCAGCCGCGCCCGGCGGGCGCCGACGCTGCCGGTGTGACGGACGCCGAGGTCGCGGAGCTGCGCGCGCAGGTCGCCGCGCTGCGGGCCGAGCGGGCCACGCTGACCGCGCTGGTCGACGCCCGCGGCGAGGAGCTCGCCGTCGCCGCCCGCATGCTGCGCGCCCGCGCCGCCACCATGACCAGCGTGGTCGACGCGATCACCGAGCAGTCGGTCGTCGGCACCGACCGCGACGGCGTCGTCCGCGTCTGGAACCCCGGTGCCGAGCGGCTGCTCGGGCTCCCCCGCGCCGACGTCGTCCGCCGGCGCCGGATCACCGACTTCCACGACCCCGCGGAGCTCGCCGGCCGCGGCCTGGACGCGCTGGTGTCCGTCGCCGCCGACCGCGGCAGCGACGTCCGCGACTGGACCTACGTGGCCGCCGACGGCACCCGGCGCACCGTCTCGGTGGCCGTCACACCACGCGCCGACGACGACGGCGGCCCCGCCGGCTGGACCTTCGTCGGTACCGACATGACCGAGGTGCGCGCGGCCGAGCGGCTCAAGGACCAGTTCGTCGCCCTGGTCAGCCACGAGCTGCGCACCCCGCTGTCGTCGGTGCTCGGCTACCTGGAGCTGGTGCTCGACGACCCGACGCTGGGCGCCGGCCCCCGCCGCCACCTGGCCACCGTGCAGCGCAACGCCTCCCGCCTCGAGCGGCTGGTCGGCGACCTGCTGTTCACCGCGCAGGTGGAGGCCGGCCGGTTCGCGCTCACCCCGGGCGAGGTCGACCTGGCCGCGCTCGTGCGCGCCGCCGGGGAGTCGGCGCAGGTCACCGCGGACACCGCCGGGGTGACGCTGGCGGTGACCGCGCCCGCGGCCGGGCCGGTCGTGCCCGGCGACGCGCTGCGGCTGGGCCAGGCGGTCGACAACCTGCTGTCCAACGCGGTGAAGTTCACCCCCCGCGGCGGGCGGGTGGAGCTCGGGCTGGGCACGGCGGACGGCGAGGTGTGCATCGAGGTGCGCGACACCGGCGTCGGCATCCCCGGCGCGGACCGGGCGGGGCTGGGCACCCGCTTCACCCGCGCCACCACCGCCGTGCGGGCCGGCGTGCCGGGCGTGGGGCTCGGCCTGTCGATCACGCACGCCATCGCGGCGGCGCACGGCGGGCGGCTGGAGCTCGCGAGCACCGAGGGCCGCGGCACCACCGCGACGCTGGTCCTGCCGCGCTGAGCACACCGGTCCCGCGGAGATCGTGCGGGGGCCCTGCGGCCCGGCCGCGGGACCGGTGGCAGGCTCCCCGGCGTGAGCACGCAGGACGCCGACCCGGTACAGCGGGCCCCGGAGCCGGGCAGCGAGCTGCCGGCCCGGCTGCTGGCCTTCCTCGCCGACTCCTCCGCGGCGCCCTCCGCCCCGGAGCCCCCCGCGGCCGACCCGGTCCTGGTGCGGCGGCTGCGCGCGCGGGCCACCTGCTGCGCCGGCACCCGGCTGCCCGAGCCCCGGCGGGGTCAGGCCACCAGCCGGTAGCCCACCCCGCGGACGGTGCGGATCTGCGCCGCCCGCAGCCCGGCGGCGGTCAGCTTGCGGCGCAGGTTGGACATGTGCGCCTCCACCAGGCGCAGGCTGCCGGCCCAGTCGGTGCGCCACACCTCGCGCAGCAGCGTCTCGCGCTGCAGCACCCGGCCCGGCCGCGACGCGAGCGCGGCCAGCAGGTCGAACTCGGTGCGGGTCAGGTCGACCACGACGCCGTCGACGCGCACCTCGCGGGTGTCCTCGTCGACCTCGAGGTCGGCCAGCCGGACGACGGCGTCGTCGGGCTCCGGCACGGCGACGACGGTGCGCGGGCGGCGCAGCATCGCCTGCACCCGCGCGACCAGCTCCCGCGGGGAGAACGGCTTGGCCATGTAGCCGTCGGCGCCGACGGCGAGGCCGACGAGCAGGTCGACCTCCTCGGCGCGGGCGGTGAGCATGAGGACGTAGCAGCCGCTCTCGGCGCGCAGCTGCCGGCACACCTCGGTGCCGTCGCCGTCGGGCAGGCCGAGGTCGAGGACGACGAGGTCGGGCGCCGACCGGCGCACCTCCGCCAGGCACTCCGCGGCCGAGCCGACGGCGCGGACGTCGAGCCCGGCCCGCTCCAGCACCGTGACCACCAGCTCGCGGATCTCCTCGGTGTCCTCGACGACGAGCACCGACTGCGCGCCCACCGCACCTCCCCGGCCCGCGGGCGGCGGTCCCGCCCGTCTCCTGGAGGGCATCGGCGCCCCGGGCCGCGGGGTGCAGCCGGGCGCGGGCGGCCTCCCCCTCGCGAGGGGCCCTTCCCTAGACGAAGGCGCTCAGGCCGGTCAGCGCCCGCCCGACGATCAGGCTGTTGATCTCCCGCGTGCCCTCGTAGGAGTAGAGGGCCTCGGCGTCGGCGAAGTACCGCACGACGTCGTTCTCCAGCAGGATCCCGTTGCCGCCGAACAGCTCGCGGGCCAGTGCCACCGTCTCGCGGGCGCGGCCGGTGACGAACGCCTTGGCCAGCGCCGCCTGCTCGTCCTTGAACACGCCCTCCTCCTGCAGCTGCGACACCCGCACCGCCATGCCCAGGCTCGCGGTCACGTTGCCGGCCATCCGGGCAAGCAGGTCCTGGATCAGCTGGAAGCCCCCGATCGGACGGCCGAACTGCTCGCGCTCCCTGGCGTAGGCGACCGCCGCCTCGAAGGCGCCCATCTGGCAGCCGACCGCCGACCACGCGACGCCGCCGCGGGTCAGCTTGAGCACCCGGTTGACGTCCTTGAAGGAGTTGCCGTGCTCGAGCTTGTTCTCGGCGGGCACGCGGCAGCCGTCGAAGACGATGTCGGCGTTCTGCACGGTGCGCAGGGCGTACTTGCCCTCCATCTTCGTGGGCGTGAACCCGGGGGTGCCCTTCTCCACGACGAAGGTCTTCACCGCGTCGTCGGCGACGTCGCGGGCGAACACCACGACGACGTCGGCGATGGTGCCGTTGCCGATCCACCGCTTGGCGCCGTCGATGACCCACCCGTCGCCGTCGCGGCGGGCGGTGGTCTCCAGCCCGCGGGCGACGTCGGAGCCGCCGTGCGGCTCGGTGAGCGCGAACGCGCCGATCTTCTCCAGCGCGACCATGTCCGGCACCCACCGCGCGCGCTGCTCGTCGGAGCCCAGCAGCACGATCGAGCCCATCGACAGGCCGTTGTGCACACCGAGGAACGTGGCCATCGACGGGTCGACCCGCGCGGCCTCCAGCGCGATGAACCCGGTGAACAGCCGCGAGGCGCGCGGCCGGTGCTCCAGGTCGTAGCTGCGCCCGACCATGCCCTCCTCGGCGAAGCGCGGCACCAGGTCCATCGGGAACTCCGACGCCGCCCAGGCGTCGTTGACCCGCGGCTTGACCTCCTCGGCCAGGAAGCGCCGGATGCCCGCCAGCTCCTTGCGCTCGTCGTCGTCCAGCAGCGTCTCGTAGCCGTAGAGGTCGCCGGGCAGCTCGTCGGTCATCGCAGGTCCTCCGGTCGGTGGGTGCCCCTCCCCTACCCGGGACGGCGCACCTCGATCGCGGCCGTCGGGAACGGGACCGTGGCCGCCTCCGCCGTCGCGGTCACCGCGAACCCGCGCTCCCCCGCGGGCCCGGCCACGGCAGCCCGCACCCGGTCCCGGTCGTCCGGGCGCATCACCGAGAACCCGAGGACCACGCGCCCGCCCGGCTCCAGCACCCGCGCGACGACGTCCCACTCCGGCGCCGGGGGCGTCCAGAACGCCCGGACGTCGACGGCGACGACGGCGTCGAAGCGCTCGCCGGCGAGGTCGGTGACCTCCCCGCTCTCGTAGCCGGCGGCGTTGCTGACCACCACGTCGAGCCGGCCGAACCGGTCGACGACGCCGGCGACCAGCCGCCGCACCTGGGCCGGGTCGGAGACGTCCGCGGGCAGCGCCGCCCCGCGCTCGGCCGGCACGCCCTCGAGGGCGGACTCCAGCCGCTCCCGCCGGCGGCCGGTGATCGCGACGGTGGCGCCGGCGTCGAGGAAGGCCCGGGTGATCGCCAGGCCGATGCCGGTCCCGCCGCCGGTGACGAGGACGACGGAGCCGGTGAAGTCGAAGGTGGTGGTGGCCATGTCCTGCTCCTCCCCCGCGGCGCCCGAGCGGAACCGCGGCTCAGGCCAGCGCGGCGGTGAGGACCGCCACCAGCCGGGCGACCTCGCCCGGGTCCGGCGCGTGGTCGGGGTTGACCTCGGTGAGGCACAGGCCGCCGAAGCCGTCCTCGGCGCACAGCCGGCGCAGCACCGCGGCGACGGCGTCGAGCGGCAGGCCCCGCCCGTGGTCCGGCACGTCGGCCAGCGGCAGGTCGAGGAACTCCACGACGTCGACGTCGAGGTGCACGAGGAAGCCGTCGGGCCCGTCCACCGCCGCGGCGGCCTCCGCGGCGGCGCCCTGGGGGTCGGCCGCCACCGCGCCGGCCGGGACGGCGGCGAGGCCGATCCGGCGCGCCGTCGTCGCGTCCGGCTCGGCGTCCCGGACGCCCACCGCCACGACGTCGTCCACCGCGAGCAGCGGCCGGACCGGGCCGACCGCGAGCAGGTCGGGGTCGCACCCGGGGAGGGCCAGCACGTGGGCCAGCGCCATCGAGTCCGCGACGCCGGTCGGGTTGTCGGCCGGCGTGCGCAGGTCGACGCCGCCGTCGACGTACACCAGCCCCGGGGAGCGGCCGGCCGCGCGGGCGCCGGCGACCAGCCCGACCGTCGTCGTGCACTCGCCGCCGGCCACGACCGGCAGCCGGCCGGCCCGCAGCGTGGCGGCCACCGCGTCCCGGACCGCGGCCAGGCCGCCGGCGACGCGGGCGGCGTCGCGCGCCCGCCCCGCCGGGGCCAGGCCGGCGGGAACAGCTCCCGGACGGCGACCTCCCGCGCCCGGCCGAGCTCCTCCGCCAGGCCCGCCGCGGCCAGGGCCGCCCAGGCGCGCTCCTGCCCGGGCCAGTGCCCGCGGCGCTGGAGGGGGCGGCCAGCAGGTCGAGCGGGCGGCGCGGGCTCATGCCGGTGTCCTACCGCCGGGTGCCGACAAGGCCGCCGGTTTGACACCGTGACATCGATCGGTGTCACATGGGGGACGTGTCCGGCACGAGCGTCCTGGCGACCGACGGGTTGAGCCTGATCGCCACCGCCGGGTTCTTCGTGCCGGCGGCGGTCCTCGTCGCGGTCGTCGTCGCCGCCGTGGTGCGCGACCGGCGGCTGGCCGCCCGCGAGCGCGACGGGCTCGACGGCTCCCACGAGCACGTCGACGAGCCGTCGGCCGGCCGACCCCCTCGCGGACCGGGCGGGCCGGTGCCAGGCTGACCTCCGCACACCTGCGGCGGCGAGTGGCGGGAGTCGCCTTGTCGAGGGCACGGATGCCGGCGGCGGCGCCGGGACTCACCGACCGGCTCGACGGGGTCGTCGACCGGGACGAGTACCTGCGCGTGGTCGCGGAGAGCCTGGCGGACCTCCTGGGCGCCGACTTCGTCGGCCGCGTCGCGCTGGACCTGGGGAGCCGGTCGGCCCGGGTGGAGCGTCACCCGCGGGGCGGGCGGCCCGCCGGCGACCTGGCGCGGCAGCTGCTCGACCTCGCCGACGGCCACCCGGTGGTGCGCAGCTACCGCGCCGACCGGTCCCGCGGCCTCCCCGCCCCGCGGCGGCTGAGCGACGTGGCGACGCGGGCGGAGCTGCTGCGGTCCCCGGCCTACGTGGAGATGCTCCGGCCGGGCGGCGCCGAGCACCAGATGACGATCATGACCGCGCGGCGGGCGGCCGGCGGCAGCCGGGTCTGGACGGTCAACCGCCGCGGGGCCGACTTCACCGACGCGGAGCTGGCGTCGGCCCGCGCCGTGCAGCCGGTCCTGGCGCTGCTGGACCGGACCGTCGGCGCGGCGACGGCGGCACCGGGGGGCGCCGCGGCGGACGGGCGGCCGGCGCTCACCGCCCGCGAGGTCGAGGTGCTGGGCCACGTCGGCGCCGGGCTGACCTCGGACGCCGTCGCGCGGCTGCTGGGGATCAGCGACCGCACGGTGCGCAAGCACCTGGAGAACGCCTACCGGAAGCTGGACCGCCACGACCGCCTGCTGGCCGTCGACCGGGCGCGCGAGCTGGGCGTCCTCCCGGAGCCCCGGCGCCGGACCGGCTGACGGGCACGCCCCGGCTCACTCCTCGGCGAGCGCGCCGAGCTCGGCCTCGACCGCGGCGCCGACCGCGGCGGCCATCTCCGTGCGGAAGCTCGCCAGCAGCGCCTGCGCGGCGGCCGGCTGCAGCCGGTCCACCACGGCCCGCACCCGGTCGAGCTGGTCCGGGTGCGAGCCCTCCGCGAACAGCGCGCGCCACCCGGTCTCGACGAACATGCCGACGTAGGTGGCCGCGATCTCCCGCACCAGCTCGATGACCCGGGCCTGGGCGGCGATGAGCGCCGACGGCGGCACGCCGAGCTGGACGACCTGCAGGCCCGCGGTCAGCAGCGGCGGGTCGTTGACCCGCAGCCGGCCGTCGTCGAGCCGCTCGACCAGGCCGAGCCGGACCATCTCGTCGACGGTGGCCGGGTCCACCGGCACGCCCGCCCGGGCGGCGAGCTCCTCGGCGGTGGTCTCCTCCGGCTCCGGCGGCAGCCAGGGCGCGAGCAGGGCGCGGTGCAGCGCGAGGGCGGCCGAGCCGCCGACGGCGGGGGCGGTCGCCAGCGTCCGCTCGATGACGGCGAGCGAGTAGCCCTCGGCGAGCATCTCGCGCACCAGCAGCAGCCGGGCCACGTGCTCGGGCCCGTAGTAGCCGGTGCGCCCCACCAGCCGGGGCGGGGGCAGCAGCCCGCGGGCCGCGTACGCCCGCACGTTGCGCACGGTGATGCCCACCCGCGCGGCGAGCTCGTCGACCGTCAGCTCCCGCTCGTGGTCGCCCTCGGCAGCCCGTTCCTCAGCCTCCATCAGGACCCGATCGTAACGGTATCAGGATGTGTCACTTTGCGATGTCACGTCGATCGGTGTTCTATAGCGGCGTGACGCCCCTGGGACCCGTGCTGCTCGCCGTGGAGGACCGTCCCGCCGGCGGTGCCGCCCTCGGCGAGGTCGTGCTCGCCTCCGCCATCGGGTTCGCCCTCACCGCCGCCCTGCTCGGCCTGGTGTGGGCGCACCGCACCCGCCGGACCACGGTGCTCGCCCGCGCCGGGGACGCCCTCGGCCGGGCCACCCACGTCCCCGGCTGGGTCGCCCTCCCGACCGTGCTGACGACGGCGTCGCTGCTGGTCGCGCTGCTCGGGATGATGTGGGACATCGCGCTGCACATCGGCGTCGGCCGCGACGAGGGCCCGCTGGCCAACCCGGCGCACTACCTGATCCTGTTCGGCCTGTTCGGGGTCTTCGCCGGTGGCGTGCTGGCCTGCGCCATGCCGCTGGACGAGCGCCCGGGCCCGGCCGCCGTCCGGTTCGTCCGCGGCTGGGACGTGCCCGTCGGCGGCGTGCTGCTCACCGCGGCGGGCTTCTACGCCCTGCTCGGCTTCCCCCTCGACGACGTCTGGCACCGCCTGTTCGGCCAGGACGTCACGCTGTGGGGCCCCACCCACCTCATGCTCATCGGTGGCGCCGGCCTGTCGATCGTCGGGCTGCTGGTGCTGGAGATGGAGGGCCACGGCGACCGGGGGCACGGCGGCCGGGAGGTGGGCCACCGCGCCCGGTTCCTGCGCCAGGCCTCGGCCATGGGCGGCCTGCTGCTGGGCCTGTCGGTGTTCCAGGGCGAGTTCGACTTCGACGTCCCGCAGTTCCGCCTGGTGCTCGAGCCGTTCATGATCGCCGGCGCCGCGGGGGCCGCGCTGGTCGCCGCCCGGCTCTGGATGGGCCGGGGCGGGGCGCTGGCCGCCGCCGGGTTCTTCCTCGTCGTCCGCGGCACGATCGCGGTCGTCGTCGGGCCGGTCCTCGGTGAGATCACGCCGCAGTTCCCGCTCTACCTGGGCTCCGCGCTGCTGGTCGAGCTGCTCGCGCTGGCCTGGCCGCTCGCCCGCCGTCCGCTGGCCTTCGGCGCGGTCGCCGGCGTGCTGGTCGGCACGGTCGGCACCGCGGTCGAGGGGCTGTGGACCCGGGTCACCCAGGTGCTCGAGTGGAACGGCGACGTCCTGGTCGAGGGCGCCCTCATGGCCGTCGTCGGCGGCGTCGCGGGCGGGCTGCTCGGCGCCCTGCTGGCGCTGGGCCTGCGCCGCCGGCTGCCCCGTCCCGCCGTGGCGCGCGGCGTGCTCGTCCTCAGCCTGCTCGCCCTCGCCGGCGGCGTGGCCAACGGCCTGGTCGCGACCGTGCCCGACGACCTCGAGGCCACCCTCGCGATCGAGGACGTCACCACCGACCCGCGGACGGCGGACGTCACCGTGCGGCTGGACCCCGCCGACGCCCTCGACGACCCGGCGTGGGTGCAGATCACCGCGTGGCAGGGCCAGGGGCTGGTCGTCACCGACCTCGAGCGCACCGGGCCGGGCGAGTACCGGACCACCGAGCCGGTGCCGGTGCACGACGACTGGAAGACGATGCTGCGCATCCACGACGGCCGCGTGCTCACCGCGGTGCCGGTCTACCTGCCCGAGGACCCGGCCATCCCGGCCGAGGAGATCGCCGCCACCGACGGGGTCACCCGCGCGGCCATCCCCGAGGTCGACCTGCTGCAGCGGGAGCTGAAGGACTCCGGCGGCGGGCTGTGGACCGCGGCCAACCTCGTCGTCCTCGCCTGCACGGTCGCGATCGTCGCGGCGATCTCCTGGGGCGTGGGCCGCTACTCGCGCCGCGGCAGCGCCGGTGAGCGGCTCCCCGACCGGCCGGTGGACAGCCCGGCCCCGGCGCCGAGCGGGGCCGGCCGGTGACCCGCCGCCTGGCCCTGGCCGCCCTCGCGGTCCTCGCGCTGAGCGGGTGCTCCGGGACCGCGCCGTCCGACGCGGGCGCGCCGTCGGGGACCCCGGCCCCCTCCCCGGAGGCGTCGACGGCGGCCGCACCCACCCCGGCCGGCCGCGCGCTGGCGGTGGCGGTCGCCGGCGGGCGGGTCACCGGCGACACCGGCCGGGTCCCCGTCCCCCTCGGGGAGCGGGTGACCCTCACCGTGACCGGCGACGTCGCCGACGAGGTGCACGTGCACGGCTACGACCGGACGGCCGAGCTCGCCCCCGGCGCGCCCGCGACGGTGCAGTTCACGGCCGACGTCCCCGGGGTGTTCGAGGTGGAGCTGCACGGGACGGGCACGGTGCTGCTGTCGCTGCAGGTCGGGTGACCGTCCTCGCCCACGGCGTGGGGTCGCGCACCGACCTGCCGCTCCCCCTGGGCCTGGCGCTCTACGGCGCGGGCGCGGCGGTCCTGGTCAGCTTCACCGTCCTGCTGCTGTTCTGGCGCCGGCCGAGGCTCGGCGACGCCGCCTCCGGGCACCCGGTGCCGGCCTGGGTGCAGCGCGCCGTGGACAGCGTGCCGCTGCGCCGGGGCCTGCAGGCCGTCGCGCTCGCCGTCGCCGTCCTGGTGCTGGCGGTGGCGCTGGCCGGCCCGGACGACACGGCGGACAACCTCGCGCCCTGGGTCCTCTACGTGACCTTCTGGGTCGGGCTGGTGCCGGCGAGCCTGCTGCTCGGGCCGGTGTGGCGGGTGCTCAACCCGCTGCGGCTGCTCGCCCGCGGCCTGCGGGCGCTCACCGGGCCGCCGCGCGGCGCCGACCGGCTGCCGGCCCTGGGGCTGTGGCCGGCGGCCGGCTCACTGCTGGCCTTCGTCTGGCTGGAGCTGGTGTACCCGGGCCGGTCGGAGGCGGTCACGGTCGCGGTCTTCCTCGTCGGGTACGCGGTCGTGCACCTGGCCGCGGCAGCCTGGTTCGGCGAGGGGTGGTTCGCCCGCGGCGACGGCTTCGAGGTGTACTCGGCCGTCCTCGGCCGGCTGTCGGTGGTCGGCCGGCGCGACGACGGCGTGGTCGTCGTCCGCTCGCCGCTGACCAACGCGATGGCGGGCCCGGACGGCCGGGGGCTGGCCGCCGTCGTCGTGGTGCTGCTCGGCTCCACCGGCTTCGACGGGCTGTCGCGCACCGCGTGGTGGCAGACCGGACCGGGAGCGGCGGACGACGCGCTGTCGGGCACCGCCGGGCTGGCCGCGTGCACCGCCCTGGTCGCGGTCCTCTACCTGCTCGGCACCCGGCTCTCGGGCCGCCTCGGCCGCCTCCCGGTCGGCCCGCAGCCCCGGCTGTACGCGGCGTCGGTGGTGCCGATCGCGGTCGGCTACACGGTGGCGCACTACTTCTCGCTGCTCGCCCTCGACGGGCAGACGACGTGGATCCTCGCCAGCGACCCGTTCGGCACCGGCGCCGACCTGTTCGGGACGGCGGCGAACGTGGTGGACCTGCGCGCGGTGAGCCCGGACCTCATCGCCTGGGTGCAGGTCGGCGCGGTCGTGCTCGGCCACGTCGTCGGCGTGCTGCTGGCCCACGAGAAGGCGCTGCGGGTGGCGCCGCGGGCCCCGGCGTCGGACCAGCTGCCGCTGGTCCTGGTGATGGTGCTGTTCACCGTCGCGGGCCTGGGCCTCCTCTTCGGGTTCTGACCCGCTCGCGCTCAGCCCCGCTGGCGGCGACGGCGGCCCGCGAAGGCCCGCCGCACCCGGCGCCAGCGGTTGGGGGTGTGCTCGGCGTCGAGCAGCTCGGTCTCGGCGAGCAGCCGCTCCACCGGGTCGAGGTCCGGCGCCTCGAACGCCACCAGCGAGCGCCCGGTCGGGCGCATCAGCGCGTCGACGGCGCGCACCAGCGACCCGCCGTGCTCCTCCACCGCGGCCGCGACCTCCTCCGGTGCGACCCCGAGGTGCTCGCCGAGCAGGCGGTGGCGCATGCCCAGGACCGCCGCGGCCAGCTCGTCGCGGCGCGGGTCGCCGGTGCGGGCCTCGATCGACAGGTCGCACTCGGTGTCCAGGCCCATCGAGCGGTTGTTGAGGTTGGCCGAGCCGATCCGCAGCAGCCGGTCGTCGAGGCAGGTCACCTTGGCGTGCACGTAGACCGGCCGGCGCTCCTCGGTGACCGGCACGAGCAGCCGGAACCGGTCGTACCGGTCGGCACGGGACACCAGGTCGAACAGCTTGACCCGGGCGGTGTCCATGGCCTTGCTCTCCAGCCAGCCGTCGGCCGACCGCGGCAGGACGACGACGAACTCCGGCCCGTCGGGCTCCTGCAGCCGCTCGGCGATCGCCTCGGCGACCCGGCGGTTGGCGAAGTACTGCGTCTCGACGTAGACGGTGCGCCGGGCGGCCGCGACCACGGCCAGCCACAGCAGCTCGATCTCGTGCACCAGCTCGGCGCCGCCGTACTCGGGGCGGGTGCGCGAGACCGCGACGTCGACGTCGGTGAGGAAGGTCTCGACCCCCTCGGGCCAGCAGACCTCGACGTCGGTCACCGGCTCCAGGTGCTCCCCGGTGCCGCTCTCCCAGCGCTCGCGGGCGAGGTCGCCGATCGCCCGGGCGGCCGGGCCGGACACCAGGCTGGTGACGTCGTGCCAGGGGCCCCGCAGCCGGGTCGTGTGCGGCCGGTGCCGCAGCGGGTGGCGGTCGCGGTGCTCGGAGGTGTCCCAGCGGTCGGCGGTGACGTCGATGCCGCCGGCGAAGGCCAGGCAGTCGTCGATGACGACGATCTTCTGGTGGTGCGCGCCGCCGAGCGGGTGGTGCGTGTCGACGGTGAACCGCAGCCGGTCGGGGGTGCGCCGGTCGAGCAGCACGATCGGGGCCATGCGGCGGGTCAGCGCCACCACCATGCCGAGGTCCCACTGCAGGACGCCGATCTCCAGCCGCGGGTTGGCGCGGACGGCGTGCTCGAGCACGCGGCCCAGGCGGTCGTCGCGGGCGCGGCCGGGCGTGCGCGGGTCCATCCGGATGCGCGGGTCGAAGTCCCAGCCGATGAACAGCACCCGCCGCTCGGCGCGCAGCACCGCGCGCTTGAGGGTGGCGAAGTAGTCGGCGGCGTCGACGAAGACGGCGTGCCGGTCGGCGCGCTCGATCCGCCAGCAGGTCTCCCCGGGGACGAGCAGCGTGTCGTCGGACGGGGTGGGGACCGGAGCGGTCCGGGGGGCCGGGAGGGAGGGGATGCGTGCGGTCGTCCCGGCGGAGTCGGCGCTCTCGATCACCCCGGCAGTGTGCCGACCTGCGCAAGCAGCCGCGCCGGGCCGTCCCCCGTCGGGGTGGGGTCCCGGCCCCCGCCGTCGTCCCGGGGCCCGGGGGTGCCGCGGCGCGCGCCGGTGCGTCACGCTGTCGGCCATGGCGTCCCGGGAGGACGGCGGAGCACCGCCCGCCGGCGCGGCGGACCGGACCCGGCACCTCGCCCGGCGGGCGGAGGCCGGGCGGCGCCGCGCCGCGGACCTCCTGCTCCGGCGGGAGGAGCTGGCCGACGCGCTCGTCCGGACCTCCCGCAGCATCGTCGACACCGAGACGCGGCTCGCCGCGACGCTCGACCAGCTCGCCGAGACCCGTCCGGAGGACGGCGAGCGCCTCCGCCGCGAGGCCCGCGACGCCCGGGAGTTCGCGTCGCGGGAGCGCGACCGGGCCGCCGGGCGCGAGACGGACCGGCCGTCCTGACCCCCGGGGGGGTCCGCGCCCGCGGTCAGGCGTCCGGGCGGTGGGGGGACCGCGCGGACGAGGCGCGGCCGGCGTCGGCGCCGTGCGCGCTGTCCCGGCGGCGCGGGGGACCTCCGTACCAGTCCAGGCAGACCACGGTGGCGTCGTCGCGGAGGTCGCCGCCGGTCGCGCGCAGGACCGCGGCCCCCAGCTCCTGGACGACCTGCCGGGGGTGGAGGTCCGCGGTGTCGCGGAGGGCCGCCGCGACGTCGAGGACGGCGGCGTTGCGCTCCTGCATCCCGTCGGTGAGGAGGACGACCCGGTCCCCCGGGCTCAGCCGGAACTCCTGGGGCCGGAACGACGCGCGGGGCACGACACCGAACGGCGGCTCGACGTCCAGGCCGATCTCCTGCACCCGGCGGTCCCGCAGCCGCAGCGGCAGCGGGTGGCCGGCGTTCACGACCACGGCCGTACCGGACGACAGGTGCACGCGCAGGAGCTGTCCGGTGACGAACTGCCCGGGTGCGGCGCCGTCGGTGAGGGCGTCGTTCGCGTAGCGGGCCTGCCCCGCGAGGTCCAGGCCCTTCCGGCGGGCGTTGCGCAGGGCCCCGACCAGCAGCGTGGCCAGCAGGGCGGCCTCGACCTCGTGACCGACGGCGTCGGTGATGGACACGTGCAGCGAGTCCTGGTTGAGCGTGTAGTCGAAGGTGTCCCCGCCCACCGAGGCGGCCGGCTCGAGCCAGCCGGCGAGGGTGAACTGCCCGGCCTCGCAGGTGTAGGACGCCGGGAGCAGCCGGCGCTGGATCTCCGCGGCCAGGGAGAAGGGGGTGGTGCGCTGCCCCCACTCGAACACGTCGGTGTACCGGCGGGCGGCGACGACGACGTAGGCCAGGGCGTGCGCGGCGGCGGCGACGTCGGCGACCACCGCCGGGTCTGCGGGCACCGGCAGGACCAGCTCCAGCAGCCCGATCGCGTCCCCCCGGTCGCTGACCGGGGCGATCACCCGGGCCCCGTCGTCGAGCGGGCGGACGTCGGCCTCCTGGGTCCACAGCACCCGCTCGTACACGGTGCCCGACAGCTGCAGCGTCTCCGCGTGCGCGCCCGCCTGCGACCGCCCGCCCTCGGCGCGGGCGATCCCCGTGGTGAGACGGACGACGGCGCGGCCGCTGAAGTCGGCGATCAGGAAGGTCAGGTCCCGCGCCCCGAGCATCTCCGCGAGCGCCTCCGCGGCGGCCCGCAGGGCCTCGATCGGCGCCGTCCCCTCGACCCGGTCGAGCAGGACGCCGACGTCCAGGCCGGAGACCGGCGACATCGACATGGAGCAACTCTAGGGAGGAGACCCCGGCTGCCGTGCGACCGCGCCGCCCCCGCACGACGACGACGGCCCGCCCTGCGTTGCTGCAGGTCGGGCCCTCGTCGAACGGGTAGAGCTGAGGGGACTGGAATCCCCGACCCCCACACCGCCAGGCCGTCGTGGTCGCGTTCCCAGGCGTCCGTCGATGGCCCGCGACGGGGCTCTGAGCTGCGGGCTCGTCATCCTTCGGGACGGCGGCCGACGGGGACGCATCACCCCGGAATCACCACACCTGCAACCAGAACTGCAACCGGCCGGGGCCGGTCCGTCGGCGGCGATGTGCCGACGGGGTGAGTTCGGAAGCGCCGTAGCGGTTGTCGTCGAAGTCGACGGCGAGGTCCGGGGCGACGATCTCGTCGATGCGGTCGAGAAGCAGGAACCGATCCGGACCATCGACTCAGCCCTCCCTTCCCACTGCGGCAGCCGGGACGACCGGGCCGACTACCGCGGTTCGACCCGTAGGGCGTCCTCGGCGTGCTGGGTGGGCCCTCCCCCGGGCCAGGTCGCACTCGACGCCCCTGGACCCGCCACCGCTGACCTCGGGTGGTGGGCACCGGCCTGCGCATCCCGCCGGAATTGGACCGTCCGGCACGGACCGGGTGCCGGAGAGCGCGCGGGGCCCCTCAGCCGGCGGCGAGGATCTGCGTCGGAGGCTGCAGGTGGTGCTTGGCCAGGTCCTCCAGGAACGCCTGGCACTGCCCCACGAACAGCGCGAAACGGCGGATCTCCGCATCGTCCGGGCACGGATCGGCGCCGTCGTCCCCGGCTGCGCACACCAGCCGCTGCAGCCGGCTCCGCGCGTCGTCCAGGTCGAGCGGCTGCCCCAGCGGCTCCCGGGCGCGCATGAGGAAGCGGATCGCGTAGTGGTCCATGATCCGCTGCAGCCGCAGCTGCAGTTCCTCCCCGTGCACCCGGGCGTAGGGCGCCGCCTCCGCGGACACACCCCAGCGCGCCGCCAGGCAGACCATCGTCGCACCCCTCATCAGGGTGTGCAGGGAGGCTGCGGCGTCCTTGGCCCGGAAGTAGTAGAGGAACGGGAAACGCTCGGTGTTCTCGTCGATGGTCAGCAGCTCGTGCTGCAGGTTCTGCAGGTACGAGGCCTCACCCAGGACGACCAGCTGCGCGGCCCGGGTGGGGTCGTCGGCCTGCGTCTCCACCATCCGGGCGGCGCTGCGCAGGTCGGTGGTGAGCGGGTAGATCGACAGGACGTAGGTGATCGCCGCGGTCATCAGGCCGAACCCGGCGGCGGCCTCGGTGACGGTGGCCAAGCGCATCAGATCGGTGGCCCCGACGACGTCGCCGTAGCCCACCGTGGTCAGCGCCATGCCGCTCACGTACAGCGCCTCGGCCGCCCCACGGTCGCCGTATGGCACCGCGCTGTCGTAGGAGAAGTCATCGAGGTTGGGCAGGTAGACCAGCGCCCACCCCAACCACATCAGCGCCGTCCACAGCGCGAAGACCGCGACGACAGCCAGCATCCCGGCCCCGGCCAGCAGACCGGGACGTCCGACAGCGCGGGCCAGGGCCCTCGCCGTCGTCCAGACCGCCGCACCGGTCACGAGCGTCAGCGGCCCCCGACGGGTCGGGTGCAGCACCGTGAGAACGGCGTCCACGGTCACGAGCACCACCAACCCCAGACCGACGACCACGGCGACCACGGCTACCTCCGCGCGCCCGCGACTGATGGACCACGGCGGCGGCGCGGCCTCACGACGACTGCCCCAGGTTGGTCACCAGGTTCACCGCCACGGCGATCACCACGGTGCCGAAAAGGTAGGACAGCAGAGCGTGCCCGAGGGCGACCTTGCGGATCGACGTGTCCTCGACCTGGGTGTCCGGCATCGCGAAGCTCATCCCGACGGTGAACGCGACGTAGGCGAAGTCGCTGTAGGCAGGCGGCTCCCGCTGGCCGAAGTCGATGCCGCCGTCGCCACCGGCGTAGTAGTGGCGCGCGAACTTGAGGGCGAAGACCGTGTTGACCAGCGCCCACGACAGGATCACCACCAGGACGCCGAGCACCACGGTGGCGACGCCGACGACACCCCCGGAGCTGGACCGGACGAGGCCCTCGACGACGGCGGCGAGGCTGGCCACCGCCGCACCCAGCACGGCCGTGTCCGTGACCCGGGTCTGCCCCTCCTCCTCGGCCAGGCGTTTGCTCCCCTCCGCGTCGCGCGGCCAGCTGATCCGCCACACCCAGAACAGCAGGCCGCCGGCGGCCACGGCCCAGCCGACGAGGACCGCGAGGTCGGGGACACCGGCGACCGTGGTCAGTCCGCCCGCGACGAGGCCGCCGCCGAGGCAGATCAGCAGGCGGCGCCACGACAGGATCGTCGGCCGTGGGCCCGCCTCCACCGCCGTCGTGCGGGGTGCGGCGCTCACCGCGTCGCCCCGCACCGGGCCGGCGGGGGCCCGGCGCCGGCCCACCGTACGGCCCGGCGCCGGGCCGTACGGTGGGCCGGCCGGTGTCGCCTCAGCCACCCGGACGGAACACCGCACGGACGCACCCGTCCTCCTTCTCCTTGAACATCCGGTAGCCCTTCGGCCCGTCGTCGAGCGGCATCACGTGGGTGGCGAGGTGCTCGGTCCGCACCTCGTCCCGGCTCATCAGGTCGAGGATCTCCGGGACGTAGCGGTGCCCGTGCTGCTGGGCGCCGCGCAGGGTGAGCGCCTTGTTCATCACCGCCCCCATCGGGAACTTGTCCACCAGGCCGCCGAACACGCCCAGCGCGAACACCGTCCCGCCCTTGCGGCAGGCGTAGATGGCCTCCCGGAGGGCGGTCGGCCGGTCCGACTGCAGCCGCAACTGCTGCTTGACCTGGTCGTAGAGGTACTGCGGGCCGTTGCCGTGCGCCTCCATGCCCACCGCCTCGATGCAGACGTCCGGACCGCGCCCGCCGGACATCTCCCGCAGTTCCGCGGGGACGTCGACCTGCTCGTAGTCGAGGGTCTCCGCCCCGATGTGCGTGCGGACCTGCTCGAGCCGGTTGTCGTACCGGTCGATGACGACGACCCGCTCGGCACCCATGAGCATCGCCTTGCGCGCGGCCATCTGCCCGACGCCGCCGGCCCCCCACACCGCGACCACGTCACCCGGCCGGACCTCGGCCTGGTGCGCCCCGGTCCAGCCGGTGGGTGCGGCGTCGGAGGCGAACAGCGCCCGCTCGTCGGAGACGCCGTCGGGGATGGTGAAGGCGCCCTGGTCGGCGTAGGGCACCCGGATGTAGGGGGCGTGGCTGCCCGCCCAGCCGCCCATCGCGTGCGAGTAGCCGAAGCAGCCGCCGATGGACTGACCCCACAGCGCCTCGGTGATCCCCGGGTTGGGATTGCCGTTGTCGCACAGCGACCACAGCTCCTGCTTGCAGTACCAGCACTGCCCGCAGCCGATGAAGGAGACCACCACCACGCGGTCGCCGACCCGGTGCTTGGTCACCCCGGCCCCGACCTCGGCGACCGTGCCCATGAACTCGTGCCCGAGCACGTCACCGGCGCGCATCGCGGGGATGTACCCGCCCATCAGGTGCAGGTCGGAGCCGCAGGTCACCGACAGGCCGACCTCGAGGATGATGTCGTGGTCGTTGAGGAGCTTCGGCTCGGGGACGTCCTCGACGCCGATCTCGTTGACCCCGCGCCAGGTCACCGCCTTCATCGCACACCTGCCCTGGGGGCCATCCGGGTCCACGCCTCCAGGAGCACGCCACCGGGCGTCGCCGTCCGCCTGCCGTGCGGCGCCGGGTCCACCGCCAGCACCTCGCCCACCTCGATGAGCTGCTTGGCCTGGCGCAGCGCGGACCGCAGGTCGGCCTGCGGGTCGTTGCCGCTCAGCCGGCCGAGGGCGGTGCCCGGCGACGGCCGGTCGCGCAACCGGGCCGCGAGCTCGGTGCCCTTGCCGCCCGCGGCCGGGCGGACGCGGACCTCGATCCGGTCCCCGAACCCCGCGAGGGGGGCAGGCAGCCGCGCGGTGTCGACGTCGGACGGCTCGCGGAACACGGTCACCACGAGCCATCCGGACGCCGGCCGGCCCGCGCCGGCCGGCCGGGCGGCGGACGGGTCGATGGCCGACCGCACCTGGCGGACGACGCTCCCGCCGGCGCGGGCGGCGAAGGACGCCACGTTCCCGATGGAGTTGGTCATGCCCGACCTCCCGCGGCGGCGGTCTGCGGTGCCCGCGCGAACTCCTGCACGATGCGCTCGCAGAAGGCCGGCAGGTCGTCCGGCGACCGGCTGGTGGTGATGTTGCCGTCGGTGACGACCTGCTCGTCGACCACCTCGGCGCCGGCGTTGCGCAGGTCCGTGCGGATGCTCGGGAACGACGTCAGCCGCCGTCCTCGCGCGACGCCGGCCTCGACGAAGTTCCACGGCCCGTGGCAGATGCTCGCCACCGGCTTGCCCGACTCGACGAAGTTCCGCACGAACTCGACCGCCGCCGGCTGCATGCGCAGCTGGTCCGGGTTCACCGTGCCGCCCGGCAGCAGCAGCGCGTCGTACTCGTCCACCGACGCCGCGCCGACCAGCCGGTCGACGCCGAAGGTGCCGGCGTCCTCGAGGTCGTTGTTGCGCGCCTGGATCTCGCCGTCGTGGATCGACAGCACGTCGGTCCGCGCGCCCGCGTCGTCCAGGGCCCGACGGGGCTGCTCCAGCTCGACGCGCTCCACCCCGTCGGCCGCCAGGATCGCGACCCGCCGTCCGTTCAGCTCCCCGGCCACGTCAGCTCCCCGCCATCGCCGGGTGCAGGACGACCTTCGTCCAGCCCTCGTCCCGGGCGTCGAAGTGCTCGTAGGCCTCCGGCGCCTTATCCAGCGGCAACTCGTGGCTCACGATGAACGACGGCTCGGCCTTTCCCCCGGCGATGAGGTCGCGCAGCTGCCGGTTGTACTTCTTGACCGGCGCCTGGCCGCTGCCGATGTGCTGGCCCTTGAACCAGAACATGCCGAAGTCGAAGGCGAGCTTGCCCTGCTTCGCCAGCTCGTCGCTGGCGCCGGGGTCCTGCGGCACGTAGACGCCGACGGTGCCGATCGTCCCGGTGAAGCGCACCGAGGCGACCAGCCGGTTCATCGTCAGGTTGGCCTGCTCCTGGCCGTCGGGCTCGTGCGCCTGGTAGCCGACGCACTCGCAGCCGTTGTCCGCGCCCAGCCCCATCGTCTGCTCGAGGACGGCCTGCACCGGGTCGACCTTCGAGTCGTCGATGGCGATCGCGCCGATCGACTCGGCCAGCTTGAGCCGGTCGGGGTGCCGGTCGACGACCATCACCTTGCCGGCCCCCCGGATGGTGGCCGAGAGGGCGGCCATCAGCCCGACCGGGCCGGCGCCGTAGATGACCGTCTGGTCGCCGGGCTTCACGCCGGCCATCTCGGTGGCGTGGTAGCCGGTCGGGAAGATGTCGGCGAGCATCACGTAGTCGGTCTGGCGCTGCTCGGCGTCCTCACCCAGCCGCAGGCAGTTGAAGTCACCCCAGGGCACGCGCAGCAGCTCCGCCTGCCCACCGGCCCAGGGGCCCATGTCGGCGAAGCCGTAGGCGGCGCCGGCCATCTTCGGCTCCGGCTGCGCGGTCAGGCAGTAGTTCGTGAGCTGCCGCTCGCAGTTCTTGCAGTGCCCACAGGCGATGTTGAACGGCAGGACGACCCAGTCGCCCACCTGCACCTTGTCGACCCCGTCGCCGACCTCGACCACCTGGCCCATGTTCTCGTGCCCGAACCAGCGGCCGGTCTCGAAGTCGGTGCGGCCCTCGTACATGTGCAGGTCCGAGCCGCAGATGTTCGCCGAGGTGATCCGCACCAGGACATCGGTCGGTCGCTCGATCCGCGCGTCCGGTACGTCCTTGACGCTGACCTGGCGGGGTCCGTCGTACACAACTGCCTTCACGCTGCCTCCTCGTCGGGGTGGTCCCCGCTCCCGGCTCGGGTCGGGACCCCGATTGCACCCGCCGCGGCGGGGCGCCCGGAATCGGCAGACATGCCGATACCGGGCCGGTCGACGTCCCCCTGAGGGGTCCGCCGGCACCAGAGAGAACACGCCCACGGCGGCTGGCCAGCGCGCCCCCTCCACGACGGGACGCGGGCGAGGGACCGGGCCCCGGCGTACGCAGGAACAGGCGAGCAGGGTCAGGTGCGAGGCGCCAGCTCGTACACCGGTCCCAGCTCGGTGCGGCTGGTGTCGGGGACCTCGTGCAGGATCTTCGGCTCGCTGTGCAGCAGACGGTGGACGGCGGCCCGCGCCCGCTCGAGGTCCAGACCGGCACCACGGGCGATGTCCTGCAGGTGCGGAGCGCCGGCACCGACCTCCGCCTCGGCCACGGCCCGGTACACCGCGGCGTCGTCCCCCGACAGGTCCTCGACTCGCATGGTGGTCCTCCCCGGGACGGCGGTGGGCGCCGCGGTCGGCGGCGCGGCAGCCCTACCCGGCTCGCGCACCGGTACCCGGACGGCGCGTGCACATCGGCAGGTCTGCCGATGTGTTCCGGCGGCGGCATCCCCCAGGTTGGGAGCACCGGCCGGTGTCCGACGCGTCCGGTCTCCGGCGAGGAGGAGGAGCAGTGCAGTACGACGACTTCGTCTCGTCCGTGCAGGCCCGCGGCGGGCGCCCCCGCGACGAGACCGAGACGCTCGTCCACGCCACGTTGCGCGTGCTGGCCCAGCGGCTCACCGCCGGTGAGGCCGACGACCTGCGTGCCCAGCTGCCCGGGGCCCTGCAGCCCGACCTCATCCCGCCGGAACCGGAGGCGCAGCCCTTCGGACCCGACGAGTTCGCCCGGCGGGTCGCCCGGATGGCGCACCTGCCCGAGCAGGAGGCGCGGGACGGGATGGTCGCCGTGCTCGCCACGACCCGCGACGCGGTCGAGCCGGGCGAGTTCGACGACGTGCTGTCCCAGCTGGGCGGGGAGTTCGCCCGGCTCGTGCCCGGATCGAGGTAGGTCCGACGGTGGCGTCCCCGACACGACCGGACCCGCGGCGCACGCCGGCCGGCCGGCGTCCCTCTGCCGCCTCCAGCCTCAGGCCACCGACCGACCACCCCGTCGTCGTGGCCCTCCTGTACGTCGCGGGCGGGGCGGCCCTGGCGGCCGGGACGCTGACGCTCGACCGATCGCTCGGCCCGGACCGGACGCCGTCCTGGTTGCACGTCGGCACCTCGGTCGCACAGGCCCTGACCACCGGCTTCGGCACCAGCCTGCTCTTCGTGATCTCGGTCGTCTTCATGGTCCGGATCTATGCGCTGCAGATGAGCGCGGAACCGCTGTCCGCCCGGGTCCGGCGTCGCTTCCTCACCGATCCCGTGCAACGCCATGCCATGGGTGCGCTCGTCGGCGCGATGACCTTCGTGATCCTCGTCGCCCGGGCGCTCCCCGACCCGGACACCGGTGGCCCCGTGCCCCAGGTGTCCGTGGCCCTGACGTGCGCCGTTCCGGTGATGGCAGCGTTCCTCGTCATCTTCGCTCTCCGCAACGCCACCCACTGGGGCGAGATCGGCCGAATGATCCGCTGGATGACCGACAACTGCCTCCAGCTCATCGAGCGCACCCACCCCCCGGGGGGCCGCGGGGGCCCGCCGGCCCCCGCGCCCGCGAGCCCGCCGGACGCCGCCCCGCCCCGGCCCCCGGGGCTGGCGCCCGACACCC